>CAZSDL010000015.1:0-32562 GCA_964605635.1 uncultured Woeseiaceae bacterium
TTGCCGTCCGCCAGCCACTTCTTGCGACCGCCGTTGTAGATTCTTGCATCCGCATGCCGGTAGTATCTGAGGACCCAGTAAGCACGCGCCGCGAACAGGTTGTTCGCGTCATCGTAAAAAACGACCGTGTCGTCGTTGGTCACTCCAAGGCTGCTCATCAGCTCCGACAACGCCTCGCCCGTCAGTATCTTGCCCTCAAACGGGTTGTCGGGATCAACGAGTTGCGAGTCCCATTGCACGTAGCTTGCACCGGGCAGGCGACCTTCGTTATAGACTTCCGGCTTTGAGCTTACGTCAATGACGCGAACACCCGGATCGGCCAGGTTCTCAAGCATCCATTCGGTATCGACCAGCACATCGGGGTTGGCATATGTGTCAACCGCGTTGATGTTTTCGTAGGTTACGGGATCTTTCTGTCCGGCAGCAGTCGCTGTCGCATCGGGCCGTTCGCAGGCGGAGACTATAAACGTCGAAAGAATCAGGGAAAAAAGCGAATACAGGCTGGTATTTCTACAAAGCATGAAGTCTTGCCTCGCCAATGTGGAATCCCCCCGCCGCGGGTGTGCGACCCACAGCATCGGTGTGACAATCATACGCGCACTCCTATAATAGCACGCTCGATTTCCTGAACTAATAGTGGGCGGGGGACTTAGATGCGTACGCACTTGTTGGTTTTTGTCGCAGTCGCAGTGTTAGCTCCAGTCGGAATTTGTGAGGCCGACGAAGACACCGAGCGACTCATCGCCGCCATGCTCGCGGACACGCCCATTATCGATGACCTGCGGGATCTCACCGACAGCATTGGCGGACGGGTTACCGGCACGAAAGAAAACGAAGCGGCAGTCGAGTGGGCGCTGGCCAGTTTTGCTGCTGCGGAGGTCACTGCCCGTGCCGAGGCGTTCGAGATGCCAATGCAATGGCAGGAAAAAGCGATTTCGGCACACATCAGCGGCGATGTGGAGATCCCGGTTTCCGTTATCGCGAAACCATTTTCGCGCGGCACCGGCGGCAAGCTCGCTGCAAGACTTCTCGACGGCGGCGCCGGCACCGTCGAGGATTTCGAGCGGCTGGGCGACGCAGCGAGAGCTGCGTGGGTCATTATCGAAACGCCGGTTCTGGACGACACTGTGGGGTTGGCCGGGCTTTTTGCCGAATACGGCGCATCGACTGCGAGCGATCAGCGTGCAGGTGAATCCGGTGTCGCGGGAATCGTGTACATGTCGTCGCGGCCGAAGAATCTCCTGTACCGTCTGCCTGCCCTGGCCGCACAGAATCCGTTCCCGATATTACTGATGGAGCGCGAGCATGCACTGCGCGCGCTGCGCCTGATTCGCGATGGCGCATCTCTCAATCTGGAAGCGGAGCTGGAAGTCGAATCCGGTTACAACTACACGGCACGGAATGTCATTGGCGAGATTCGTGGTAGTGAGCGACCCGGAGAAATCGTGCTGATGGGCGCGCATCTCGACTCGCACGATCTCGGCACCGGCGCTCTGGACAATGGTTCCAACGTCGCCATGTTGATCGATATTGCGCGGCAGATCACCCGGCTGGGGCTGCAACCTCGTCGAACGATTCGCTTTGCGCTGTGGAACGGCGAGGAGCAGGGCCTGGTCGGCTCCTGGAAGTACACCGAGCAGCATGAGGGCGAGCTGGACAATCACGTTGTGGCGGCCTCCTTTGACATTGGCACGGGACGTATCACCGGATTTTTTACCGGCGGGCGTGCGGAGTTGGTGCACGAGGTCGATGCACACCTGCTGCCTGTCGCGGGGCTGGGCCCGTTTGTGCAAGTCAATGCCGCACTGGTCGGCACGGATAACTTCGACTTCATGATCGAGGGTGTCCCGAACCTCATCGCGGCGCAGCAGGACGCCAACTACGCGTCAAACTATCACGCGGAGTCGGACACCTTCGATAAAGTCGACCAGCGGCAACTGAAACTGAATTCGGCGATTGCCGCGGCCGTTACCTGGGGCTTCGCCAATTCGTCGTCACGCCTGCAGCGACTGAGTCACGAGGAAGTCGCAACGTTGATCGAGGAAAGCGGCATCGAGCAGTCAATGCGTGACTTCGGCGTCTGGGAAGGTTGGGCCACCGGCAAGCGCGGCCGCCACCGCTAACGACGCGCACGCCCGCGAGAGCCCATTTCCAACCGCCGAAAGCCTATACTCCACCGGCCATGCGACGATTCACGACTTTTTTCGCGCTTGCCGTTTGCTGCCTGTGCACACAGGCTGTCGCCGACCAGGTGCCCGCTGCCGGAAGGTTCCTGGTGGCCGCAGACGATCTGCACGGCGATTATTTTGGCAAAACCGTAGTGCTGCTCCTGCAATACGATGCGACCGGTGCAATGGGTCTCGTGATCAATCGGCCGACAGACGTTACGCCGGATGAACTGTTGGATGCACCGGATGCATTCTCTGCTTATAGCGGAGAACTTTACTGGGGTGGCCCGGTGCAGATGACGAGCCTGCGTGCCCTCGTACGCTCGGATGCACCGCCGGCGGGCGCTCGCTCGGTTGTCGACGATGTTTACCTGTTGCCGATCGATGATGCCCTGACGCTCGGCGCCGTGGACACAGCCAGTCTGCGCCTGTTTATAGGTTACTCAGGCTGGGCGCCCGGCCAATTGGAGCGCGAACTGGCAGGTCGCAGTTGGCACGTCGTTTCCGCCACCGCAGAACTGGTATTTGCCGAGAACCCGAGCGTTATCTGGCAACGACTGGTGCCACCGACGCAACTTCGCGCTGCTTCGGGTCGTTAATTTCGACGGCGGGCCATTTGCCACATCGCCTAAATGCGTGCCATCGGCCTTAAGGATCACTTAAGGTTCAGCCGCGTCGTAAAAGCCGGGAGCTTCCTCAGGCGTTTCCCACCCGTCAGTGGCTTTACCCGCGGAAGGTTTGCCGGCGGCGTTTCGCACTGGTGTGGCATCATAGCGGCATGTCCAACCGTACGATCAACCTCGACGACCGGCTGCATCAGTACCTGCTCTCGGTGTCCCTTCGCGAACCCGAGGTACTGCTTCGGCTGCGCAAGGAAACTGCGGACATGCCGGAACACAACATGCAGATCGCTCCGGAGCAGGGGCAGTTCATGGCTCTGTTGGTGCAATTGAGCGGCGCGCGACGTGCGCTCGAAATCGGTACGTTTACCGGCTACTCGAGCCTCGCTATTGCCATGGCGATGCCCGACGATGGACGTGTTCTTTGTTGCGATACCAGTGAGAAGTACACGGACATTGCGCGGCGCTACTGGGATGAAGCTGGTGTTACCGGGAAGATGGACCTGCGGATCGCGCCCGCACTCGAGACGCTCGACGCTCTGCTCAGCGATCCGAACAACCAATACGCGTTCGACTTTGCTTTCATCGATGCCGACAAGACCAACTACGACAACTATTACGAGCACTGTCTCGTGCTCATGCGGCCTGGCGGGCTGATTGCCTTTGACAACACGCTGTGGGACGGCAAGGTCGCGGACTTGGCTGAAGCAGATGACGACACCGTCGCGCTGCGGGCCCTGAACAGGAAACTCCATGCCGACAAACGCATTGATCTCAGTCTCGTGCCGATCGGCGACGGGCTGACGCTTTGCCGCAAGCGCTGATTCTCCTTCCCGCTCCCGCTGTTCACCGGCATTCGGGCGCTAGGAGTCTGCGCGGTAGAAGCCGAACGGCCTGCGGCGCCCCCACTTCGGCCCATTCGCTTCTACCGAGCAGACTCCTAGCCCCGGAAACAACGAATAGCGGTGCGGCTGCCGTAGGACTATAGTGGTCCGAAGCGGCACCGCTGTATGCGTCCGCCAAAATCAAATAACAAGAGCAAAAAATCAAAAGAAACCATCAATTGGGAGTGAAATATGAACAAACTTCAATTGGCGACCTGTGCGGCGATTGCCGGAGCGCTATTGGCATCCGGCCCCGGGCTGGCACAAGTCAGCAACGACAGCATGGGGAAAGTGCTGCCCGTGGAACTGTACGCCTGCACATACATTGACGGTAAGGGCAGGGCAGACCTCAACAAAGTGATCGACCGCTGGAACAAGTACCAGGACGATAACGACAGTGAAAGCTATGCCGCCTGGCTTCTGACGCCGTTTTTCTATGGCCCGGAGCAGGAATTCGACATCATCTGGCTCGGCGCCTACAAGGATGGCAACGCGATGGGCAGAGACCTTGATAGCTGGATTACCCAAGGCGAGTTACAGGCCGCGTATGCCACTGTGGTCGACTGCGGCTCGCACCTGGGGTTCGCATCCGCCATGTACAAGGCACCGGCAGACAATGCGACACCAACGTCCGGTGTGATGACCATAATGGATTGCAAGCTCAACGAAGGGCAGCGCTATGAGGCAATCCAGGCTGCGGAAGTCAAATGGGCAGCTCACCTTACCGAGTCGGGCTCCAAAGCCGGCTATTATCACTGGATGCCGATGTGGGGCGGCGGTGACGCCGATTACGACTACAAGGTTGTAGTCGCACAGCCGAGCTTTGCAGACATTGGTGCGGATTTTGAACGGTTCTTCAATGGTGATGGACGGGATCTGTCCGACGAAACCTTCGGTGAAATCGACGAATGCGACGACGCGCGCGTGTATGTTATCGAAAGTGTTCGGGAAGCGCAGATACGCGAGTAGCTAAACGCCGAAGCGGCGGTAGTTGACCGCCGCTTCGTTCGTCCCGCCGGTGCATCGTCTATTTTGCAGCGATGCCCGCCCGTTCGAGCGCTGCCAGCATTGGCTGCCGGCTGGCCTCATCTTTGTGCGGAAAACTGCGCCGGAACATCTCCACCGTGTAGTCAGGTCGGCGGTCGAGTACCCAGCGCGCGTTGTTCCTGGCGTCCGCCGACCGCCCGGCCAGCTCGAGACAGGCGGCTGCAACGGCGTAAATATGGAAGTGAGCGTTCGGTTCCTGCGTTCCCCGAATCGACCATGATGCCGCTTCCGCGTGTTTGCCCTGATTGGCAAGCGAAATGGCGCGACTCGCTTTTATCGCGAACAGCAGTGGATCAAATGGGCTGAGGCGCTGGGCCTTGTCAAGCGACGGCAGCGAGACATCGTCGATTTGCGCGTGTATGCCGACGAATCCGCGCGCATAGTGGCCTTGGGCATAGTTGGGATTGACTGCCAAAGAGTGGTCGATCGCAAGCAGCGCATCGTCGTGCTGGCGGGAAAGAAACAAGGCCCGCCCGAGTGACCAGTGTCCCATCGCGTCGCGGCCATCGAGATCGACAGCTCGCCTCGCCGCCTGCAGCGATTCCCGTATTTCGCGCTCCACGTCAGGCACGGCATGCAGAAATGCGCGCGAGTAATGCGTGAACGAAAGGCCCGCATGCGCACGCGCGAAACGCGGGTCGATTCTTACGGCTTCCGTAAAGAGTTGATGTGCAATTTCGTTGTCCTTCAACGTAAATCGAAAGCAGTGCCACAGGCCGCGGTGAAAAAATTCCCATGCAGACAAACTGTCCGGCGGTTTCAGCAGGGCACGCGCCATCTCGGCCTGCTCAATGGCGGGCTCGATCGCCGCGATGACCGAGTTGGTGATTTCATCCTGTACTTCGAACGTATCGTCAAGCGAACGATCGAAATGTTCCGACCACAGCTCGCTTTCGTCGCAGGCGTCCATCAGCGTGACAGTTGTACGAACGCGCTTTGCCTGGCGTTGCGTCGAACCGTTGATCAGGTAGCGAACGCCGAGCTTTTTGCCGATCTCCCGCGGCGTCAGGCGATCTGTATCAATTCTGGCAGCAGATTGCCGGGCAATCACAAACAGGCTGGGCAGCTGCGCCAGGCGCGAGTTCAGGTCGACTGCAAGTCCGCGAGCGAGGATTGCGCCGTCGGGATGCGTGCCGAGATCCGCGAAATCGAGTACTGCCAGTGAAGGCCGGTCGGGTAACGCCGGTGTGCCCGGTGGCGTTAGCGGATCCGCGATTCCGGTCTCGATAATTGCCGTGGCAGGCTTCGATTCCTCCGCTTCCGACATGCTGCGCCACGCTGCCATCAGGGCATTATCCGGTTGCCGTTCGGCCCGATAGTGTTCGTGCATGTCCGAGAACGCCTGTTGCGCCTCGCGCAAACCTTCCGCTTGCCGTAAAAACCGCAAGTACTCGATGTTCGATGGGTCATGCAACGGATCGAGCGCGACTCGCTTGGCAGCGAGTTGCAGCCGGGTGGCTGACGAGAGCGAAGTGCGTGATATCAACTGCGCAATAATGTGGCGGTGCAGGTCATCCAGTGACTTACGCTCGCCTTCCAGCCAGAGCTGAAAGCGGCGGGTGCCGGCCTCGTCCAGGCCGCCCAGGCTGGTGCCTGCGAACCGGCATTCCATGTCCAGCAGGTCATTGTCCGCGATTCGTTCCGGCGCGGCGGCGAGCAATGTCCTGATTTCGCGAACATCCACACTGACCTGAGCGTGATCGAGCGCGACAGAGTCCCTCTCGGACAGCAATGCGGTCTGGCCGTCAACGTTCAGCAGTGGTCGCAGTTTCGACAGGCTCCAGCGCAGTGCGGCGCGAGGATCGTCCGGGGAGTCCCACAGCAGTTCGCAGAGTTCATCGCGGCGAACACGACGGTCGACCAAAGCAAGGTAAGCCAGCAGGCCGCGTGTCTTGCGAGACTGGGGAAGCGGCCTGCCTTTGCGCCCATGGACAATGCGCATGTCGCCAAGCAGATGCAGGTACGGTTTCAGGGTAATCGACTCAGATTGTCCGGGGTGTCAATTCATACGCTTCTTTCAACGCTGGCTCAACCGGTAGAGGCCCAGTATCGGATTCCTGAAGGAGAAGGGGTCCGGCACGCATTACCGCCGGGACATACTGGAAATGTAAAGGAGTAACAACCGTGCCACACGTACAAGTTCATGCTATCAAGGATGTTTTTTCCGCGGAACAGAAGCGCCAAGTGATCGAAAGAGTCACGGACGCGCTGGTCAGCGTCGAAGGCGAGAACATGCGCGGCGTCACCTGGGTTACGTTCCACGAGGTCCAGAGCGGTGACTGGGGTATCGGCGGCCAGTGCCTGACGACAGCGGATGTGCATGCGCTGCAGAAAGGTTAACTGGCTTACAACGCAATTTGGCGTCACCGCGTTGCTGACGCGGCGACCCCGGAACAATTGAGGAGAAACGTATGACAGAACAAAGACGAACTTCACTTATCAGCTTCGTCGTAACGGGGCTGGTGGCATTGGCAGTCATAGCCTTACTTGCGGCGCCAGCCAAGGTGTATGGCGATGAGGGTGCTTTCGCCAAGACCGCCGATTCGACAGCAATCGAATGGGGCCCGTGTCCGGAATTTATGCCGGCGGGTTGCGCGCTGGCTGTTTTGCAGGGCAACCCTGCCGAACCGAATTCGGATGTGTTCTTCAAACTGCCGGCTGGAACCACGGCGCCCCTGCACACGCATACGTCAGCCGAACGTATGGTCCTTGTGTCCGGCGAAATGCAGGTCCGTTACGAGGGACAGGCACCGGTGGTGCTGACGGCGGGCACGTATGCCTACGGGCCTGCGAACCTGGCGCATGACGCGACCTGCAACTCGGACGAGGATTGCGTGCTGTTTATTGCCTTTGAGGGGCCGGTGGATGCGCATCCGGTCAGGGAGTAAAGTATTAAGCTGTTCGACTGCGGTAAAGGAGGGGTCGTCATGAATCAGCCTGTGAAGGCGCTGTATCGACTTGTCGTTGTTCTGCTGGCTGCGCCTGCTCTTGCGCAGGTTCCGCATCATGAACATCCGGCACCCGAGCAACTCGGTCGTGTGCATTTCGAAACCTCGTGCAGCCCTGAAGTCACACAAGCGTTTGATCGCGCAGTAGCCTTGCTGCATTCATTCTCGTTTTCGACGGCAAAGCAGGGTTTTATGGAAGTTACTGCGGCCGACCCGTCGTGTGCGATGGCGCACTGGGGCGTGGCGATGACGCAATGGTCAAACCCTTTCTCATTACAGCGCAGCGCCGCGACGCTGGCAGACGGCCATGCTGCGGCGAACCGCGCGGCGGCAACCGGTAATCCGACAGCGCGCGAACGCGCGTACATTGCGGCCGTTACGGAGTTATACCGGGATTACGAAACAGTCGACCAACGCACGCGCGTCGTCGCGTATGAGAAGGCGATGGCACGGCTGCACGAAAAATACCCGGACGATCAGGAAGCCACGGCATTCTATGCGCTGGCCATTAACCAGACGGCGCTTCCGACCGACAAGACCTATGCGCAGCAACTGAAGGCCGCAGCACTTCTGGAAGAACTGTTCGCTGAAGACCCGGAGCATCCCGGCCTTGCCCACTACATCATTCATGCCTTTGATCACCCGCCGCTCGCGTCCAGGGCGCTCGAAGCAGCGCGGCGCTACGCCAGTATTGCGCCATCGGCGCCGCATGCGCTGCATATGCCGTCGCACACCTTTACGCGAGTGGGGGCCTGGCAGGAGTCGATCGATACGAACATCGCCTCGGCACAGACGGCGCTTCGCGACGGCTCGACCGCTGAAGCGCTGCATGCGATGGACTACCAGGTGTACGCCTATCTCCAGACTGCGCAGGACGCTGCGGCGCGTGGTGTGGTCGATGAGGCGCCGAAAATTCTTGCGCAACTCGATCTGGCCGCGCTGGGCGGTGCCGCTCCGCCCGTGGCGGGCTTATACGCGGCTGCAGCGATCCCGGCGCGCTATGCCATGGAGCGCGGTGCCTGGAACGATGCTGCTGTACTGCAAGTGCAGCCAACGCAATTTGCGTATGTCGATGCAATTACGCATTTTGCGCGGGCCATTGGAGCGGCGCGCAGCGGCAATGCCGAAGCAGCCAAAGCAGATGCCGAGGCGTTGAACAGACTTGGCGAGAAACTTTCAGCGGCGAAGGAGTCCTACTGGGCCGAGCAATTGCGGATCCAGCACGAAGTGGCCCTCGCCTGGATAGCATTTTCCGAAGGACGGCAGGACGAAGCACTCGATCAGTTGCGCGAGGCCGCGGCTGCCGAGGACAGAACCGATAAAAGCGCTATCTCACCCGGCCCACTGGCACCGGCGCGCGAGCTTCTCGGTGAAATGTTGCTGATGGTCGGAAACCCAGCGGAAGCACTCAAGGAGCTGGACGCTACGCTTCGTAAAGAGCCGAACCGCTTCCGCGCAACCTGGTTGGCCGCACGTGCTGCCGCCGAGGCTGGCGATAGCGCATCCGCGCGCAAACGCTACTCAGACCTGATTGCGATCTGCAAAGCAGGTGATTCGCCGGGGCGACCGGAACTAAGGGAAGCGCGCACAGCCGCGATCTAGTTCAAGGCGACACCGGTTCAGGGACTGGGAGACCCGTTCACGGTTGAAGCAAGTGCCATTGGATTTAGGTCATCGGGTCGGATGGAGGAGTTTTCGTTTCGGACCCGTCCTCTGCCTCGTAGGTGCGGCCAAATCCGGTTATCGCCGCGATCAGCATGACGGCAGCAAGAAACCAGCCGTGAAGAACGAAGGCCCAGACGTCAGTTGGTGCGACCGCCTGGACGAAGTCGTACTCCGGCTCGAGGGTACGAATCGTCTGGTAGCCGATCAGGACGCCGCCGCCCCACGGGAAGATGTAACCGATCGCCGAGGTGACTGCATCGAGCATATTGGCGCGGCGATACGGGTGCAGGTGGAATTTCTTGCCGAGCTGGGAAACCACCGGTCCTGCTGCAATTTCGGCCGCTGTGTTGATGGTGATAAATGCGTTCAGCGAGAAAACAATGCTCCAGATCGCCACTTCGGCGCGCGCGACCGATGCCCGAGCGAAGTTCTTCAGGCCGTCGATGATCGCATCGAAAGCACCACCCAGTCGCATGAGGTGTCCGCCGGCAACGATCAGCAGGATCAGGATCGACAGTCCGATGTAGCCGGTGATGCCGTCGACCAGGGCGCCGCCCACGCGTGCGGTGGCGGGATCGAAGAAAAGGATTGACTCCGGCGGCGCAAGTCCGAATCCCAGCTCGAGTGCAATCGAGGTGAGAATGCCCCAGGTCAGTGCGACCAGGATGTGCTGGCCCTTGAGTGCCAACCCGATGACGAGTGCGAACGGGATGAGCAGTACAAGGCCGTCCGGCGACGAGGACTCTGCCAGTAACTCGGCAGCCAGTTCGCGGTTGATGGCTTCGTCACTGCCGCCAAGCAGTGTGAACAGCACCAGCGCGGGTACGGCGGCGATAATTGCGTACTTGAAACGTGAACGAACGACGCCGGGGATGTCGGTCTCTTGCGTGGTTGCCGAGACGACGGTTGTATCGGACACCGGCGCGAGGTTGTCACCGAAAGCTGCGCCGGAGAGGATCGCTGCGAACAGCCACACCGGATCGGCGCCGAGAATCAAGCCGGCAGGAAACATCAGGGTGCAGAACGCCACCGTCGTGCCGTACCCGGTGCCGACCGCCGTACCGAACGTCGCCGAGAGCAAAAACGTCGCGCCGACGAACCAGCCGCCGGTAGCATTGGTCTGGCCGCCGAGCCACGCGAGCCCGTCGACCAGGCCGCCAACCCGCAACACCTGCGCGAACATACCCGCCCAGAACCAGGCAATGATGGTGACGGTGGCGACCGGGTTGGCCATGCCCGCAAACACCGCGTTGGCGTAATCCGCCCAGCGGTCACGGCACAGGAACATGCCCAGCGTGAGGCCGCCGACCATGCCCAGGATCAGGCCGCGCTCGTCCGGCACGCCGGCAACCGAGATAGTGATCGCCCAGCCGACGAAGAACAGCAGGGGCACGGCGGCGCCGAAGCGGCCGCCGATGAATCTCAGGGATGGTTCCATGGACCGAAGGATAAGGAATTCTGTCGTGCCGGCATAGCGCCACCATAAATAAGTACCAACACCCGTAGGTAGTGCCGGGGTCCATTGTTCGTAGGTGTGTGGTCGTAGGTAGTGCCGGGTTCCAATTCTCGTAGGTTTGTGGGTGTCGCATTCAAAGTAAAACGGCTACTTGTCTCAATAGCGTTCGAAGTGACTACGCCCGACATGGAATGCGACGCTTTGCCGCAGACTGCCTTCCGTGCGGTTGAGGCTTGCAGCGACTTGCGAGACAGAGGTGATACCAAGGGTCTTGGCCCGGAACGCGATCCATGCGCGAGCCTTGGTCAGATGTCGTTCGCGGCTGCGAGATTGCAGATCAGTCCTTGAAACTGAGAACCGCCGGCAGGCTTCGCTGATCAATTCATCGAGAGCTTTTTCCGATGTTGATTCTCGCGCGATCTCGGTCACTCGAGCGACGAAGCCATCGCTGCCAAGAATGCGCGGATTACTTTTACTGCAATCTTCCAGCGGACACCGGTCAGGCATGTCGACCATGAAGTTCCGGTAGGCGTCAACTGCACATTCACGGTCATGATGAAAAAGGCCAAGCAGGAAATCTGTAGTTACCCAAGGCTGCGCAACTTTACCGACGTAAGCGTGATGGCTGGTCCAGCGGTAATCGCTAACCGAATTGGCTATTCCTGCCTCGACTGGATTCTGGTGGATATATCGCAACACTGTAAGCACATAGCTGTCGACATCGACCAGGATCGGATGATGGCGGCGCTCAAAAAGGTGTCCTGTCGTCCCGAGGCGCGACTGCACGGCACGGGCATAGCGACTCGCGATGCGCAACATCACCCGCCCAAGCGGAATATCGTCCACCTGGATAAGCAAGTGGATGTGGTTTGACATGTAACAATACGCGTGCAGGCGCGCCGATGAGCGGTGAAGTGCGTCAATGATTATTTCATCGAGGAGCCGCCGATCATCAGGCGTGAAGAAAATTGGCTGCCTGTGATTACCACGCAGCGTGACGTGATAGAAGCCACCCGGCACGTGAATTCGCGGGGCGCGCGGCATCCCAGCCTCCGATATCACCGAACAGGCCGCAGGATATTCTCACGTGCCAGGGTTCGCCATACGACTAATAGCGTGATATCAACAGATACCCACGACACGGGGATCCGCACTACCTACGAACCAAGAAACCCGGCACTACCTACGAAGAAACCCGGCACTACCTACGAACCAAGAAACCCGGCACTACCTACGGGCACTACCTACGGAGTCAGGTTTTGGCGCGGGACTTTCCTTTTTCTTCGGCTTTTTGGGCTTTTTTCAGGTCGTCACGGCTTACGTCTCGCGCTTTCTCGGCGCGTTCGTCGGACGATGTGTTGCTGACAGTCTTGCTGACGCCTTCGCGGTAGCGTCGGTCGGCTTCGCGATTGCCTTCTCCACCGTTCTCCTGTTTCTTCATTGCAATTTCTCCTGATGACTTTAAGGAAGTTGCTTTCACAGGGAGATCGATGCAATGTCCATGCCAGCGGTTATGCCGCCCAACACCACGCATTCTGATGCGTCCCGCGACGCACCGTTTGTAAGAAATTCAATCAACCAATGCGGATTTTCATACCGCGGGATGCACTCTCATTCGTAGTTCATACGTACGAAACGATCCAGCAAGCGAACCCCAAAGCCGGTAGCGCCGGGCGGAGATGTCGGCAGTCCTTCCGACTCCAGCCAGGCCATGCCCGCGATATCAAGATGTGCCCACTGGGTGGTCTCATCGACCCAGGCGCCGATGAAATGCGCTCCGACCCCAGCGCCTGCCATTCCGTCCGGTCCGGCACTGTTGCGCAGGTCGGCAATCGGCGATTGGAGATCCTTGGCGTAGGACGGATGCAGCGGCAGACGCCAGAGTTCCTCGCCGGACATTTCGCCTGCCACCCTCAGCTGTTCCGCCAGGTCATCATGCCGTGAGAAAAGCCCGGCGTACTCGTCGCCAAGCGCTGTGCGCACCGCGCCGGTCAAGGTGGCGATATCGATCATAAGACGTGGCTGGAATTCCTGCTGCGCGTACCAGACCGCATCTGTCAGCACCATCCTGCCTTCGGCGTCCGTGCTGATGACTTCGAACGTTTTACCGGACATCGTGTGCACGACATCGCCCGGGCGGCCGCTCGTGCCGGAAACCATGTTCTCGGCAAGCGCAATTACGGCGACGGCATTAACCGGCGCACGCCGCCCGGCAAGCGCCAGCACCGCGCCGGAAACTGCAGCAGCACCCGACATGTCGTACTTCATCCTCCATAGTCCGTCACGACCCTTGATCGAAACTCCGCCAGTATCGAAGGTGATGCCCTTGCCCACAAAAGCCAGTGGTGCATCGCCGCGGTTGCCGCCGTTGTAACGCAAAACCAGCAATCGTGGCGGCCTGTTACTGCCCTGACCGACAGCCAGGATACCGCCCATACCCAGCTCCTCCATGGCCGCAACATCCAGTACGTCAATTCGAACATTCGCCACACCGTCGAAAGCTTCACGGACACGCTCTATGAAACTCTCCGGATAGATCTCGTTACCCGGCTCAGTAATCAGGTCGCGCGCGAAGTTGACGGCGTGCACCACCGGCGCCCACTCCGACTGATACGCTGCAGCGTTCCCCGCACCGGCCGTTGTGCGAAAGACGAACTCGCCTTCACCCACCACCGGAGCGTCCGGGTCATGATGCCGATACTTTGTGAAGCGGTAATGGCCGAGCGACGCCCCGAAGGCAAGCCGCGCGGCGGCATCGGCCTCGTCACCGGCCCACAGGATCTCGATGCGACGTGCAGTGCTGTCAGCGCCCAGCATTCCGACCATGCCCCCGACATCCTCGATGACGCGCGCCGTCGGCGCCTCGTTGCCGATGCCGATCAAAATGACCCGATCAAAAGGGCCCACGCCCGGCAAATCGAGAACCTCGTTCCGCTCGCCGCCGAACTGGATCGCGTTGACCGCGCGCCGCAACGCGCCATTGGTTGCCGTATCCACGTCGGCGAAAGCACCTGCGTCCCAAGCATCCTGTGGAACCGCGAGCGCGATGGTGCCCTCTGTCGGTACCGAGTACGGAGCGAAAGTGATCGTCCGGTCTGCCAGAACAGCCGATCCGGCTAAAAGGAACGTCAGCGCAGTGACGGCGCTAGCAATAAACTTCATCGATGATCCCCTGGGGTCTGGTGTCTCTCGCCAATAGAATTATTCTCGAAGCGATCAACGTCGAGTCATTGGACCGGGAGAATAACATTCGGTTCGACCGTCATACAAGGGATGGCTCAGGCTCGTCTTCCTCGAATGGCAGCGCTTCAGGTGCACGGAACAACCTGACGTCGCGCTCACCGATCTGCTGTCGCCACATCGCATAATAGAGGCCTTTTTGCTCGAGCAGCGACTCGTGCGTGCCCGATTCGATGATGCGACCCTTCTCCAGAACGTGAATGGTATCGGCATGCATGATGGTGCTGAGTCGATGCGCAATCAGGATCACCATGTGCTGCTTGCTGCCCGACACGCTGCGCACCGCCGTCGTGATTTCCTGTTCGGTAATGGAATCGAGTGCCGAAGTGGCCTCATCAAAGATAAAAAGGCGCGGACCGCGCAGGAGTGCACGCGCAATCGACAGGCGCTGCCGCTCGCCGCCCGAGACGCGCAAGCCGCTTTCGCCGAGTCGCGTATCGAGGCCTTTGCCGGAGCGCTCCAGCAACTCGGTGGCCGAAGACTTTTGCAGCGCGTCGTACATCTCGTCATCGGTCGCATCCGGCTTGACGAGCAGCAGGTTCTCCCGAATGGTGCCGGAGAAAAGCTGCGGATCCTGTGTCACAAAGCCGATCTGCCGCCGCACCGGGTTATAGCGGAGTTCATCCACGGGAATACCGTTCATGTATATAGTGCCGCCTATCGGCGTGTACAGGCCGACCAGCAACTTGACCAGCGTAGACTTCCCGGAGCCCGACGGACCGACGAAGGCAATGGTCTCGCCAAGCTTCACTTCGAATCCGAGGTGATCGACGGCATTCTCTGTCGCAGTACGATGCTTGAAAACGACATCGTCGAAGCGCAGGTCGTCCAGTTCACCCATTTCAACCGGATCCTCAGGACGCTTCTCGACCGGCTTCTGCATCAGCTCGTCGAACAGTTGCATCGACGCTTGCGCCTCGCGGTAGTTCAGGATAATTCTTCCCAGGTCCTGCAACGGCATGAAAACCATATTCAGGATGAACTGCGTCGCGATGAGTTCGCCGGTCGTAAGCGTCTCCCTGAAAATAAGCCACAGAAGAATAAACAGGATGGACTGCTTGAGCGTATTGATCAGCGTGCCCTGCAGAAAAGCAAGCGTACGCACCCTCCTGTTCTTGTCCATTTCAAGATCGAAGATGTTCCGTGTGTGTACTTGCAAACGGCGTATTTCAGGATAGGTAAGGCCAAGGCTCTTGACCAGCTCGATGTTACGCAGCGATTCCGTAATCGAGCCGGCCATCCTGGCCGTCTCGCGCACGACCATGCGCTGTATCGTTTTCATTTTCTTGCTGAGCAAGCCGGTCAAGCCGCCAAGCAGGAGTACGCCGATGAGAAACACCGGAATCAACAGCCAGTGCTTGGTGATTCCGTACCAAAGCAGGAAGCAGAAACCGACGATCGAAGAAAACAGGAT
The DNA here is from genome assembly GCA_964605635.1 of uncultured Woeseiaceae bacterium. Classification (GTDB taxonomy): domain Bacteria; phylum Pseudomonadota; class Gammaproteobacteria; order Steroidobacterales; family Woeseiaceae; genus IDS-8. The sequence goes on from CAZSDL010000015.1 coordinate 15,443, forward strand.
GTTGACGAACGCATTGATAAAGCGTTCGGTATCTGTGCGGACCTTCTGCAACATTCCCATGGTTTCGCCGCTACTGCGGTCTTCGTATTCCTGGAACGACAGCCGCAGTGTTTGCCGCAGGCCATCATTGAATATCTGCATGCCAAATTTCTGCACGACTGTCGCCAGGACGTAGTCCTGGAATGTCTTCGCGAGCCGGGCCGCAAGCGCAATGCCGGCGGCAATCAGCAGCCATCCCAGGGCGCCGCGGAGAAGCTCACTGTCGGGCTTGTTGTCGGGATTCAACGCGTAGCGATCGATGATGATGCCGAAGATCAGCGGGTCTACGAGCATGAGGACCTGCGCCGTCGCCGCCAGGAGCAACGAGAGGGCGACCCACCAGCGCAGTGGGTGCATGTACTTCCATATGATTAGCATGGTGAATAGAATCTTAGCCTATCGAGGAGATCTGCCGTGGCCCGATACGACAACATTCTTGCAACCATCGGCAAAACGCCCCTGGTGAAGTTGCAGAAGCTCGCTCCGGCGGGCGTCAACGTCTGGGTAAAGATCGAAGCCTTCAACCCGATGGGCTCGGTCAAGGACCGCATGGCGTTGGCTATCATCGAGCGCGCCGAGCAGAGCGGCGAGCTGAAACCCGGACAGACCGTGATCGAGGCAACAAGCGGCAACACGGGCATCGGGTTGGCGATGGTGTGCGCGCAAAAAGGCTACCCGCTGGTGGTGACCATGGCGGAGAGCTTCAGCATCGAGCGGCGCAAGATGCTGCGCTTCCTCGGCGCAAAGGTTGTGCTGACGCCTGCATCGGAAAAAGGCAGCGGCATGTTGAACAAGGCGATGGAACTGGCCAATGCGCACGGTTATTACCTCTGCCGGCAGTTCGAGAACGAGGCCAATGCAGACGTGCATTCGCGCACCACCGCGCCGGAGATCCTGCAGGACTTCGCGGGCGAGCGCGTGGATTATTTTGTCACCGGTTTCGGTACCGGAGGCACGTTGCTGGGGGTGTCGCGGGCGTTCAGGGAGGCCGGCACCGGCACACGCATCATTGCCGCGGAACCGGACAATTCGCCGGTGCTGGGCAGTGGCATTGCACAACCCCGCGACGATCACGGCAATCCACACGGCAGTCATCCGTATTTTCGCCCGCACCTGATGCAGGGCTGGAGCCCCGATTTCATATCGAGGCTGACGGAGCAGGCTGTTGCCGAGGGTCTTGTCGACCAGGTCGTGCCGGTGGCGGGCGATGATGCGCTGCGCCTGTCCCGCGAACTTGCGCGCCAGGAAGGAATCTTCGTCGGCACGTCCGCCGGCGGCACATTGGCGGCAGCGCTGCACATCGCGCAGAGTGCACCGCCCGCCAGCAACATCGTCTGCATGCTGCCCGATACCGGCGAGCGTTACCTGTCCACGCCGCTGTTCGCGGACATCCTTGAGGAGATGAACGAGGATGAAATCGCGCTGTCCCGCTCGACGCCGAATTACCGATTTGACGTTTCGCCTGTTTCCGCCTCTCCAGCACCGAGCCTGCGTCCGGCAGAGCTGGATCCCGAAGCAGAGCGCTTTGTCCGTGACGTGATCGCGAAGGAGCCGGTGGTCCTTTTCGCGTTGGAGTGGTGCGAATTCTGCTGGTCCGCTCGCAAGCTCTTCGGACGGCTGGGTATGGAACACCGGAGCGTCGATCTCGACTCCGTCGACTACCAGGACGGCGATCGAGGCGTGAAGATGCGCGCTGTTCTGGCGCAACTCGCCGGGGCATCGACCATCCCGCAGATTTTTATAGCCGGAGAGCACCTCGGCGGCTGTACCGAGTTGTTCGATGCGATGCGCGATGGCTCGCTGCAGGAGCAATTGGGAAATGCTGGTGTGGACTTCGACCGTTCGGTAGACATCGATCCCTACACACTTTTTCCACAGTGGCTGCACCCTCGAAAATCCGCCTGAGCGCGTCACCGAGGCATAAACCCGGGCCGCTGTTCCGCTATACTGGCCATCCCCGACATATACAGATGGATATAACGGCGACGTGCCAAGCCTCCGGACGCAAGTTCTCGCATTCCTCTCCCTTGCACTCACTGCGTGTTTCGCGGCGCCGGATAGCACAGAGCCGTCGCGACAGGCCGTGCTTGTTGCGGCTGCGTCGGACCTGAGGTTTGCTTTAACCGAAATCGCAGGGCTGTACCAGGAAGATCACGGGATCGAGATACACGTTACCTTTGGATCTTCGGGGAACCTTGCGCGACAGATTGCGCAGGGGGCGCCGTTCGAACTGTTTCTGTCGGCGGACGAGAGCTACGTGCAGCGCCTTGCAGACCTTGGAATGACCCGCGACAAAGGCTCGCTCTACGCCGTGGGTCGTATCGTCCTGTTCGCACCGAACGGCTCTCCACTCGAGCCTGACTCGGAATTAAAAGTCGTTGCTAACCGGATTGCAGACGGCTCATTGCGTCGCTTTGCAATCGCCAACCCCGAACACGCGCCATACGGGCGCGCAGCCCAGCAGGCATTGCGATCGCTTGCACTTTGGGAAATCGTGCAGCCCACTTTGTTGTACGGAGAGAATATCTCACAGGCCGCGCAGTTCGCGGCAAGCGGCAATGCCGAAGGCGGCATCATCGCTTACTCGCTGGCAATCGCCCCGCAGTTTCAAGGGAAAGGCAGCTATGCATTGATCCCCGATACGCTGCATGCACCGTTGCGCCAGAGGATGGTGCTTACTCGAGCGGCCACGACCGAGGCAGGAAAGCTGTACGAGTACCTTCATTCGCCATCGGCCCGCGAGATTCTGGCGCGCTACGGCTTCGCGCCGCCGAACGATTGATTCACGCGCATGGACTGGACGGCATTTGCACTTTCGGTACGGCTTGGGACCGTCACGGTGATCATCCTGCTGCCACTCGCTTTTCTTCTTGCCCGGATACTTGCCTACCGGGAATTTCGCGGTCGCGGGTTTGTGGAAGCACTGGTCGCTTTACCCCTGATACTTCCGCCAACGGTCGTCGGCTATTACCTTCTCGTTGCCTTCAGTGCCGATGCGGGTATCGGCCGCGTGTTCGAGCAAATCGTCGGCCACACACTGGCCTTCAGTTTCGAGGGACTGGTTATTGCATCGGTCCTGGTCAACCTGCCGTTTGCCGTGCAGCCGATGCAGAACGCACTGTCCGCCATACCGGTCAACATCCGCGATGCCGGCCGCTGTTGCGGGCTGTCTCCCATCCAGGTCATCCGGCGGATAGAATTTCCGCTCGCGTTGCCCGGTGTCGTAACTGCGCTCGTGCTCACCTTCGCGCATACCCTTGGCGAATTCGGTGTGGTACTGATGGTCGGCGGCGCCATCCCGGGTGAAACGCAAACGATATCGATCGCAATCTACGATCGAGTACAGGCATTCGACGATCGGGCGGCCGGCATCATGGCGCTCGTACTTCTCGTCCTGTCCCTGATCACGCTCGGTATCACCAACACCCTCGCACGCCGCGTGCGGCGCAATGGCTGACGCGTGTCCGGCGGCGCCACACTCTCGATTCGATTGCGGCAAAGCACGCCGATTCCTCTCGATGTGCAATTTACGGCGCCGGCCGGTGCCATTACCGCGCTGTTCGGCCCGTCGGGCAGCGGCAAGACGACCATATTGCGCGCCATCGCCGGGCTTTACGTGCCGCAGGAAGCAGAAATCCTCTGCGGTGAGACGCGCTGGACAGATACCCGCGACGGACTGCTGGTGCCGGCTCATCGGCGTCGCGTCGGGATGGTATTCCAGGATTACGCGCTTTTTCCGCACCTTACTGTGCGTGAACAGATCGAACTTGCACTTCGCCACCTGGTTCCTGCGCGCCGCCGCAGTCGGGCCGATAAACTCATAGAACTGGTGGAACTCGCCGGGTTCGAGAACAGAAAACCCGCGGCACTGTCCGGAGGCCAACAGCAACGTATTGCAGTGGCGCGGGCGCTGGCGCGGGATCCGGAAGTCCTGCTGCTCGACGAACCTTTTGCCTCTGTCGACTGGGCGTTGCGCGAATCGCTGCGACGCGAGTTGCTGCGCCTGCATCGCACACTGCCAATCGCCATCGTCCTGGTAACACACGATTTCGATGACGTCGCCAAGCTCGCGACCCATCTCGTCGCTCTGGATCACGGCACCCTGAGTGCGGCGGGTACGGTTGAGGACCTCACGGCGAACAACGCGATACCCGGCATGGAGTCTTTCCGCGATCCCGCCGTTTCACTCGATGCCGAGATCGTCTCGCATGACACCGAACGCGAACTGACCATGCTCCGCGCCGGAGATCTGCAACTCGCGGTTCCGCCGATCAGTGCAGCGGTCGGCGCTCCGGTGCGCATACAAATTCCGGCGCGCGACGTGATTCTCGCAACTCACCGCCAGGAAGGGCTGTCGCTGCACAACACACTGGATGCCCGCATTCTCGGTATCGAAGACGCGCCGCAACCCGGCTTGCGCCTGGTGCGACTTGCAATCGGCAGGAACCGGCTGTTGGCGCTCATCACCGCGGACGCGGTTCGCAGCCTGAAGCTCGAAGCGGATGTCCCGGTCAAGGCCCTGATCAAATCAGTGGCCGTGGAATCGTTTGCCTGACTGGCAGCAAAGAATGCAACCGGAACTCTGGATCAAGTTGACCTTTCCCGGCATCGGCCAGATCGGACCGGGCAAAGTGAAGTTGCTGCGGAATATTGCACGACACAATTCCATCTCGGCCGCCGCCCGCGCGATGGACATGTCCTACCGGCGCGCCTGGCTGCTGGTCGAGGAGGTAAACGGATTGTTCGAGAAGCCGGTCGTTACCAAGTGGCAGGGTGGCGAAAGCCGCGGCGGCGCATCATTGACGGAATTCGGCGAGGCGTTGATCGAGCATTACGATACCCTGGTCCGGCAATCGACGGATGCCAACCGTGCGCTGTTAAAAAAGATCGGCCGCAGCAGCCTACGCCAGCGAAAGAAAACCTGACGCTGGTGTCTTTTTTGCGCCATTGAGCCATACTCGATAACGTGGCAAAAAAAATCTACATACTAAACGGACCCAACCTGAATCTGCTGGGGACCAGGGAGCCGGAAATCTACGGCTCCACGACCCTGGACGAGCTCGCCGTTCAATGTAAAGAAGCTGGTGCAAAAGCCGGCCTGGATATCGATTTTCGACAAACGAATCACGAGGGCGAGCTGGTCGAATGGATCCAGGGAGCGATTAACCAGGCAGCCGGCATTATTATCAATGCCGCGGCACTGACGCATACATCGGTTGCAGTTCACGACGCGCTGCGCGCGTACAAGGGTTACAAGGTCGAACTGCACATTTCGAATCCGCACAGCCGGGAATCTTTTCGACAGGTGTCGTATGTGTCGCCGGCTGTGGATGCGGTGATTGCGGGGCTTGGTGTGCGGGGCTATGAATTGAGCGTCGCGGTCATGGCAGAGAAATTAGCGGCTGGTGCCAACCGGAAAAGCTGATATCGCCCGTGGTACGGGCTCCTACAAGTCTTGTATCACCACCTGTAGGAGCCCGTACCACGGGCGACAACCCGCGACGATCTGACCATCACCTGTAGGAGCCCGCCTGCGGGCGAATGCGCCTGCGATCGACGATTTCCCATTCGCGCGCAAGGCGCGCTCCTACAGCGCTCGAATCTGCGATCAACCCGGCGCGCGTCGATTGCCACCTGTAGGAGCCCGTATCACGGGCGATCAACCCTTCAGGCCGGGCGAATATTCGCGTTCAACCGAAACAGGTTGCCGGGATCGTAACGCTTCTTGACCGCCAGCAAGCGCTTGTAGTTACCTCTGTAATTCCGGTTGATCACTTCCTGTCCTTCATTGGCCGTTTCATTCGTGTAATAGCCATCCGTAAATGGCTCGAGTGAGGACCAATTCTGACGTTGCCATGCCTGAGGCCTTTCAGGATCGCTGTCCAGCGGCCAGTTGATTACGGTCGCCATCATGTGTGATGCATAACGATGCGGAAAAGCGGTTGCGTCGTCTGCAATACGCTTGATGGCGCCACCAGCGACCTGGAAGAAAAACATCGTGCCGCGCGTCGGATCGGGTTCGAAGCCTTCAGCAATCGCCTGCACGAGTTTCTCATCGATGCTGGTAACAAAGCCTGATTTCACGTACTCGCCGGCCGCACGCGGGTCGCTGTTGTCAAAGGCACGTTGCACAGCCACATAATCGGCGGCGCCAATCGTGTTGACAATCGGCTTGCCGAGCTTCGCAAGCGGCGCAAGATCGCGCTCGGCCTCCGCGGGCGTACCCGAGTGGCAAATGTGCAGCAGGCAGACGCCCGGCTCACCGGGCGGTACATTGATCACAAAGTCCACGTACAGGTTGTCAGGCGCGTCAACACTGAAATCCGAGTAAAATGACACCAGATCGCTTACGCGCGCCATCGGAAAAACGACTTCGCCGGCAGTTACTGTACGTTGCATCGGGTGCAGTTCGAATTCGAACGATGTCACGACACCGAAATTGCCACCGCCGCCGCGAACACCCCAATAAAGATCCTCGTTTTCCTCGGCGCTGGCGCGCCGGAGCTGCCCGTCCGCGTTGACGATATCGACAGACTTTACGTTATCCAGTGCGAGACCGAAGCGGCGTGCAACACGGCCGAAGCCGCCACCGAGTGTCAGTCCGCTGACGCCCGTGTGCGAGACGGTGCCGGCCGTCGTCACGAGCCCGTGCGCCATCGATTCATGATCGAGCTCACCGAGCAGGCTGCCACCGGCAACGTATGCACGACGTTTCGCAGCATCGACGCGCACATTCCGGAATGTAGACAGATCCAGCACCATGCCGCCATCGCAGGTGGATTTGCCTGACCAGCTATGGCCACCGCATTTCACGGCCAGCAACAGTTCACGTTCCCGTGCAAAATTGATGGCGTGCTGGATGTCCGCAACGCCACTCGGTTGTACGATCAGTGCAGGGTGTTTGTCGATGGACGCGTTCATAACGCGGCGGGCCACATCATAGCCCTCGCTGCCGGTCAGCAGCAGGTTGCCCCGCAGGCTTGCGCCGAGCTCATTGACGGCGGCCTTCTCCAGAACGATGGTGGCACCGCTCCCGCTGACCGCCTCGATATCCGTGCTTGCAAGTGTCAGCGCTCGCAGCGCGGCACCGAACGATTGCTGCGGCGCAAGCGCGGCCGCAACCGCGGCGGCAATGGAACCTCGCATGAAATGACGACGATTCATTTTGCTACCCCCCAGGAAGCGCGACTTTCTTGAATTGTTGCACAAAATGGCGGGTAAATCGGCGCTTTTCAGGCGCCTTTATCCGGGTCGGCAGTCGCCTGCCGACCCGGTTGCTACCTAGCGACGCGCATCAGCCGAGCGATGCGGAAAGCTGAACTCCCCTTCCAGTATCGGGCGACCGGAAAAGTCGGATGGGGTAGTCAGTATGCGCACGGTCAGTTCGTCCCCATCCGTACGGACGTGCATGAACCCCCAGGTTGGCCCTTTGGACCACAGGTTGTGAATCTGCGGATTGCCGGCAGCCTGGTGCCGCTCGCCTGATAAAAACTGCCCAGAGAGGATTCGAAAACCCAGGGCGTGGGCGTGAAACCTTCCAGCGAAGGATTGCGCTCGAGCCAATCTTCAGCCTCGAGTGCCAGGTACTCGCCGAGTGTCCTCAGCGGCGGCTCGTCGTCGTCGAGTTGCTCGTACGACGGAATGTAGCCATGATCGCCGAAGACGATGAAAGAGGCCTCACGCGCGCCCGGTTCCGCTGCCTTGACAGGATACTGGCAGCCGACAAGTAGAAAAAGTGTAGTTGCAAGAGCGATACATCGAACAGGGGTACTCAGCATGCGGTTGTCTCCATTGTCTGCTAAACGCTTTTCTTATTCGAATCGACAATAAATCGTGAATATGAATATCAGATTAAGGCGATAGCGCGGGGTGTGCGGGGCCGGGTTGGCAGATTTTCGCAGCAGCCCCGGTTATCGCCTGATTGTGCCCAGAAGGTCGCTGAAATCATCGCTCCAGACGCGCTCCCACGCACGTGGCTGCACATTCGTTACTAAGAGGCCATCGACAATGCCCCTTTCAAGCTCGAACTGCTTCCCGGCAACCAGAACCCAGTCGGCGGTTGAGCTCACACCGGTGTCCACCGGCGCTGTAACCAGTAGCGCGTTCTTCCCCAGCACGGCCGCGGCGTCGGCCACGACGGGCGCGAGGTCCAGGTAGTTGTTGGTGACATGAAATGCCAGCACGCCTCCGGTCTTAAGGTGTGACCAATACAGCTGGTGGGCTTCGAGCGTCAGTAGATGCACCGGAATCGCATCGCTGCTGAATGCGTCGATGACGAGTACATCGTATTGCTGGCTGCCGAATTCCCGCAGTTCCTGCTCCATCGAAACACGAGCATCGCCGAGGGCGATATCGACAGTCGCCGGGGAGTCCTGTACGAACGAGAAATGTCGATGCGCAAGTTCGACAACCGACGGATTCAACTCGTAGAAACGAAACTGGTCTGACGTGTCGCCATAAGCCGCCAATGTACCTACACCCAGGCCCACAATGCCTACCCGTACACTGCCACGGTCCCGTGCAAGGTTCGTCATGACCAGCCCGATACCGGTGCTGACGCTGTAGTAGCTGGTCGGAACATTTCTCTGTTCCTGGTCAAGCAACTGAAATCCGTGGAGGGTCGTCCCATCGACCAGGATGCGTCGCGGCAGGTCGTCGCCGACAATGTCCCTGACATTCAGTACCCCATAGAAATTTCGCGAACTTGCTACGTCGTAGCGCGGAATCAGGTTGTACAGTGCGACCACGACCGCCGGAAACAGAAAGACACCAATAGTCCAGCCGGCAGCAAACAAGCGCGGAGTCCAGCGTTCCAGCAGTGCGGACAGGGAAGATGCATCCCGTTGCGTTTTCGACTCCCACAGCCGTCTGAAATCGCGAAACACAACAACGCCGAAGGCAAGGTAAATCACGTAAACGCCGGCGAGCGCTTCCCAGTATCTTGTGAAGACCGTTGGCGCCACGATTGCGACGAGCGCTCCGCCAAGCGCTCCGCCGAACGCGATCAACAGGTAGTAAATTGCCAGCCCTTCCGGGACCGGCCGCAACCGGAACAGTTCTCCGTGGCACACCATGCAAATGCACAGGAGTACCAGCAGCCAGGAACTGACGACCGGCACGATGGCGAACGAGGACCCAAAGAAACTGAGAATGATGAGCGTGCTGCCGGCCACGATGAACAGCGAACCCCATATCGCACGGTCGTAGAACCGCTCGCCGCTGAAGCAGACGATGTAGGTCAGCAGATAGACGATCAGGGGCAGAATCCACAGGAAAGGAACTGGTGCCACGTTCTGGGTGATCTGGCTTGTTATCGCCAGCAGCATTACAACGCCGCCCGCGGACATGAGCACTGCCAGTGCGGCATCGGCTGGTGCTATCGCTGAACGAACAGCTTTATGGTTGGCTTCTGCGGATGCGGCAGGCACCGGGTCCGGAGTCTGGCGATGACGCTGCCACAGGATCCAGCACGCCGTGAGAGAGAACAGAATGAAAATGCCATAGCCGGTCGACCAGGTAACGGTCTGACTTCGCAGGCTCATGTTCGGCTCTATGAGCAACGGGTAGGTAACGAGAGCCAACAGCGCTCCGGCATTCGATAACGCGTACAGGCGGTACGGGGAGCGTGCTGGCCGCGTAATGGAAGACCAGCGCTGGATAAGCGGCGCGGTGCTTGCAAGAACCGTAAACGGAAAGCCCAGCGACACAAGCATCACGAGCCATATCGATCCGCCGGGATTGTTTGTGGCGACATCAGTGCCGGCGACCGCAAAGGAGAGCGGCATGAACATCGCGGATAGAATGAGGAGGGCACCGTGTACGATAGCCTGGCCGCCCGGTTTCAGGGTTGCGGTGAGCAGGTACGCGTAGCTGTAACCCGCAAGAAGCATGGACTGGAAAAAGAACAGGCACGCAGTCCACACGGACGCCCCTCCGCCAAAGGCAGGAAGCAGGAATTTCCCGGCGATCGGCTGGATCTGAAACACGAGGACGGCGCCCGCGAACACCGCCATTGCATAAATGACTGCCTGGCTTGCCGAAGCTGTCCGTGATTTTTCCTGCAACTGAATCCCTCTGCGAACGAATTCCTCTGCCAACCATGGAACAGGATTCACGTAGGATATTGTCTTCCGCCTCAGCCCCTGGAACGAGCCATGCGACTCAAAGAAATCCGCTTTTCCCCCTTTCTGGCTGCTTGTTCTTCTGGCAACGATGTCAGCATGTCATTCACCCACCCCGGGAGCAAGCGAGGCGGGCCAGTCCGCCGGTGACGGCCATGTTGTGTACCTGCAGCCCGGCCATTTCGTCGAGGAATGCGCGGATCCCGGCAACATCCTCAACCAGCTCATCCTGAACGCGATCAATTGGCAGTAAAGACCCGGCAGCGGACCTGTTCCAGTACACGGCACATCGTTTGTTTCACAGCAATCGCGTGCTCTGGCGTTTTCACTCTGTGCATCATTTGATACGTACTATCGACTGGATCGCCGGTTCCCGGCTGCACCTGGTCGATATACTTGTGACGCGAGCGTTCTCTTACTTGCCGCTTTACTTATTGGGCTTTTCGATGCCGGTGTTCTATGCCTATGTTGTCAGCAGTACCACCACTGGCATCACACGGACGACCCCACGCTGTATGACAAGAACTTCGCCATCCATTTTCCGCTGATCGACCGCTTGTTTGGTACGTTTTACCTGCCGGGCGATCGCTGGCCGGAACCTATGGACTCGGCGAGCAGCAATACCCCAACGGTTATCTGCGGCAACTGGTGTATCCTTTCCGGCGTTAATTTTGTTAGAAAGAAGCAGTTGAGGTCAAAGCGCGGTGCATGAATGGCTATCTCGCACTTGTCCGCGAGCACTGGCTGACGTCCAGCTGGGTGTGCAGTCGATGGCCTGCGTCACGACCAAATAAAAAAGGACCATCGATGAAACGTATGACACTGCCGACCATCCTGTTGACAGCCACTACCTTCGCGTTTGCACAGCAAGCACCAGTCGATCCGACGCCAGATATTGCCGAGCCGGGCTCGATCGAGGCGATTGCCGAGTACACATCGGAGCCGCGCTTCCTGAGTCCATGGGTTGCCTATGTACCGACGTCGGACAGCGTGCCGTCACCAACGACGGTTCTCGGCCACGTCATCGGCGCTCCGGGAGAGATGACTCGATCGGAGAAGATTGTCGATTACGTTCGCGCCTTATCTGCGGCCTCGCCGCGCGTGCACTTGGAAACGATCGGAGTCTCGGAGGAAGGGCGCGATATCGTTCTGGTCGTGATAGCAGACGAGGAAGGGATCCGCGACCTCGACCGGTTGAAGGCGGCTAGTGCTGCACTTGCCGATCCGCGGCTCACCGATCCTGAGGATGCAGAGAAAATTATCGAGTCGGCGCGTCCGGCCTACTACTTCAACTGCAACCTGCACGCCGATGAGACGGGCAGCGGTGAGATGTGCATGGAGCTGGCGTACCGCCTCGCGGTGTCCGATCAACCGATGATCCGTAACATTCGCGAGAACCTGCTGGTCCTGATAAATCCGGTGTCGGAGCCCGACGGACGCACGAAAGTGGCCGACTGGTTTCACCAGTACCTGAAGGGCAAGAACGATTTCGACGCGTTGCCGCGTCAAAGTCCGCCGTACTGGGGTCGCTATGTGTTCGTCGACATCAACCGCGACGCGCATCAGAAAGCGTTCGCTGCAACGCGTGCGGTCAGCAAGATGTTCTTCGACTACTACCCGGTAGTGGTGCACGATCTGCACGAAGCCATAGCTTTGCTTTTGAGCTGGAACGGCACCGGCCCCTACAACCCGCATCTCGACCCTATCGTAACTTCCCGCTGGCTCGAAATGAGTTTCCACGAAATGACGGCGATGAGTGCGATGGGCATGCCCGGCGTGTGGACGTGGAACTTCGGCGAAGGCTTCGGCCATCACTATCTCGATTCAGTGGCCATAAATCACAATGCAATCGGACGCGGTTACGAAACCTACGGCAACACGACGGCGGAATCGGTGCTGCGCACGCTCGAACCGGAAGACCTGTCGCGTGAGTGGTACCGGCCGTGGCCGCCCGACGAGACCTTCCGCTGGTCGATGCGTGACAACGTCAATTACCAGCAGACCGGTGCGCTGGCCATCCTCGACTGGTCGGCGAAGAATGCAAAGCAGATGCTGCGGGATTTCTATCGCACCGGCTACAACTCGTGGCGCAAGGGGATTGAGGAGAAGCCCTTCGCCTACGTAATCCCGGCGCGGCAGGCGGATAGACTGCGTGTTACTCAGATGATCGAGCGCTTGCGTGACCAGCGTATCGAGGTCGGCACTCTGTCTTCTGCCGTTTCTGTTGCGGAAGGTGACTTCGAGCGAGGCGATTTCATCGTTCGTTTCGACCAGCCGTATCGTAACTTCGCACTCGACGTGCTGGAGCCGCAGCGCTTTCCTGACAACTACGAGGCACTTCCCTACGACGACGTGTCGTGGGCGTACCCGGTTGGCTTCGATGTCAAGGCAGTACGCATTGAAGATCCGAGAATACGAGATGTGACAAGCGAGTTACTGACAGGTGAGCAGCTCGCACCAAGTGGGGTTGTCAGTGGTCGCGGTCCCGTCTATCTGCTGCCTGACCAAGGTCAGGAGTCCCTGCTCGCAGCGCGTTTTCGATTGGGAGCATTTGACGTACAGGTTGCCGCGGAGGGATTCAGGTCGGGCCGGGTCGAACTTCCGCGCGGTTCCTGGATTATCTCTGCGAGCAACGGGCAGTCAGCCGATGAGCTGCACGATGCCGTTGCGGCAGTCAGCGACGAGCTGGCGCTCGACTTCCATTCGGCGCGTGCGGTGCCGGAAGTTCGCCGACACGCAGCGCCATTGCCACGGCTCGGCGTGTGGGTACCCTGGGCGGACACCGACATGATGGGCTGGATTCGTTACGTGCTCGATCAACGCGACGTGCCCTACACCTATATCAGGGATGAAGAACTGCGTGCCGGCGATTTGAACGACAAGGTCGACGTCATCATTTATGGGCCATTCTCGCGTCTTGAGCTTGCCGGGCAGATTCACGGCATTGCGGCAACGGAAGGACCGATTCCTTTTCGCGCGTCGCCGGAGTATCCCAGCCTGGGCAAGCCTGTGGCCTCTGACGACATCACAGGCGGTCCCGGCTACGCCGGACTCGCGGAACTGCAGGCATTCCTCGAAGCCGGTGGCGTGTTGCTCACGCTGGGTGGAGGCACGACGCTTGCGCTGGAAGGCGGCCTCGTTCGCAACGTAGCGCGTGCGAGCAGTGCCGATGTCTTTACGCCGGGCGCCGAGATACTTGCAACGTTTACGCGGCCGGATCACCCGATCGCTTACGGGTACGGAAGGGAAACAGCCGTGTTTAGAACCAACCTGCCCGTATACGATGCACCGCGGCGCTGGTTGACGATGGCCTACTGCACCTCCTGTCTCACGGGTCCCGTCGATACACGGCATATCGTCATGACCTGGGGCGGCGAGAGCGACATGGTAGTCAGCGGCGGCATGCGAGGAGCAGAAGATCTGGCGGGCCGTCCGGCAATCCTCGCGTCACCGCTCGGCGAAGGAACGGTCGTCAGCTACAACTTCAACGGCATTCATCGCGACATGAACCGCGGTGACTTCCGCCTGGTGTGGAACGCAATCATCAACTGGAACGCACTCCCCAAACCCCGGGTCGGACCTCAATAAGTTACTGACTTAAATACAGTTACTGAGGTCCGACCCCAGTAACTCCAGTAACTGCGGCGAGGGATCCTGTGGTACGGTGTTCGTGGGTTCATTCTTTCAGAAGCTACTGACACTAAACGAATGGCCGCCAAGCCCCGCCGTCTGCAGCGCTTCATGTACATGTTCGGCCTTATCCTGGCGGGCGAGGCCGTGTTCGCGCTGCCGTTCCATGTCGCGCGTTTCTTTCGTCCGACTGTTCTTGAGTTGTTCCAACTCAGCAATACTGAACTCGGTGCGGCACAGGGCGTTTACGGCATTCTCGCGATGCTTATGTATTTTCCCGGTGGGCCGCTCGCGGATCGATTCCCCGCGCGTAAATTGCTGGCCATGTCACTGTGGACGACGGCAGCCGGCGGCCTCTATATGGCCACCCTCCCAGGTTACTACGGTTCGCTATTGCTTTGGGGCTTCTTCGGTATCACGACCATACTGTTGTTCTGGGCCGCGTTGATTCGGGCGACTCGTGAATGGGGTGGCAGCGATGAGCAAGGACGAGCGTACGGGTTTCTTGAAGGTGGGCGCGGTCTTCTCGCAGCCGTGCTGGCGTCCATCGCGGTACTCAGCTTCAGCCTGGTATTTCCCGACGGCTACGGCGTGGCAACCCTGGCGCACAAACAGGACGCACTGCGCACGGTGATCTACGGCTATACGATCGTTACGGCAGCATCCGGTTTCGTTGTCTGGTTTGCGATCTCGGACGGGCATCCTGGCGGTGAGCCGGAACTCGCCGATTGGAACCCCGATGAAGAAAATGTGACCCGCCATGTCGGCCGCGTATTGCGTATGCCTGCCGTTTGGCTGCAGGCAATAATCGTTATCTGTGCGTACGTGGGTTACAAGGCTTTCGACAATTATTCACTTTATGCTGTCGAGGGCTACGGCATGGATGAGGTCGACGCCGCGCGCCTTATTGCCGTCGGCTCATGGTTACGTCCTGTTGCTGCGGTGGCTGCCGGACTGCTCGGCGACCGATTCACCGTGTCCCGAATGACCGCTATTTCATTCGGACTGCTGCTTGCCTCGGCGCTATTGTTTGCGCTCAATACTCCACAACCTTCCGCCGTCTGGGTGTTGTGGGGCAATACCTTTCTGACCTGTGCTGCTATTTTCGGCCTGCGCGGACTTTACTTCGCATTGTTCGAGGAAGCGGGCGTGCCGGGCGCTGTAACAGGCACGGCAGTCGGTCTCGTATCTGTGCTGGGGTTCACGCCGGATATTTTCGTTACCTACGTTGCCGGCATCCTGCTCGACCGATCGCCCGGTCTCGACGGACATCAGCATTTCTTCATGTTCCTCGCAACCTTTGCTGCCATCGGCCTGCTGGCGAGCGTGAGCCTTATGCGCCGGCTTAAACGCGGCTAATAAATGTGCGGCGCTTCCCAGACGCCTCGCGCTGGATACTCGTGACTCGCTCCACGGAGACGTCTGCTCCTGGACACTGATTGCGTATCGTTATCGCAACGCGAGACCGATCTGTTGGGGTAATATCCCGTGCCGGAACCAGCCGGACCAGAAACTTTCCGGGCGCCGTCTGGATAATCTGGTATTCATGAGCAAGGTCGCCAAAGGAATCAAGGGCACCCAGAAACTGCATCGGCGATTGCGTACTACCATCAGGTAGGACGACACAGTCAACGCTACGACCTTCAACGATTCTCATTAACGGCATGCTGCTGCCGCAGGGACAATTTACTGTCGATGCGGCAGCGATATCGTCCAGGTTATAGCGGATGAGCGGCATAGCAAAGTTATGCAACACAGTGCAGACGAGTTGACCGCGGTCTCCGGCCGAAACGACAGCACCGTCGCGCAGAAACTCTACAACTACGCAGTCAATGGCGAGGTGAAAACCCGAGCGCTCATGGCATTCGTAGCCGATGTTGTCGGTCTCGTATGAGCCGAAAACGTCGAACACAGGCGCACCAAAGGCTCGCTCTATACTCTTGCGAGCGTCCGGCGTAAGTAACTCGGAGTCAGTGAACACCATGCGAGGCCTGCGGAAGCCAGTATCTTTGGGATCTATACGCGATGCGAGCGCCCAAAGTACAGACGGATAACCCTGCAGGATCTGTGCATTTTCGGCGCGCAATGCTTCGAGCAAGACCTCGATCGGCTCACTGCAGCCTACCGTTGTCTCGCGCATGAGACCAACCTTCCGGAACCAGTGTTGTGGCTTTCCGGGAAACGCCGTGAAACGAAGTACGCGGTCAAACATTGTGCGGCCGTTCATGAAGTACGGCCGAAGGTACTGAGCTTTGCAGTGCTGGTCATACGAAGCATCGACAAAAAAGCGAAACGGAGAACCGCTGGAACCGGACGTATGCCTTTCGATCAGCTCACTCCTGAGTACGCGCCGGTCGATCAGATCTTCAGGTGGCTGCGAACGAAGAACAGCCTTGTCAATAATTGGCAGACGCTCAAGGTCGGCGGGGACACGAATATCTTCAGGGGTTACTCCTGACTCACGGAAAAGGCGACTGTAGAAGGGTACGTTTTCAAACGCATGAGCGATCAACCGCCGCAGTTTGCGCGCCTGGAGTTCAGCCAACTTGTCGGGTCCGAATCGCTCATTGCGCATGAGAATTGCGAACTTGATGTATTTTGATAGTGCCGTGTACACAGGTAATCGTTAGTAAAAGTCCGACAATGGTCGCCCAGCCTTATTTTGCGGCTGCTCCGGTATAGCACTTGACCAACAGATCACGCTTAAATCTGTCGAATAGATTAATCGACAGACGCAATTCGATAGCACGTGCGGCCAGTTTGGCCTTGAAGCGTCGTGCTGAACGATTGAAGTACAGACTTACGCTGTAGATTCGGCGTCGGCCTATGGCCGCCAGGAGCTTATATAGTTCGCTTCGCAGATGTGGTACCAGGGCATGTCCACGATATTCCGGCAGGGTGTAGGCATCGTACAGGTACGCTTCGTCATGCATCAAGTCTCGTCTCGGAGTTTTCTGGCCTATACCACCGAAGCGTTCAAGATCGCACCAGGTGTAAGAGACGAGCCGCTCGCCATCGAAAGCACCTACGCCGATATTGCCGCGACGTAGCCGGTCGCGGATCCGCTCCGTGTCCTGAGGCCGCGTGGCGATGGCAGCAAGTTGCACAGCATCGTCCTCAGTCAGTTGTCGGGTACGCAGCGTTGCAAGTTGAGATGATTTAGCGAAGTGGGAATCAGAAAATTCCAGGAACACGATGTAAGGATAGAAAACGAATCCCCGCCTCGCCAACAGATCCAGCAGTTCCTGTATGGCGAGCCCGTGCTGCAATCGGCCCCTGACTTTTGAAACAAGGTTACGCATTTCGATTCCTGACTCGTGACGGCTATGC
>CAZSDL010000016.1:0-29839 GCA_964605635.1 uncultured Woeseiaceae bacterium
GCGGTCGGACGTTTCCCGTTCCTCCTGGCGTGCCTCTGCAGGGGCACTGTAGGAGCGCGCCCTGCGCGCGAACGGGAAAGCTCAAACGCTGCCGCATTCGCGCGCAGGGCGCGCTCCTACGGGGTTCGTACAAGAAGTGCTTCGACGTCGGTGCGCAACGGCATCGACGGCTGCGCGCCATGCCGGGTCGTTGCCAGCGCGCCGGCGGCGCACGCGAATGCCAGCGCCTCGTCCGGACTCCGGCCCTCAACGAGCATCAGCGCTAATGCCGCCGTGAAGGTATCCCCTGCACCGGTTGTATCGACGGCCGTCACACGCGGCGGTGTCGCCCGCGCGATCACCTGTCCGCCACGCATCAGCTCGGCGCCGAGCGCACCGTGCGTGAGCGCAATGTATCCAAGGCTCAGACGCAACCGTTCACCGTAGAACGCGGCTTCCGTTTCGTTGACGACCAGGAGATCGGCACGCTCGATGATCGCCTCCGGCACTTCCATCGCCGGCGCGAGATTGACGCAAAAGAATCCATCGAACTGTTCACCGGCACGACACAAGGTATCGGCCGGCACTTCAAGCTGGCATAGCAGCGCATCGGCTTGCGGTAAAACCAGCATATCCGGCCGCAACTGTCGATTGGCGCCCGGTGCGACGACGATGTGATTCTCCCCCGATGGTGCGACCGAAATGAGCGCGATGCCGGTCGCCGCATTGTCATCGCCGAGACAACAGGACAAGTCGACACCGGCGGCGCGCAACAACGACAATGCTTCATCCGCCGCCGCATCCTTGCCGACACGCGCGATCAACGTGACCTCCGCACCGAGTCGCCGCGCCGCAAGTGCCTGGTTGGCTCCTTTGCCGCCGGGAAAGCGATGCAACTCTGCGCCGGTCACGGTTTCGCCGGGAACCGGCAGCCGAGACACGCGCGCCGCCAGGTCGAGATTTACCGAGCCGACGACGATGATGCGCGCTCCAGTCATGATCGCAGATCGACCGTTGGAGCGCGCCCTGCGCGCGAACAGGAAAAGGTCTGTCGTTTGCGCATTCGCGCGCAGGGCGCGCTCCTACGGCTTTTCACGATAAGCGCTCCGTCAGCAAATCGTAGAAGCCATCCGCGTCGACGCCGTGCACCCACAACGCATTGGCCGGCCTTCCGCTCACGCCCCAGAAATCAACCGCGGTATGCCCCATCGTCAGTTCCGACTGCGTCTCCACCGCGATATTGCATTCCCGCCCCTTGAAGAGCGACGGCCTCAACAGGTACGCAACCGTGCAGGGATCGTGCAGTGGTGAGCCGTCCGTACCGTACTTCGCGCTGTCGTGGCGGCGAAAGAAATCCAGCATGCCGGCGGTTGCCAGCGCAGCCGGCGTGCCCAGCGCTCGAATGCGTTCGGTGCGCGCACGTGTCGAGACCACCTGGTGGGTTACATCGAGCCCCAGCGCAACGATTGGCCGTCCGCAATCGAACACGATGTGCGCGGCATGCGGATCGACCAGGATGTTGAACTCGGCGGAGGGCGAATGATTGCCGCCTTCGCGCATGGCGCCGCCCATCAGCACGATTTCGCACACTTTCGGCAGGATTGCGGGTTCCTTCGTTATCGCGCTGGCGATGTTCGTCAGCGGGCCGGTCGGCACCAGCGTCACCCCGTCGTCATCCGCGGCCAGCAGCGACTCGATGATGAAATCGACAGCATGCTGCGATTGCAGTGGCGTCGTCGGTTTTCGAATCTCGATACCGTCAATGCCGGTAGAGCCGTGCACGTTCTCGGCTGTGATCAGGTGACGCACGAGTGGCTTGCTGCAACCCGCGAAGACTCGCATGTCACTGCGCCCGGCGATGTCGCACATGAGGCGTGCATTGCGCTCGGTTAACGGCAGCGGCACGTTCCCGGCAACGGTCGTGATACCAAGGACGTGGAAATCGTCCGGCGACAGCAATGCCATCAGCAAATTAATGGCGTCATCCTGTCCCGGATCGCAATCGATGATGATCGGGCGTTGCGACATCCCGTGTCGTCAGAACGTCAGCAGCAGTCCGGCGAGCGCCGCACTCATCAGGTTCGACAGCGAACCGGCAGCAACGGCTTTCAGGCCGAAGCGCGCGATGATCTCGCGTTTCTCCGGTACCAGGCTGCCGAGACCGCCGAGCAGAATGGCAATGGACGACAGATTGGCGAAACCGCACAGCGAAAACGTGACGACGGCAACCGTGCGCTCGCTCATGCCGGCCAGGTATTCGTCCAGATGACTGAAGGCGACAAACTCGTTCAAAATCAGCTTCTCGCCGAACAATGCACCGGCCGCCTGCGCCTCTGCCCACGGCACGCTCAGGAGAAACATCATCGGCGCAAACAGCCAGCCGAGAATCTTCTGCAGCGTCAGGTCTTCGACACCGAACCAGCCGGCGACACCGCCGACGATGCCGTTGAAGAGCGCGATCAATGCAACGAAAGCGATCAGCATCGCGCCAATGTTGACCGCCAGCCGCACGCCGTCGCCAGCACCCACAGCGGCAGCGAGAATCACGTTCTCGTGACGGCTTTCGTCGAGCATGAGACCGCTCTTGTCGACCGTGTCGACGCCGACCTCATCGTCCGGCATCAGGATCTTGGCCATCAGCAGCCCGCCCGGCGCGGCCATGAAACTGGCTGCCAGCAGGTACTGCAATTCCGCGCCCATCAGCACATAGGCGGCCAGCACCGTGCCGGCAACCGATGCCAGCCCGGAGGTCATGACGGCAAACATCTGCGGTTCGGTCAGTCCCTTGAGATAGGGTCGGACCACGAGCGGCGCTTCGGTCTGGCCGATGAAAATATTGGCGGCGGCATTCAGGGACTCGACCGGGCCGGTGCCGATGATCCGACGCAACGCGCCGCCGACCAGTTTTACCACCCACTGCATGATCTTGAGGTGATAGAGCACGGACATAAGAGAGGCAAAAAAGACGATCACCGGCAGCACGTTGATGGCGAAACTGAAGCCGACGGATTCCGAGGCGAGCCCCCCGAACACCATGTCGATTCCGGCACGCGAGTAGCCGATGATGGCCATGACGCCATTGCTCATGGCCTCGATGGCACGCTTGCCCCAGTCGAAATACAGCACGAACGCTGCCACCACGACCTGCAGCCCGAACGCGGCCGACACCACGCGCAGGTTGATGCCCCGGCGATTCGACGAAAAAAGCACGGCGATGGCAAAAATCACGGCTATGCCTGCCAACCCGATGTAATTTCCCGCCATCGTCACTCCCCCTGGATGCGTGGCTCGGTGACCACCTGTTGTTTTGCTTGTAAGGCGCCGCGCCGCTCAAGGATACCGGCTGTGGAGCCGGCTGTCGCCCGTGGTACGGGCTCCTACAGGTGGCAATCGAAGCGCCGTTCGCACTATTCGCCCGTGGTACGGGCTCCTACAGGTGGCAATCGAAGCGCCGTTCGCACTATCGCCCGTGGTACGGGCTCCTACAGGTGGCAATCGAAACGCCGTTCGCACTATTCGCCCGTGGTACGGGCTCCTACAGGTGGCGGTCGACGCGCTGTAGGAGCCCGTATCACGGGCGATTCCTTTTCACGCGTCGTGGAGGGTCTGGCAGATGACCGGTCGATCCGCCGGTGGCTCCTCGCTGATTCGGCACGCTTTTTTAAAGAGTGCCTCCACCTCCTCCGCCGACTCCCGCGATGCCGCGTGAATAATGGCCAGCGGAGTATCCCCAGCCACCTGCGTGCCGACCGGCAGGATATCGGTCAGCCCGACCGCAAGATCGAGCGTATCGTCGAGTTTGCGTCGACCACCGCCCAGCACGATCACGGCGTTGCCAACGGCAAAGGTATCGACTTCCGCGAGGTACCCGGCTTTGCCAGCCTTTACCGGATGCACAATCTTTGCTCGCGGCAGATGCTTCTTGAAGTTTTCGACAAAATCGGCCGGTCCGCCGAGGCCCACCACCATCCGACCAAAGTGTTCTGCGGCCTGCCCTGACGTTACTGCCGCCTCCACGCGCGACTCAGCCGCAGCCCGGTCTTTCTCGATCCCGCCGATGAGCAGCATTTCCGCCGCCAGTTGCAGAGTCACTTCGTCAAGCCGGGCCTCGCGATGCTCACCTCGCAGATAGCGCATCGACTCTTCGATCTCGACGGCGTTACCGGCGGTTGTGCCAAGCACTTCGTTCATATCCGTAATCAGCGCATGCGTCCGGAGCCCCGCGGCGGCGGCCGTGCCGATCAGGCTGCGCGCCAGTTTATCCGCCTGTTCGAGCGTGCGCATGAACGCGCCCGAGCCCACCTTCACGTCCATCACCAGCGCATCGAGTCCCGCCGCGATTTTCTTCGACAGGATCGAAGCCGTTATAAGCGGCACGGACTCCACCGTCCCGGTGACATCGCGGATCGAGTAGAAACGACGATCGGCGGGTGCGAGTGCACCGGTCTGCCCGATAATTGCGCAGCCCGCCTCCTTGACGACCCGCGCAAAAAGATCGAAATCCGGCATCGGATTGTAGCCGGGAATCACGCCGACCTTGTCCAGCGTGCCGCCGGTGTGCCCGAGCCCCCGCCCGGAGATCATCGGCACATAGCAGCCACAGGCCGCCGCGATCGGCGCGAGCAGGAAACTTACCTTGTCGCCGACACCGCCGGTCGAGTGCTTGTCGACCACGGGGCCGTCGAGGCCGTGGCCGCTCCAGTCGAGCACCGTGCCGGACGACGCCATCGCCCGGGTAAGATGCGCCGCCTCGTCAAACGACATCGAATTGAGAAAGATGGCCATCGCCAGTGCCGAAACCTGCTCCGGCGGCAGGCTTTCATCGCCAAGGCCATCGACAAAGAGCTGGATCTCCTCCTGCGACAATTCCCCGCCGTCGCGTTTTTTTCTTATGACATCCGTGAATAACATGCGTGTCCGCTCGTGGTTGCCTTATAAAGACTATCGCACAGGAGCACCGTCAGCTGCGAATTACCCTGATCGCAACCACCTCTCGACAGCCGCGATCCCCGGGTGTCTAATGTCGTCCGGCCGGCGTCCAGGCCACTCATCAAACAAGTGCATTCCGCGGGGGAATTGTCATGAATTCGAAACACTGGATATGTGCCACACTGGCCGCATCAATCGCCGGGACATCCGGTACCACCCTGGCCCAACAAGCTACCGGCCAGGAATCGCTTTTCGAAGAAATCACTGTAACCGCGAAGAAGCGCGAACAGAGCATCTATGAAGTGCCGGTCGCCATCAGCGCATTTTCAGGTGCGGCGATTCAGAAACAGGGCATCACCGATCTCACCGACGTCGGCAAGTTCGTGCCGAATCTCAACGTCACCGGTTTCTCGGCCGGCCACACCTCATCGACCAACGCGTTCATCCGCGGCATCGGGCTGCAGGACCACTTGATCACGACCGACCCGGGCGTCGGCGTTTACGTTGACGGCGTCTATCTCGGCCGCCAGGTCGGCCAGAACTGGAGCCTTTCCAACATCGAGCGCGTCGAAGTCCTGCGCGGCCCGCAGGGCACGCTGTACGGACGAAACTCCATCGGCGGCGCCATCAACATCATTACCCGCGAACCCAGTGCCGACGAAGGCGGACGCATCGGTTTCGAGCTCGGCACACGCGGTCGCATGAATGCCGATTTTCATACCAACGTAGCGTTCAGCGACGACATCGCCATGAGTTTCTCCGGCGCGTTCCGGCATCGCAACGGCATCGGCGAGTTTCTCAACATCCCCAACCCCGCGGCGGATGTCGGCGAGTTGCAGGATGTCTCGGCGCGCATAGCGTTGCAATGGAATGTCTCCGACCGGCTCTCGCTGCTGTTCGCGGCCGACGGCAACGACGGCAACAATGGTTTGCGTCCCTACACGACGCTGATCGACGAGCTGCCGAACGGCGCGGTGTTCCAGGCCGGCTATCGCAACTCCGACCTCGCTGCCGACCCGTACGACAACAACACCGGCCAGGCCGCGCAGACCTCCGTAACGAACCAGGCATACGGCCTGTCCGTGACCGCCGACTACGTCGTATCGCCCGAGCTGAACGCGCGTGTGATCGTGAGCGATCGGCACTCGAAGTACCGCAGCGGCCTCGACGACGATGGCTTTCTTGATGATTTCCTTTCGTTCCCCGAAACGGGCGTCGCCGACCAGAGGTCAGTTGAATTGCAGTTGAACGGCGAATACGGACGCTGGGACTTCGTCTCCGGCATCTACTTTTTCGACGAGGATGGCGTGAACGACCAGAACCCGACCGTCTTCCTTGGCGGAGCGGGCACCTTCACACTGGGACAGGATGTTTCGAGCCGCGCGCTTTATGGCAACGTCGGTTACCAGCTGACCGACGAGCTGCGTGTCTCCGGTGGCTTGCGTTACACGGATGACGAGAAGACCGCATTCATCGATATTAATGACAGCCTCATTAACACCAGCGCCTCGCGCGATTGGGACGAGCTAAGCTGGGAGATCGCCGCCACCTACGACCTGAATGACAGCCTGAACGTCTATGGCACCGTTCAAAACGGCTACCAGTCCGGGCAATTCCCGCCGCGGCCGTTCTGCCTGTTCGGATTCCTCGATTTCACGCAGCCCGGCAATGTAAGCCAGCCGAACTGTTTTGTAGCGAACGACAACGTCACCGCGGTCAATTACGAAATGGGCGTGAAGGGACAGCCTTACCGCAACGTGCAGATGAGCCTGTCGATATTCCTCACCGATTACTCCGAGCTGCCTTACCAGGTGAGCACGACGTCCGGTGCCGGCTTCGACACGCGCAACATCATCGTCGACCAGCAGTCGATCGGTTTCGAACTGGAAGGGCGCGTTCTTATTTCCGAACTATTCAGCGTGCACTCGAGTCTCGGCTACATCAATGCAGACGTCGACGACCCGCAGGCGGTTGCTCCGTTGACGCCGGAACTGACCTTCTCGCTGAGTCCGGAGTACAACCTGCCAATGGCAGGCGGCGCCGAGATGACGTTCCGCGCCGACTATTCGTACCGTGACGACATGTACGGCGAGCCGTCGTCCGACCCCGGACGTTTCACGCGCATTGACAGTCGCAGCCTGTTGAACATCGATATCAGTTATACGGCAGCAGACGGCGACTGGACGCTCGGGCTTTACGGTCGCAACGTGTTCGACGAGCGCTACGACAACGCGCGCCTCAACACCGGGGATTACGTGCTGGTGATGCTGAGCAACGATGCGAGTGAGTTCGGGGTGCGGTTTGCGCGGGATTTCGATTAGGTTCGTACGGATCGCCCGCAGGGCGGGCTCCTACGAGGCGCGAATTGAACTCGTACATTGATCACGATTGAAACGGACCCTTGTAGGAGCCCGCCTTGCGGGCGAATGCAACTGTTCCTGTTTTCTCCGGCGCTATAAAGCTGTGCGCCAGCGCAACCGCATTGGCCTGCGCAAAGTCCGCCGCCGAAAAACCATGCTCGCGTTGCAGCAATTCATATTCGTGGCAAAGATCAATGCCAAACAAGCTCGGATCATCGGAATTGATCGTCACAGACACACCCGCGTCCAGCAATCGCCGGATCGGATGCGCCTGCATCGACGGCACCGAGTTGCACAGCCAGTTGCTGGTCGGGCACACCTCCAGCGGTATGCCCTTGTCCCGCACCAGCGCAAGCACCGCCGGGTCCGAAATAATGTGAATGCCATGCCCGATCCGCTCGGCGCCCAGGATCTCGATCGCCTCGCGCACCTGTGCGGCCGTGCCGGGTTCCTCACCCGCGTGCACCGTGAGATGCAAACCGGCCGACTTCGCTTTCTCGACCATTGGAACGTACGCGCGAAGCGGATGTGTGTCGCGATCCGCGAAATCGAGAGCAACGAAGGTATCCGCGCTTTCGATGATGAAATCCACGGTGTACGCGGCATCGGCCAGCGATAACGTTTTCTGCACAATGCCGATCAGGCCGACTGCAAGGTCGCGGCGATCCGCGCGTTCGATGCCGCGCAATATGGCGCGATGAATCTTCTCGCGATCGAGATGCGGCTTGCTGAACGCAATGAAATCCGGCGCATAGCGAAACTCGATGACGCGGATGCCTTGCGCGGCTGCATCCTCACAGGCCTCGAACGTCATGCGCTCGATGACTTCTTCGCTGCACCAGATGCGCTGGATATCGACGAAGCGAGCCAGCGCCGTCTGCAGGTCCGCGAGCGGTCGTGTGATCAGCCAGTCGCGATGAAAGGCGACCGGGTCCTGCGGGATATCAAGGCCCAGCGTGCGGCCGACCTCCATTACGGTCGATGGCCGGAATGAGGCCTCCAGGTGGCAGTGCAGCTCGACTTTGGGGATGCTTTGGTGGTTCATTGTAGGAGCGCGCCCCGCGCGCGAATGCGGTGGCGTCGGAGCTTATCGCATTCGCGCGCAGGGCGCGCTCCTACAGGGTCCGCTACAATATGTGTATGAAAATTCAAACAACCTGCCTTACCGCACTTATCTTCGCCACCCTTGCCGCCTGCTCCACCCCGGATGAACCGCCGGCAGCCGGGCTGGAAGTCGTCCTCACCGGTGACCCCGTCGACCTGCTGGTCAGCGGCAAATACCTGGTCACCATGGATCCGGACAATCCGGTCGTGGTGGACGGCGCGATCGCCGTGCACGAAGGCCTGATCGTTGCCATCGGTCAGGCCGACGACCTGAGCGCTCGTTACAACCCGTCCGATACGCTGGGCGGCGACAACCGCATCGTGCTACCCGGCCTGATCAACGGTCACTCGCACGCGGCGATGACCCTGCTGCGCGGTGTTGCTGACGATCTTGATCTCATGACCTGGCTCAACAATTACATCTTCCCCGCGGAAGTGGAATTCGTCGACGCCGAGTTCGTGCGCATCGGCACGGAACTCGCTTGCTGGGAAATGATCCGCGGCGGCACGACGACGTTTGTCGACATGTACTACTATCCGGACGTTATTGCCTCGGTGGTCGAGTCCTGCGGCATGCGTGCGTACATCTCGGCGACGGTGATCGACCAGCGCAGCCCGGATGCGGAAAATGCGTCGGACTCTGTGAGCAAAGGGTTGGAATTTATTGGCCGCTGGCAGGGCCGCAATCCGCGCATCACCCCGATCTTCGGCCCGCATGCCAATTACACGCTGAATGGCGAGCAGTTGCAGGCGACGCGCCAGGCGGCAAACGACGCCGGTGTGCCGATCAGCATCCACATGTCCGAGTCGCCCTTCGAAGTGCAGTATTCAAAGGACAACTTCGGCACCACGTCGATCGAGTTCTTCGAATCAATCGGCTTTCTCGACGGACCCGTCATCGGCGCGCACGTCGTGTGGCCGACCGAGGACGAGATCGGCATCCTGGCAGAGCGCAAGGTGGGCGTCATCCACAACCCGACTTCGAACATGAAGATTGCGTCCGGCATTTCGCCGGTAACCGAGATGCTGCGCGCCGGAGTCCGTGTCGGCCTCGGCACGGATGGTGCGGCCAGCAACAACGACCTCGACATGTGGGAAGAGATGCGGCTTGCAGCTTTCCTGCAGAAGGTCGACCGCATGGACCCGACCGTGCTCTCCGCCAGCACGGTGCTCAACATGGCAACGCGCGGCGGCGCCGAAGCGATAGGGCTCGCGGACAAAGTCGGCACGCTGGCGGTCGGCATGCGGGCGGATCTGATCCAGGTGTCCTTCGATGACGTGCATTTCATACCGACCTACGACGTCATCTCGCATCTCGTCTACGTGGCGGATGAGCAGGATGTCGTGACCACCGTCGTCGACGGCCGGGTGCTGATGAAAGACCGCGAGATACTGACGATCGACACCGAGCGTGTGCGCCGCGAAGCGACGGAACTGGCTGCGCGTATTCAAGCCACGCTGGCGGAGCGCAATCGCTGAATCGCGGCTTGATCCCGGCTTTGAGATCTACGCAGCCAGAATCGTCGGTACCTTTTCGCTACAAATCGAATGCCTTGGAGACGTTCAGAAAGTAGCTCCGTCCAAACCAGTCATACTGTGAGTAGAAGGAAACTCGACCGAGTGTGCTGACTTCGGCGCCGGTCTGCCAACTCGTCATTCGCGGCGGAGTCTCGTCCAGGGCGTTTCTGACTCCAAGCCTGGCGGTGAAGCCATTGGCGAAATCCCGACTTACCGACAAATTATGGTACATCGTGAATTCTGCTTTCAGGTCAATAGCCACCTCCTGTCCCCACGAGGAAAGCACCGTTTCACGACCATAGCTCGCGAGGTTGCTTGTCTCTCCAATGAAGTTCATTCCCCAGAAGAACGACCACTCGTTGCGTTCCAGAGATAAGTTGAGTCTACCCACCCACTCCGGGCGACCTGCTTCGCCAGCCCGGTCTTCCCTTGTCTCGTCGAAAAGTGCGACCAAATCTTCCATTACGTACGTATGCTGAGTATCGACTGTCAGGGTTCCCCACGTCCCGGGAAGCTCCTGTGCGTACCGAATAGCCACATCGATGCCCCGGTTGCGCTGTTGCGCGACGTTTATGTAACTGTCCCGGACCGCGGTTAGCCTGAAAGATTCAAATGCGTTGGTGGGGTCCTCGGGATTCCTGTCGATCAGACTACACAGTGGATCGTCTGGAAAAAACGGAGAGTCATAACACGACTCGACAAGTCGTCGTGCACCGATAACATCAACCTGGTCCCTGACGTCGATGTCGAAATAGTCGACGGACATGCTCAGATTTGTAAAGCCGGGTCGCCAGACTATTCCCGCAGTAAACATATCCGATGTTTCTGCCTCCAGCACGCCCGCACCGCCGCCGGTTATGACGCTCGCCCCGAGCGATACGAATTTATCCGGCGGTATCCCGATCGACGCGCAGTTGTCCGCCGTTCGCTGGTTGATCTCTCCTCGAGCGAGCTTCTCACCCCATAGCTGGCACGGATCCGATCGAGCTGGCAGGCCTCCCGAGTCGGAGGGTGCGAGATAGAGCTCGTAAAGCGACGGCGTACGAAACGACGTGCCATAGCTGCTCCGCAGGTGAACCTCGGGGCTAATGCTCCAGCTCAGGCCAACCTTGTAGGTCGAATCACCACCATAGGAATCCACATCGGTATATCGCGCGGATGCCGTTAGCTCGAGCGATTCGGCGAACGGGGCATCAGCCAGAAGCGGCAGACGTACTTCTCCAAAAATGGCAGAAGTCTCATCTTTCCCTGCCGTTATACCCTGGGCGCCCTCCAGCCAGATGTTGCCGGCACGCGTCATCTCTCCTGGCGTGTCCAGTATTTCGTCACGTTGATATTGCACGCCCAGGGCGGCAGCTGCCGTTCCAGCCGGCATTTCGAACAGATCCCCGGTCACGAACGCTTCTGTAGAAAACAGGGTGTATTCCGTTGTTCCCTTGTCGACGCCGAACAGAAAGTCACGCTGCTCCTGGGTAAAGTTGCCGTAGAGGAAATTCGGATCCAGCCACGGAATGTCAACGCATGGAAGGTTGGAAATTGACGTGACCGTTCCGGCACAGGTCGCGCTTGTTCGCCAGTAAGTCGTCCTGATGGAGTCGTTATAGACTATGTCGTCAAGATATTCGCCATCAGATTTGCTGTACTGAAACGACGCTTCCCAGTCCCAGCGCTCCCCTATTTCTCCACGCAGGCCGGCGACGAATCGCTGGTAGTCAATCGTCACCCTCGTGTCATTGTGATCGTTGATCGCAAGTGGGCTAAGCCATTGCGCACCCGTCCAGCCGGCGTTTAACGGATCACCCGGCCACCCAAGGTCAGCGGAGTCGTAGGTGTGCAAGTAGGACCAGATCTGTCCAAAACCGACATCGGTGGTCTTGCGGCGGGAGAGCAATACCTCGCTATAAGCAGTCAGGTTATCGGAAATAGCGAACTCGCCTTCGAGCAAAACCGTCGACACCTCGGATTTTGGCACCAGGGTTGTCGTATCGTGCAAGGGGTGGTCGCTGTCTGTCAGCGAGTTTGAGAGCCGGTCGCCGCGCTCAACCGGATACCAGCCTTCCGGATGTGCCAACCAGTTCGGGTTTCCACCCGGGCCAGGCTGCTGGATCTGGGGAAGATTGTTTGCGGCAAGAGCACCTGTGTGATCGTATTGCATAAGAAAAATCGGCGGAGCGACGTTGGTTGTTCCAGGACCAACCTCAGTGGCATAGTCGTAAACCCAGACATGTCCCCATGTCGTGCCATCGCAAAAAGGCTCACCGGTGCGCGGATCGATCATGTCGGCACGTGCTCCGGTGTCTATATCAAATACGTAATGCTCGTCGCATTTGAAATAGTCGCGTTGCCCACGCTTGAGAATCTCCTGTCGATCGTAGCCAGCCGTCGCACGGAAATAGCCTCGATCGAATTGTTTCCCAAAGGAACCGCTCAAACGGAGATGTTCACCTCCCGACTCTTGCGGCTGCGACAAGTAGACGTCGAAATCGGCACCGTCCTCCTTACGCGTAATGATATTTACAACGCCGGCGACTGCATCCGAGCCGTAAATCGACGACGCGCCATCTTTGAGAATCTCGACACGCTCGACCGCTACCAGCGGTATCACATTCAGGTCGAAAGAGGATACGGATCCCTGCACGCCCGCGGGCCCCGCCCTTCGGCCGTTCAATAGCACCAGCGTGCGATTGGCCCCGAGGCCGCGCAGCGATATTGTCGACGTGCCCAAACCGCCCGCTACGGTGCTCGCAGCAGAAATGGCCGGTGTGACCTGGGGCGAACCAGCAGCAACGCTTGCCGATTGCAGCAGTGAGCCAAGCCCCCCCGTTCCGTCGACGGATGCCGCGGCGGGAGTCAGGACGTCCATCGGCACTGCGCTGGAGAATCCATCGCGACTGATGCGCGAGCCGGTCACTACTACTTCCTCGAGCTCGGCGTTACTCGAGTCCTGGTTATTTGGGTCCTGTCCCTGAGCAGCCACCGGAGCCACTGGATAAAGTGCGGTCATTACGGCCGCTGCCAGCGGCGTCATTCTGGAAAGACGGTCCTTGATTCGCATTTATTCCCCCCTCGCGCCTGGTGCAGTATTTAAGTATTTCCGGACACTATTTGTTGTTGATATCCCGGCTTGCCACTTCGGTCACCTGAGAATTATCTGGCGGCTTCCCCAAGGCTGCAAAAGATAGTCGCATGTTTGGCGGATACGTCTACGGCACTTCCATATTGTGAATAGAAAATTTCGAACATGGAGAACGCACGATCGTACCACCTGCAACTGCTGTCCTTCCGACCTGCTAAGGTACACTTTGACACGCTTGCGCGAATCCTGAACAAGACCGAACGACGTATCCGCCAGCTGTGCGCCTCGTCTCAGGCAGCCGGATAGGCTCGCATACCGAGCACCCGCTGCAACCAGGCGTCGTGCGGCGGCAGCTTGTGCGTAGCAGCCTGAAGCTTGTCGATTACGTGGCGCAACACTGGTGGCGGCTTGCGGTCGACGCCGTACCAGCGATCGCATTCCTCGCGCAGGAAATCCATGCCGTAGAGAATTGCTTCGTAACTTTCATAACTCCAGAGGCCCGCCGTGTCGATCGGGCTGCGGTGATCGCCGGGCAGACCGCCGGATGGGAGTGGTGTTGCCGGCTGACCGGGCAGGAACTGGTCTTCGAAGTCCGATGGAGAAGGTGGTTTTACTCGCCAGTAGTCGAGCTTCGCCTGTAGCCGGTCGTTGATACGCCCAGGCGTCTGCACCTCGCGCCAGAACGGAGTGTCCGTACGCCGAGTCAGGCAATAGTGCATGTTGATGAAATCGAGAATCTCGTAAAACCGGTTCGCCAGGATGCGGTTGAAACGAAAGCGCAATAGCGCCCAGTCGTCACCGCGCGGAAAAAGTTCCGCCAGCATCACCGCGGCCAGATCACTCAGGTACAGCCCGGTCGACTCCAGTGGCTCGATGAAGTTAGCGGCCAGACCAATCGCCACGCAGTTTCCCACCCAGGCCTTGCTGCGATGTCCCACCTTGAATTTCACGGTGCGCACGTCCAGGTCCGTAGCATGCGCGCCCTCGAACGCTTTCATCTCACGTACCGCGTCCTCCTCGCTGATGTAACCGCTCGAGTGCACGTAACCCAGTGATCGCCGATCCTGCAGCGGAATCTCCCAAATCCAGCCCGAGGACAATGCGGTCGCCGTGGTGTACGGCCGCACGTAACCGGGGTAATACCGCTCATAGGGCACGTGCATGGTCACCGCCCTGTCGCACAGCAGCCAGGGCGAGCAATCGACCCAGCCGACACCCAGTTTCTTCTCCATCAGCAATGCGGCAAAGCCGGTGCAGTCAATGAACAGATCGGCCTCGAGACGTTGCCCACCCTTCGTTCGCACCGCCGCGATAGCGCCGTTCTCCGCCATCTCGATGTCGACCACGTGGTCGAGGTGGTGGGTAACGCCGCGCGCCGTCGCCAGCTCGCACAAATAGTCCGCAAACTTCAGCGCGTTCATGTGGTAGGCATATGACAGCGGACGACCGAAGTCCCACGGCCCCAGCATCTGTGCCGAAAGGTTCAGCTCGCAGATGACAGGCTGCGCAGAAATCGTCTCCATGAACGGGATGGATCGATCACTTTGCAGCCAGCGGCGAGCCGAGCCATCGATCGGTCCCGGCCGGTAGCGATTAAAAGGATGGTGGTAGGATTCCCCTTCACCGTGCAACCAGTTGACGTAGCGGATGGATTGTTTGAAGGTACCGTCGACCCGGCGCATGAACTCGTGCTCGTCGATACCGACGACGGCGAGAATGTGATTGATGTTCGGGATGGTCGCCTCGCCGACACCGATGCGCGGCACGTCGGGCGACTCGATCAGGCTGATGTCAGCAACTTTTTGCCCGTCGCGATTCAAAGCTGCATTGAGGTACGCCGCCGCCATCCAACCGGCTGAACCGCCGCCGACAATCAATACTTTCCGGGGAGTCATGCAATTCAAAATACGGCGCCTCAGGTACGGTCGGGTGGTCACTTAGCAGCGCGGATGAGAGTACACTTCCGCGCCTCCGGGTAACAGAACCTAGTAATCATCAGGTGCAGAAATTATGTCGATGCTGAACGTCTCGATCGTACAAAGCGAGTTGCACTGGCACGACACAGAACGCAACCTCGCTGCCTTTTCGAAGATTCTCGCCGAGAAAGTTACGCGGACGGACCTTATTGTTCTGCCGGAAATGTTCACGAGCGGTTTCACGATGCACGCACGGGAAAACGCCGAGCGCATGGACGGCCGTGCCGTGAGATGGATGGCGGAAAAGGCTGCAGAAACCGGGGCTGCACTTTGCGGTAGCCTGATCATCAAGGATGGCGATCACTACTACAACCGCTTCATCCTGATGCGTCCGGACGGCAGCCTGGAGCATTACGACAAGCGCCATCGGTTTCGCCTGGCCGGCGAACACGAGCATTATTCGGCGGGCTCGACCCTCGCAACGATATCCGTGAAGGGCTGGCGAATTCGCCCGATGGTTTGTTATGACCTGCGCTTCCCGGTGTGGAGCCGCAATCGCGGCGACTACGATCTGCTGATCTATACCGCCAACTGGCCGGCACGCCGGCATCTCGCGTGGGAGACGCTCGTTCGCGCACGCGCTATTGAAAATCTGGCGTTTGTCGCCGCGGTAAATCGCATCGGCACCGACGGCAACGAGATTGCGTACAACGGCGGCAGCGCCATTATCGACTATCTCGGCAACTACCTGGTTGAGCCTTCGACGAACGCCGGCGTGTGGTCGGCCACGCTCGACAAGGCGAGCCTGGCACAGTTTCGCGAGAAGTTTCCGTTTCATCTCGACGCTGATCAATTCACTCTTCAAAACGATTGACCGCCGCCCGCCCCGGCACCGATTCCGTTTCATGATATGGTCGCCGGTCCGCCTGCGAGTCAGCGAACGCTATGATGTCTGCGATCGGGCCTGTCCTGTCCAGAGGTTAATCATGGTGTACGACACGGACAAAGATGCAAGGCATACGCTGTTTACTGCCGTGATAGGCGCAATCGCAGCTGCATTCGCCGGCACAGCATCGGCACAGGTCGTGCGCGAACCCAGTCAGGTCGTACAACAGATCTGCGTCGCTTGTCATAACCCGCACACCCTGCAGGCAGGACTCAATCTGCAGGGCTTCGATGCGAACAATCCGCAGGCAAATCCCGTGATTGCGGAGAAAATGATTCGCAAGCTCGAAGCCGGGCAGATGCCACCGATTGAAATGCCGCGCTCTCCTGAAGAAATTCGTGGCCTCGTTCTGGCTCTTGAAACGGGACTCGACCGCGCCGCGCGCGAGCAAAAACGTGCCGGCACGCGTCCGTTCCAGCGAGTAAATCGCGCCGAGTACGCAAAGCTGATCGACGAACTGCTGGGCCTCAGAGTCGATGCGAGCGAGTGGCTCCCGGACGACCCGATCAGCGCCAGCTTTGACAACATCGCCGACGTGCAGGCGATCACGCCGACGCTCATGATTGCGTACCTGACCGCTGCGAGCGACGTCGCGCGCCGTGCGCTGGGACAGGAAGACGCGCCCGCGCTGGAGCACACTTACTCCAATCCGCCCTCCGTGTCGCAGCACGAGTGGGAGCGGGCGCCCGCTGCGCCATACGGGACTCGCGGTGGAATTAGCGCGTTACACAATTTCCCGGCGGACGGCGAGTACGTGTTCACCATGCGATTCATGTCGGGCTGGGGCGAACAGTTCCACGACATCGACGTCTCGATCGACGGCGAGCAGGTCGCACTGATCAAGTACGGCGGCGACATCGACTACCAGGGTCGCAAGGACTTCCCCGTTCAGAGCCGGCCGGTGTTCATCCGTGCGGGAGAACGCCGGGTAGTCGCGGCCTTCATCCGGCAGCACGATGGTCCCTACGAGGACCTTTTGCGGCCCAACGAGCGGTCGCTCACCGGCACCGAGACGGGCTACGGTACAACATCGCCTCCGCACCTGATGCACCTGACCGTGCAGGGGCCGTTCAATCCCGTCGGTGTATCGGAAACGCCGACGCGCCAGCGCATCTTTTCCTGCCGCCCGGTAGCCGCCGCCGAAGAGCTGCCTTGTGCCCGGGATATCGTCTCGCGGCTTGCGCGCAATGCCTACGGACGCGCGGTCACCGACGACCAGCTCGCCGACCTGATGCGCTTCTATTCCATGGGTGCCGAGGACGGCGGCTTCGAGTTGGGAATTCGTGCATCGCTCGAAGCGATTCTCGCGAGCCCCCATTTCCTCTTTCGTGTGGAAAAGGAGCCATCGCGTGTCCAGCCCGGTGATACCTTCCGCGTTGCTGATATGGATCTCGCCCGGCGTCTGTCATTTTTCCTGTGGGGTACCCACCCGGACAACGAACTCCTGAAGCTGGCCGAAAACGGTACCTTGCATCGCACTCGCACCTTGCGCGCCCAGACCGAGCGCATGCTGGCCGATCCACGTGCCATGACGTTATCGACCCGATTTGCATCGCTGTGGTTGCGCCTGCAGGACCTCGAAGGCCTGGAGCCGGATGAGTACTGGTTTCCCTACTACAGCCGTCAGTTGATGGAGGCCATGCGGCACGAGACCGAACTCTTTTTCAACTACCTGGTACAACAAGACCAGAGCATCCTCGAGCTATACCGCGCCAATTACAGCTTCATGAATGAGCGGCTGGCGCAACACTACGGAATTCCAGGCGTCAACGGTGATGAGTTCCGCAAGGTCTATTACCCCGATGACACGCGTAATGGCATCTTCGGCCACGGCAGCGTTCTCGCGCTCACCTCGCTTGGCAACCGCACGTCGCCGGTTCTGCGCGGCAAATGGGTGGTCGAAGTGCTGGTGGGTACTCCGCCACCGCCGCCACCGCCCGGCGTACCGGACCTGGACGAGACCGAGGGAGTCAAGGACGGCGAGGTCCTGACCACGCGGAAGCGTATGGAAATGCATCGCGCGAATCCCGTCTGTGCCGCCTGCCACAAGATTATGGATCCGGTGGGATTGGCACTCGACAACTTCGACGTCACCGGCAAATGGCGCATTCGGGAAAACGGCATGCCGCTCGACACGCGCAGCACGTTTTACGACGGCACGGAAATTTCGACGCCCGCCGACCTGTCGCGCGCGCTGCTCGAGCGTCCTGTGCCACTGGTCCGCGAATTCACCGCCAACCTCATGGCATATGCGCTCGGTCGACGCGTGGAGTACTACGACCAGCCGACCGTGCGTGCCATTGTTGCCGAGGCCGCCAAAAACGACTATCGCATGTCGTCCCTGATTCTCGGTGTCGTCCTGAGCGACCAGTTTCGCATGAAGGACGCGCTTCGCGAGGAACCGGACGTCATCACCACGCAAAGTATTCCCGCAGGCGCCACCGCACCTGCAGAAGGAGGAGTCTCGAGATGAAATTCGTCACCGGAAGGAAAATTCCGCGCAGAACCTTTTTACGCGGCGCCGGCGCCACTATCGCACTGCCATTCCTCGACGCAATGCTGCCTGCGTTTGCAGCGGCGTCGAGTCCGAAGGCAACCCGCCTGGTCTGCATCGAGGAAGTTCACGGCCTGCCCGGTTGCAACAAATGGGGGGCAGAGCAGTTCCTGTATGCGCCCGCAACGACCGGCCGCGGATACGAACTCGTGGCGGACAATACACTCAAGGTTATCGAGGAATGGCGAGACGATTTCACTATCATCAGCAATACGGACGTACGCATGGCCGAGCCATTTTCACCCAGCGAAGTCGGCGCGGACCACTTCCGGTCTTCGGCTGTGTTCCTGACCCAGGCGCATCCCAAGCAGACGCAGGCGTCGGACATCCATTGCGGCATTTCGCTCGACCAGATCCATGCTCACAAGTTCGGCCAGGAGAGCATGCTGCCGTCGATGCAATTGGGCATCGAGCCCACCGACAAGGGTGGCGGCTGCGGCTACAACTACTCTTGCGTGTACACCGACTTGATCAGCTGGGCATCACCAACCCAGCCGCTGCCGATGATTCGCAATCCACGCACGGCCTTCGACATGATGTTTGGCGCCGGGGGATCGAACGAAGATCGCGCTCTGCGCCGCCGTATGCACAGCAGCATCCTCGACTGGGTGACGTCGGACATCGCCAACATGCAAGCAAGTCTCGGCGCCGTTGACCGGCAACGCGTGGACCGATATCTGGAAAGCGTTCGCGAGATCGAGCGGCGCATCCAGCTCGTCGAGGCGGCCAATACAGACAAAGGACCCGATCGCGAATTGCCCAGTGCACCTGCTGGCGTTCCGGACTCCTTCTCCGAGCACATGCGCCTCATGTTCGACTTGCAGGTACTTGCATTTGAAAATGACATGACCCGCGTCATCTCGTTCAAGACCGGACGTGACGCGTCGAACCGTGTTCTGCCGGAGAGCGGGTCGGACCGCGGGTTCCATCCGTCGTCGCACCACGGGGATGCCGAGGCAGGCATCATGGAGTTCAACAAGATCTGCAAGTATCGGGTCAACCAGATGAACTACTTCCTTGAACGCCTGCAGGCAACGGCGGATGGGGAATCCAACCTGCTGGATCAATCGCTGATCATCTGGGGCTCGCCGATGGGCGATGCCAATCTGCACAACCATCGCCGTTGTCCACTGATCGTCTTTGGCGGCGGCAATGGCATTCATGCCGGCGGCTCCCACATCAAGGCGCCCGACGGCACACCGATGGCGAACGCCATGCTGACGCTTCTTAACCGTCTGGGTCACGACCTGGAGAGCTTCGGCGACAGCACTGGCGAACTGTCAATCTGAGGAATCTCCTGTACCGGGGTCTGTGATGAAAAAACAGCTGGTAGTCCTTATTGCGAGCCTCGTTCTGTCCCAGGGTTTGCCGGCGGCAGCGCCCGTAACGACAGTCGTCGATGCGGCGGCGCGGGGTGACATCGCAGTCCTGCAGGATTTGCTGCGTCGTGGTGCAGACGTAAACCAGACTCGCGGTGACGGCATGACCGCGTTGCACTGGGCCGCCGAGCGTGGCGACGCCAAGGCGGCCAGTATGTTGATCTATGCCGGCGCCAGTCTCTCTGCCGGCACCCGCATAGGAGCCTATACGCCACTGCACATCGCAAGCCGCCACGGCCATGCAGACATCGTCGCAGCGCTTCTTGCAGCCGGTGCGAATGCCGAGGCCACCACGTCCAATTCGGGCGTCCTGCCATTGCATCTTGCGGCTGCGTCACCGAGTTCAGAGGCCGTGCGGTTGTTGCTCGCCGCCGATACTGACGTCAATGCCCGCGAGAGGACATGGGGTCAGACCCCGCTGATTTTCGCGGCCGGCGCGAATCGCGTCGACAACCTGCGCGTTCTGCTCGACGCGGGCGCCGATGTTTCGCTTACCGCGAAGGTCGTGGATACCGCCGCCCGGGAAAAGGCTGACAAAGCGGCCGAAAAGCGCATCGTACAGATGCTTGAGGAATTCAAAGCCAAGGCTGGCGGCGACGCAAGCTGGTTGCCGCGCGCGAACGAGGTCCAGGGAGCGATCGAGTTTTCGCGCGACATCCAGCGCAAGTGGCCGCACGTGCCGGACCCCGCCTGCGACCCGCCGGCCGCTGCCAGTGCCGACGAGAACAAGTCGCGCGAGAACAATGTGTCTCCCGAGACGAAGCACTGCCTCAAGGACGACGGCACGCCTGCGACATTTGCCGATGCGGAGGCCGCACGGGCCGCGGAGCCGGGAGACCCGCGACCGCTGACTTACGGTGAACTGGTCGGTCGCTGGGGTGGCCTCACCGCGTTGCTGCACGCGGTGCGGCAGGGTTACGCAGATGCAGCCCTTCTCCTGCTCGATGCCGGCGCGGACATCAACCAGCCGTCGGCGGGGGATCGCACGACACCGCTAATGATGGCGGCCGTGAACGGTCAGTTCGATCTTGCGCTGTTGTTGCTCGAGCGCGGCGCCGAGCCGAACACGGCCAGCGAGGCCGGTGCGACGCCGCTGTTTGCTGTCATCGAGCGCCAGTGGGCTGCCTGGGCGCATTACGCGCACCCGGTCGAATACCTGCAGCAGCAGGCCAGGCACATTGACGTTATGCGCGCGCTGCTGGAAGCGGGTGCCGATCCGAACGTTCGACTGGAGAAAAACCTGTGGTACTCGGAGTACACCACTTCCGTACTCGTCCCCGCCGGGCTGCAGTACGACGGAGCGACGCCTTTCTGGCGCGCCGCGCTGGCACTGGACGTCGAGGCGATGCGCTTACTTAAAGAGCACGGCGCCGATCCGATGGCTGCGACGCGCAAGATGCCCGAGCGTCGACGGCGGTCAGCGATGCGCGATCCGATGCCCGAAGTTGAAGGGGAAGAGAAAGAGGAAGTGGAGGATCCGACCGGGCTGGAGCCAATACCCGTCGGCGGCCCATATGTTTATCCAGTTCACGCCGCGTCCGGCGCCGGCTACGGGCAGTATTTCATGGCCCATGCCCACCGGCATGTGCCCGACAACTGGCTCACCGCGGTGCAGTACCTGGTCGAGGAATGTGGCTTCGACGTGAACATGCGCGACGCCAACGGCTACATGCCGCTGCACCATGCAGCGGCGCGTGGTGACAACAAGCTGATCCAGTACCTGATCGAGCAAGGTGCGGACGTGCATGCAGTAAGTCGCTCCGGTCAGTCCACCGCAGATATGGCCAACGGCCCGACGCAGCGTGTGGCACCGTTCCCCGCAACCATCGACCTGCTCGTCTCTCTCGGCGCGGTTAACAACGACAAATGCGTTTCCTGCTGACCCTGCAGGTCAAAGGGTGTCGGCCGGTTTATCGTTGGCTGATGGCTGTGCGAATCACGTCAGCGGTGTAGCGCGCACGGTAGTCCACCATTTTCCTGCCGATTTCCACAGTCTTCTCCAGCGGGGTAAGGTCGATGCCATTGATTGAGGCGAGACCCGCTGCAACCCGCTGATCGAAACGCACGCTCGACGGGTCAGTAACCACCATCATCGCCGTCACCCAGATGTCGTCGTGGTGACCATCGTTCCGGGTCTCCTTGACGCCTAGCTCCTTTTCCGAATACTCCATGGTCACTTCCCAGCCCGGCGTGTAGAACTCGCCGATAAAATGTACGCGTGCGTCGGAACCCTGCCAGCGCACGTTGAGTTCTTCCGCTACCGCCGCCATGCCGCGCTGGTTGCCACCGCTGTCCCCCAGCAATACGATGTCCCGGAAACCGCTCTGGCGCAGGCTGCTGGCGATATCGTCCAGCAGTGCGTGATAGGTTTCGTCACGCACGCTGAACGTCCCGGGATAATGCATATGGCCCGACGGCGGATCGATATTGCCCTCCGGCACGAAACGCACGATCGGCGCACACAACGCATTGCCGAGATCGCGGGCCATGGCCGGGCAAAGCGCCTCGAGAATCACGTTATGCTTGCCGGTTGTCAGAAAAGGGCCATTTTGCTCGATGCCCCCGGTCGAAACAATTACGGTCGTATAGCCTTCCCGGATCCGGTCCCTTACTTCGAGGTAAGTCAGCTCCTCCATCCAGAGCGAGTCGTTCGCCGCCAGGGGATTGGCTGCATTCCGCAACTCCTCAATGCGTTGCTGGCGTTCGTGGTCCGCCTGGTCCTGAGGTACGGCAGCCGCACAGCCCACAAGCAGTGCCGGAAGCAGGATAGCCAGCGTGATTGGTCGTAACCGGTCTTTCGTCATTGTAAATCTCCTGCAATCCGCATAGACAGGCGGGCACAGTGGCACTCGGCCTCGCTGCGATCAGCCGATCGCGCTTGTCAACAGTTGTCCGAGACGCGCCACGCCTTCTTCGATATCGGGTTCGGTGTAGTGCGCAAAACTCAGACGCAGGTAGTTGCGGAAGTTTCCGGGCTCCGGCGAGAAAACGTCGCCCGGCTGGAATCCGGTGCGAAATTCGTCCGCCTGTTTGCGCAGTTTTGCGGTATCGACATCCGCATCGAGTTCCAACCAGAAAAAATATCCGCCTTGCGGCACCTGCCAGCGCGCCCGGTCCCCAACATGCTCACGCAAGGCGCGGTCCATGGCCGCGACCCGCGCGCAGAAACTGCCACGCAATTGCCGCATGAAACCGGACAGCAGTCCCGCCTCCATTGCGTGCCGCACGATATGCGACGAGTAATGGTTGAAGCTGCCACCGCTGTTGATCACACCGCTCGCCAACAGTGTCTGCATATGTGCTGCATCCGTCTGGATCCAGCCGAGGCGCATTCCGGGGGCCAGTATTTTTGAAAAGGAGCCGAGCGACAGGACGTTACCCTGATCTGCATAGGTACCAATTGCTGGCGGCGGGGGATCGCCGTAGAAAAGCATCTGGTAAACCTCATCCGCTGCGATCACGAAGTCGTGTTCCCGGCTCAACGCTACCAGTCGCTCGCGCCGCTCCCGGCTTAGCGTACGCCCGGTCGGATTGTGGTAACTCGGGATGGTGTACACGAGGCTGGGACGGTGATGCTGTAACTGCTGTTCAAGCTGGTCGACATCAAGCCCGTGTTCATCCACCGGAATACCCACGACCTTGAGCCCGTTGTCACGTAAGATCTGAAACGCGAGAAAGTAGCTCGGGTCTTCGACGAACACCGTATCCCCGGGGCGCGTGAAGCGATTACACACGAAGTCGAGCGCCTGCGAATTTCCGGCTGTCAGGAAAAGGCAATCAGCCGGTGCCGGCTGCCCATATTCAGATCCCAGCAGCTCGCTCACGGCTGCAAGATATCGGACGTCGCCCTGTTTCGAGCCGTAGTTCAGCTCGAAGGGCTGGGCCGTAGTGATAAAGCGATCGCTCGCGGCACGTATCAGGTCCACCGACAGCAGATCAGCGGAAGGCTGCCCCACACCAAAATTGATGAAGCCGGGTTCCGGCGCATCGTCGAAGGTAACGACGTTGGCTGCCGACTTGGCTCGTACTTGCTTGTTCATAGCCGCAACCTCCCCAGGTGCGTCGGAAGTCAAAGTGGTTTGCTCATGGACGGGTACTCGCTTCCGCTCTTGCATGGGCAGCTGATCGGCGTCGCGACAGTGTCACGAAGACGGCGACCGATACCGCCAGCCCCGGCCAGAGCGGATCAAATGCAAACAGGCCGCCGCTGCCTTCCGGAATACCGAAGCGCCACAACAGTACGATACCGAGCGACAGGCAGATGCTCCAGAATGCCGCCGCCGGGTCCGCATACCGGCGCCAGAACAGCGCCACGATGGTCGGCAGGAACAGTGCCGCACCATTGATGGTAAAGCCAAGCTGCAGGACCGCAATAATGTCCTGCATCTTCCACGCCATGAACGCTGACAGCAAGCCAAGAATGGTCGACGCCAGCATGCTGAGTCGCAGCATGCTGCGTTCGCTGATATCAGGTTGCAGGAAGCGTTGGTGGATATCGCGCGTGTAATTGGCGGATGACGTCAGGATACTGATGTCCGCGCTCGACATTACGGCGGCGAGCACCCCGACCAGCACGAGCCCTTTCAGGCCAACCGGGAAGGTTTCCAGTACGAATACCGTCAGGATGCCGCTGCTGTTTTCCGATCCCGGAAAGAGCACGGCAGCCGCCAGGCCAAGCCAGGTGGCGGCGACGGCGATTGGCAGCATGAAGACAACCGCCAGCAATGCACCGTTTCGGGCGGCACTCGGGCTGCGCGCGGCGAACGACCGGGAATAGCTGTCCATGGCGACGAAAAAGCTCAGGACAATAGAGCCGGTCAGCGCCAGGATCTGTCCCCAGCCCCAGGCGCCTACATCGAAATAGGAGTCGGGCAACGCCAGGCGCAAATCACTCCAGCTGCCGGCCTGCTGAATGGCAATCGGCATGCCAATGATTACGATGCCGGCGAACAACAGGATGAACTGCACCCAGTCCGTGTACGTCACGGCCAGATAACCGCCAGTTGCCGTATAGAGAATGACGATTGCGCTGGCCAGCATCAGGGCATGGCTGTAATCCCAGCCGAGCAACACCTGCAGGATAGCCGCCGCGGCGACGAGCTGACCCGCGGAATAGGCAGTGAAGGCAAGAATCGTCGTGACGGTCGCAACAATACGGGTGCGTCCGTCATAGTGCTCTTCAATAAAATCGGGATAGGTCAGGTAGCGCGACGCGTCACCGAGGCGTTTAATACGTGCCGCCAGCAACAGGCCGAACAACAGGCAGCCGATCGCCAGCGCCAGCACGTACCAGATCGCAGTTACGCCGAGGTCGTACGCTCGCGATGCAGAGCCGACGATCGAAGCACCACCGACCCAGGATGCCAGCCACAGGCAGCCGATCGTAAACGGCCCCATGCGTCGGCCTGCGACGAAGTAATCGTCGACGTCGCGTTGCTTGTAGTTAGCGTAAAAGCCGAGCCCGATCAGTATGGCCAGGTAGCCAAACAGGATGGCGGTGTCGATAGTGCCCACGCTATTCAGCCCGCGCAGTGGCGAACGTCATCGCCATGTCTGGCACAAATTCAGGTTCGCCGAAGTTCATGCACCCTCCCCCATCCTGGCTTTCAGCGCCGGTT
Organism: uncultured Woeseiaceae bacterium; assembly: GCA_964605635.1. Taxonomy (GTDB): domain Bacteria; phylum Pseudomonadota; class Gammaproteobacteria; order Steroidobacterales; family Woeseiaceae; genus IDS-8. Next base: position 25,380 of record CAZSDL010000016.1, read on the forward strand.
TATGCAGACAAAACGATGATTTCCAGCTCAGGCTTGTGCGAATTCCGTGCCGTGCAGCAGCACGGCGCATCGGGACCTTTTGCTGACCCCTTTGTCTCAAGCCATATTTACCTTACCGGCGACCGCCGGTTTCATCCACGAGGATTCCACCATATGACGACGGCGGGCGCTCAGCGGGACCGCCGACGACAAGGCGGTTGATTTTGTCGAAACGGCCTTCAAGAAAATTCCGGATATTGTCTGCGCAAATGCGGCGCAAGTTGGCGAGCGACTCAACGGAATAAAACGCAACATGTGGCGTCAGAAGAACATCGTCGCGCCCGTTAAGCGGATGGCTTTCAAGATCCGGGGATTCGTTGGCAAGCACGTCAAGCGCCGCGCCGGTTATGCGACCGGTATCCAGCGCGTTGACGAGATCGTTCTCTACGATCAGGCCACCACGGGAAACATTAATGATGAATGGCTGCTGCTGCAGTGCCACGAAGGTTCTCTCGTTGAACAGGCCGGTGTTCTCCGGCGTCAGAGGACAGTGCAATGAAACAATGTCCGACTCCGCGAGGAGTGTTTCGAACGTCACCTTTTGCACGCCGGCGTCGGCCGCAATTTTTTGATCAAGCAAAGGATCGAACGCGATGACTCGCAGTCCGAAACCCAGCGCACGGCGGGCAACCGCACGGCCGATCCGCCCACACCCCACCAGGCCCAGGGTTTGCTTTTTGAGCACCCGGATTCCACGAACTTCGTTCCAGCGCCAGCTTCCGCGCAATTGCACCTGCCGGTCATAGTCACGGATGCGACGATTGAGCGCGAGCAGCAGCGCCAGGGTGTGATCGGCGACTTCGTCGGTGCAGTAATCGCCGACGCTGGTAACGCCGATACCCAGTTCCCTGGCGGCAGTAATATCCACGCAGTCCCAACCAGTTGCCCACACCGAGATGATTTTGAGGTTCGGCAAGCGTGATAAAACTTCGCGGGGAAAGGGCACATAGTCCGTCAAAACAGCATCGGCCATTTTGCAGGCCTCGACCAGCGCGTCCGTATTGCCCGACCAGGCTACCGACTCGATACGCGAGCCTACGGGCAAATGCTCGCACTCGATTGAGATGTCCCGCCCGACCGCCTCGGGCATGTCGACAAATACAATCAGGGGACTGGCTTGAGGGTCGGTAACCATACTAATTCTGATCGTGCTCCACGAAAATCAGTTCGTCTGTCGCGAAGCCGAGTTCGGATGCCCTGGCGACCAGTCGCTCGAGCGTAGCTGGATCGAGTGCGGGCTGGCGCGCCAGGATCCACAGGTAGGAGCGATTCGGGCCGGTGATCATCGAGTACTCATAGTCGTCCTTATCGAGCTCGATGATGTTGTAGGCACCGTAAAAGGGTCCGAAAAAGGAGACTTTCAGGCGCCCGACATCGGGATCGTCGATAAAAAAGGCTTTGCCCTCTGCTTCTTTCCACTCGTCCTTCGCGGCATTGAAGCCCCGGTTGACGACCTGCACGCCGCCCTCCTCGCGCGCGTTGTAATTCGCGGTGACCTCCGACAGGCCCCGTTCAAAACGGTGATCGAGCCGCGCCACTTCGTACCAGGTGCCGAGGTAGCGGTCGAGCTCGAAACCGCTGATGGGCTCGATGCCCTCCGGCACGCCGGTACAGCCGCTCAAAAGCGCGGCCAAGGAATACGGCAGCAGCTGCCGAAGGCGAAATTTGCGTGCCATGCTCCACTCCTCGCACAATAACGGGAATCCAGTGTGACGGAAAAGCAGACATGATCACAATCACAGCTTTCAAATGGGTGCCGCCTTTTGCGCAGGGCCTGGTGCGCGACCTGCGCGTACGCTGGGCACTCGAGGAGGCCGGCCTGCCCTTTGAGGTGCGCCTGATCGGACCCGAAGACAAGGGCTCGAAGGACTATCGCGCCAAGCAACCGTTCGGGCAGGTACCCGTATTCGAAGAAGACGGGCTGACGTTATTCGAATCGGGTGCCATTGTTCATCATATCGCCGGGCGTTCGGAGGTACTCATGCCATCGGACGCGGGCGCGCAGGCTCGCGTCACTGCGTGGCTGTTCGCCGCCTTGAATTCGATCGAGCCGATGATCATGAACCTGATGCAGATCGACCTCTTTTACGCCGACCAGGAATGGGCGAAGCAGCGCCGCCCGGGTGCGCTGGAGGCAGCGACGAAACGCCTCGATGCGCTGTCGACGTGGCTCGATGGCCGTGAATACCTTGAAGAACGCTTCACTGTCGCCGATCTGCTGATGACCACCGTACTGCGCATTCCGCGGCATACGGACCTCATCGCGAGCATGCCGGTGCTGGATGCCTATCGGCAACGCTGTGAGACGCGACCCGCGTTTCAGACGGCGCTGGCGGCCCAGTTGGAGACGTTTGCGGCAAATACTCCCGCGGACAAGAAACAGGGGCCTTAATCGCCCGTGATACGGGCTCCTACAGGGGGTTTCCTGCAGGAGCCCGCACACTTCCTTCTTATTCCGGCTTGCGGAACTTCAGCGTCATCCGGTTCGATTCGCCGATCTTTTCCATTTCTGCCCGCAGATCCGCGTCCTCGCCACTGGTGTTGTAACTCGGCGGCAGGCGCCACACGACGTCGTCCGTGGTCGGCTGATCGTTCGGGTTTTCGTTGATGGCGCTCTGGCCGACGAGCTCGAAACCGGCAGCAGTCATGCGGTCGATGACGAACTGCTTCTTGAGGTAGCCGGCGCTGCCGTCAGCCCATTCGTCCGGCATGTCGGGACGCGCCTCGTGCTGCACTACGCCGACGATCCCGCCCGGCTTGAGCACCCGGTAAATGTCATTCAGCGCCACCGTGAGGTAGCCGCCATCTTCTTCGAAGCGCGCCAGGTTGTGCAGGGCCCGAATAAGCAGTACAGCATCGGCCTGCTCCAATAACGACTCCGGCATCGAGCCAAACACGAAAGCCTCTACGGTCGCGCCGTCGTCACCTTTCCAGGCCTCCGCGGTCCCCGGCCAGTCGCTCGACCAGGTTTCCATACGATCGATGAAATCCTGCTCGAAGAAGCCGAATCGCGGCCACATGTGGTGCGCGTAGTTGGCGCCGATCAGGCGGCCTTCCGAGCCCAGGTAGGGGACCAGTACCTGCGAATACCAGCCACCGCCCGGTAAGGCCTCGACCACCGTCATGCCGGGCTCAATACCGAAGAACTCCAGCGTCGCCTTCGGGTTGCGGTGCTTATAGCGGGCCTTCCTGTCCTCAGCGGCGCCGTCCAGCAAGGCGTCGAGACGGCTGGCGGCGGCATCGACCGGAGCCGCGGCGTCGGCCGGGCGCTGATCCGCCGCCCGCTCATCAGCCGGTGGCGCTTCGGGGGACGATGATGGACCGCAGCCCGCGAGTGCCAGGGCCATAAACGGTACTAGAAATCTAACCATGATGATTTCGCTCCACTTATTTCTGTGATTTGCTCCGGCTGACAGCCGGCAGAAGCGTTATGTTACGGCAATTCCCGGGTAAAGAGGGCCCAGGAATACAGGGGCCGGGCCCTCAGGCCGGGAAAAGGGCACTGTCCCTGGTTAATCCAGCCACCCGGCCGCTACCTGCTTCTGGTGAGCAACGATGGCGTTGCGCATGAGCATTGCTACCGTGACCGGGCCAACGCCGCCCGGCACTGGCGTCACCCAGCTTGCGATTTCCTTGACGTTGTCCGTATCGACATCGCCGACGATCCTTGACTGCCCGTTTTCGTCACGGACGTGGTTGATGCCGATATCGATGACCGCCGCCCCCGGTTTCACCATGTCTGCGCTGAGAAAATGCGGAATGCCGACGGCAACCAGCACCGCATCCGCGCGCCGCGAATGCGCGGCAACCGATCGCGTCAGGTGATGGCATACCGTTACGGTTGCACCCTCAGCCATCAGCAAAAACGCCGCCGGCTTACCGACGATCTCCGAGTGGCCGATCATGACCACCTCGAGACCGTGCATCTGCAAGCCGGTTTCCTTGATCAACTCGACTGAAGCTGCTGCCGTGCAAGGCGCGAGCGCCAGGTCGTTGTAGACGATGTTGCCGATTGAAGCGGGATTCATGCCTTCCACGTCTTTCAGCGGATGGATCGCCGACTGCAGCGATCTCACGTTGATCTGCGCCGGCACGGGCCGTTGCAAAATTACGCCGAGGACGTTCGGGTCGTCGTTCATCGCGACGAGACGCGCCTTGCATTCCTCCTGCGTCAGATCCTCCGGCCAGATCTGCTCATCGAAGGGGATGCCCGCTTGCCGTGCGCCTTTGGCCTGGTTGCGAATATAGACAGCCACCTCCGGCTTGTTGCCGATGCTGATCGACACGAGGTGCCCGAGTGGATGCTTCTGCCCGGCCGCTGCTGCCCGCTTGGCAACATCCGCAAGAATGCGCTCGCGCAAAGCGCTACCGCTCAATAGTCTGTGGTCTGTCATCGTAGTCAGTGCCGCGTAGTTAGTGCC
>CAZSDL010000017.1:0-28305 GCA_964605635.1 uncultured Woeseiaceae bacterium
AAGATCAGCGTGGACAGCGCCAATACCAGCACCGACAAACAGCGCATGCAGGCCGTGATGGAATTGAAGATCTCGGTTCCGGGTCTCGCTGCACTGAGCCGTGTCATCAGCAAACTGGAACAGTTGCCGAACGTCACATCCGTGCGCCGCAAGAGCTAGCGGTTGATGTTGTTGAGGGTCCGGTTGTCCACCGCCAGTGCGGCTTCATGCAGCGCTTCGGCCAGCGTCGGGTGAGCGTGGATTGTGCGCTGCAGATCCTCGCTGCTGCCGGAAAATTCCATTGCCAGCACCGCCTCGGCGATCAATTCGCCCGCCATCGGCCCGATGATGTGCACGCCGAGAATTTCGTCGTCGTCCTTGGCGGCAACAATCTTGACCATGCCGGCCGTCTGCTCCATGGCTTTGGCACGGCCGCTGGCGGCAAAGGGAAACGTACCAATCTTGCAAGCCCGGCCGCTTTCATTGACCTCTTGCTCGGTGAGTCCGACCCAGGCGATTTCCGGCGCCGTGTAGATTACGAACGGAATGACTTTGTAGTTCATTTCGGCGACTTCACCGGCAATCAGGTCAGCGACCATAACGCCTTCTTCCGATCCCTTGTGTGCGAGCATCGGCCCGCGGACGCAATCGCCGATTGCGAACACACCTTTGACGCGGGTGCGACACTCTTCGTCGACCGGTATAAAGCCCCGATCGTCCAGCTGGATACCACAATCGTCGTCGAGTAAGCCTTCCGTAAAGGGACGACGCCCGACGGCAACGACCAGCTTGTCGACATCCAGCTTTTGACTTCCGGATTTGTCCTCGTAGTGAACGGTGACTCTCTTGGACCCGGCTTCGGCCGAAGTCAGGCGCGCACCCAGGTGAATCGACATTCCCTGTCGTTTGAGCTGCTTTTCGGCTTCCTTTGCGATGTCACGATCGAGGACCGCCAGAAAATCGTCCATTGCTTCCAGGACAATCACATCGGAACCCAATCGATTCCAGACGCTGCCGAGTTCGAGCCCGATGACCCCGGCCCCGATCACGCCAAGACGTGCCGGAGCCTGGTCAAATTCCAATGCGCCCCATGAATCAACAATCTTCTCGCCGTCGAACGGCGCCGATGGCAGCTCGATGGGTTCGGAACCACTCGCCAGGACGACATAGCGCGCCTCAAGGATTTCCTTCTCACCCGAAGCGTTCGTGTATTCCACTTTTTTCCCTGCGAGAAGACGGCCGTGGCCGGCCAAACCTTCCACTTTGGCCGCTTTCAACAGACTTGCAATACCACCGGTCAGTTGTTTGACGATGCCATCCTTGCGCTTCTGCATCGCAGAAAGGTCGACTTCTACCTCGCCGACCTTTATTCCGTGTTTGCTGAATTCGTGTTGCGCTCGATGCACGAGTTCGGACGATTCGAGCAATGCCTTCGAGGGTATGCAGCCTGCATTCAGGCAAGTGCCGCCGAAAGCATGCTTGCCGTCCCGATTCTGCCATTCATCGATGCACGCGACTTTCATGCCGTTCTGGCTGGCCCGTATAGCGCCGATGTAACCGGCCGGTCCCGCGCCAATCACGATTACATCAAAGTTTCTGGACATGCCTGGCTTCCGTCTGCATTCTGCGTAATTGCTCCCTTGCCTGCATTTACAACTGCAGGAGCAATCGGCTTGGATCTTCGAGCGACTGCTTGATACTGATCACGAATTGCACCGCTTCCTTGCCGTCGATGATGCGGTGATCATAGGTAACCGCGACATACATCATCGGGCGAACTGCAATTTCTCCATCGACCACTACCGGACGCTCCTGGATGGCATGCATGCCGAGGATGGCACTCTGCGGCGGATTTAGAATCGGGGTGGACAATAACGAGCCGAAAATGCCGCCGTTGGTAATCGTAAAGGTGCCCCCGGTCAGGTCGTCCATGCTCATGGTGCCGTCACGCGCTTTCTTGCCCAATGTGGCAACGTTGCTCTCGATCTCGGCGAAACTCTGGCGGTCCACGTCGCGCAGCACCGGTACCATCAGCCCACGTTCCGATGACACGGCGATGCCAATATCAAAATAGTCGTGGTACACAATGTCCTTACCTTCCACTGACGCATTAACGACCGGAAACTTTTTGAGTGCTTCGACGGATGCCTTGGCAAAGAACGACATAAAGCCGAGCTTCACAGAATGCTCTTTCTCGAACGACTCCTTATAACGATTTCTGAGCTCCATGACCCGTGACAGGTCAATCTCATTGAAGGTGGTTAACATAGCGGCGCTTTGCTGCGCTTCGACCATGCGTTCGGCTATACGGGCGCGCAAGCGTGTCATCGGTACGCGTTTCTCATTCCGCGAAGTGCCGTCCGCAGGCGTTTGCGGTTCGCTTTTTTCCGGGCGATCGCCAGGTGTAACGTTTTCGTCGTCGTGGCTTTTCAGGTAATCCATGACATCGGACTTTGTAATCCGTCCGTCTCGGCCTGTGCCTATGACAACGGTTGCATCGAGGTCATGTTCATCCAGCAAGCGACGCACGGCCGGACTCAGTTTGTCTGCACTGCTCCCGCGATCCGAAGCGTCTCGTTCGCCGGCGCTGCTCGCCTCTGCTTCTTCATCACTCCCTTCTTCGTCATCGTCTTCCGCGGCGGATTTCTTCGCGGGCTTCTGATCCTTTTCACGACTCGAATCATCGGCTCCATTCCCCGAGTCACTTGCGCCTTTGCTCTCGCGTTCCTCCAGAATGGCAAGAACTTCACCGGCAGTGACCGTGGTGCCATCCTTGATGCGGATTTCTTTCAGAGTTCCGGACGACGGTGCCGGCACTTCAAGCACCACCTTGTCGGTTTCGAGATCGACCAGGTTCTCATCTCTGGTGACCGTATCGCCCGCTTTCTTGTGCCAGGCAACCAGTGTCGCGTCACTTACCGATTCGGGCAATGCTGGAACTTTGATTTCAATACTCATTTTTTCTCAATCCGATTACTGCTTTTTTGGTTCCGGGTCACGCGTCCGGGACGCGCGCTGCTTCGTTTTCTTCTTTTTCTTCTTTTTCCTCGCGGACTTCCGGTCGGGATCATCAGATATTGTCGCTTCGATTTTCGTACCAAGCGCGGCCTCGACGAGCAGTTGCTGCTGTTGCAAATGGACCTTAAAGAGGCCTGCAGCCGGGGCTGCCGCGCCGGGTCGGCCAGCATAATACAACTCCTGGGCATCATTGAGCGGTTCTTGCAAGCGGTGACGAATCTGGTACCAGGCACCCTGGTTCTGTGGTTCTTCCTGACACCAGATGATTTTCTCGGCGTTCGGATAGGCAGCGACCTCCGCCGCATATTCCTGAATTGGAAAAGGATAGAGCTGCTCAATGCGGATAATGGCAACGTCCTGGATTTTCTGCGCTTTGCGTGCCTCAAACAGGTCGAAATACACCTTGCCGCTGCAAAAGATGACACGTTGCACTTTTTCCCGATCGCTTTTTCCAGGGTCGGGAATGATCAGCTCGAAGCGACCACTTGAAAGGTCAGTTATCGGAGATACCGACAACTTGTGCCGCAGCAGGCTCTTCGGCGTCATCACGACCAGGGGCTTTCTGTAATGTCGCAACATCTGCCGTCGCAGCATGTGGAACATTTGCGCCGGCGTCGACGGAATGCAAACCTGGATGTTGTTTTCGGCACAGAGCTGCAGAAACCTTTCCAGCCGTGCTGATGAGTGCTCGGGGCCCTGCCCCTCGTAACCGTGCGGAAGAAACATCGTTAGTCCACAAAGCCGGCCCCATTTGGCTTCGCCTGAACTGATGAATTGGTCGATGACGACCTGGGCACCATTGACGAAATCGCCGAACTGCGCCTCCCAGATAACCAGGGTTTCCGGTTCTGTCGTTGCATACCCGTACTCAAAGCCGAGAACAGCTTCCTCCGAGAGCAGGGAATCGATGACCCTGAATGCCGCAGGCTTTTTCGAGATAGTCTGCAGCGGAATGAATTCTTCCGTATTGCGTTGGTTATGCAGTACAGCATGCCGGTGGAAGAAAGTACCCCTGCCTGTGTCCTGTCCGGTCACCCGGCAGTCGTACCCTTCATCGATCAACCCGGCGTACGCCATCGTTTCGGCAAATCCCCAGTCCATATCGATTTCGCCGGCCCCCATGCGTATGCGTTCGTCGATAATGCGCTGGACGCGGCCATGCAATACAAAGCCGGGGGGTAATGCGGTTATCTTTTTGGCTAATTCGGCTACCTTGGCCGGACTCAGGGTGGTGTCAACCTCATCGTGCCACTCGGCTGACGAATACGGGCGCCAGTCAACGGTGAATTCGTTGCCGATAAGGCCAAGCGATGACTTCGGCACCGGCTCACCTCGGTCAAGTCGATCACGATAATTTTCCTGCAACTTGGCCACGCCATCGACTTCAATGACACCGGCCTCGACCAGCCGGTCGGCATAAAGCGTTCGGGTCGAGTCCTGATCGCGAATCCGGCCATACATGACAGGCTGTGTGGCGCTCGGTTCATCGGCCTCGTTGTGCCCGTGACGCCGGTAGCAGACGAGATCGATCACCACATCTTTGTTGAACTTTTGCCGATACTCGAGCGCCAGGCGAGCGACAAACACCGCGGCCTCGGGATCGTCTCCATTGACGTGGAAGATAGGCGCCTCGATCATCTTTGCAATATCGGTGCAGTACGGAGTCGAGCGGGCATCCGATGGGCGACTGGTGGTGAAACCGATCTGGTTATTGATGACGATATGCACGGTGCCGCCGGTTCGGAAGCCATTGGTCTGCGAAAGCTGGAAAGTTTCGGCGACGACACCCTGCGCGGCGAACGCGGCGTCGCCATGGATTAGCACAGGCAAAACTTCCTGTCGTTCGAGATCTCCACGCCGTTGCTGGCGTGCACGTACCGAACCCTCGACGACCGGGTTCACGATCTCCAGGTGTGACGGGTTGAATGCAAGTGCGATGTGCACATTGCCACCCGGGGTTTTCATATCGGCAGAAAAACCTTTGTGATATTTGACATCGCCGGAGCCCTTCATCTGATCGATGTCTACGTTGCCTTCGAACTCCTCGAACAGTTGCTCCGGTGACTTGCCGAGCACATTGACAAGTACGTTGATGCGCCCGCGATGCGCCATGCCGATCACGAACTCGCCAATCCCGGTTTCGCCGCCGCGCTGTATCAGGTCATCGAGCATCGGAATCAGGCTTTCACCGCCCTCGAGTGAAAAGCGCTTTTGCCCGACGAAACGGGTGTGCAGGTAACGTTCTATGCCTTCTGCCGCCGTTAACTGCTCAAGAATCCACAGACGTTCTTCGGCGGACAGACCGCCGGACACCATGCCTTGTTCAAAGTGCTTGCGCAGCCACAGGCGTTCCCTCGAGCGGGAAACGTGGGCGAATTCAGCGCCGATTTTGCCGCAGTAAATTTTCCTGAGCAGCGCAATGATGTCACGCAACTTCATGCGCCGATTGCCGGTACCGGCCAGCCCCCCGGTTACGAACTCGGTATCCATGTCGTCGTCGCCGAGGCCGAGATAGTCCAGCTTGAGGACGCCGGGCGTTGGCCGATCCATGAGACCCAGCGGGTCAATATCGGCGATCTGGTGACCGCGCAGGCTGTAGACCTGGATCAGCCGTGAAACGGCCGCCTGTTTCTCGCTGGCCGGCGAGGGCCCTGGCGTTCGAAGCCTGGCGACCTTACCATTGCTTGACAAAAGGCGTGATTTTTCAGCGAGATGCCTGCGCACAGGCGTATGAGGAGTTTCCGTTTCGCGTTTGCCCAGCGAGTGAAAATAGCGTCTCCAGCTTGCCGGAACACTGTCCGGGTCGTCCAGAAACACTTCGTACAAGGCTTCTATCGTGGCGGCATTCAGGCCGAAAAGCGGGCTCGACGCATACTGTTCTTTGAGGGAATTGGTCATGAGGCAATTGAAACACGAATCCGATGAGTTGCGGCGCGATTCGTCACAGAATTGGCGGCACTGAGCGTTGCAGGCCCACCGGATCGGCAGACAAACGGCCAAAAAAAGGACGTCAGTCTAGCCTATGCCCAGCGTCGTGTGAATTGACGAAGGGCGGCTGCTACTGCATCAGCAAGACGAGTTGGTAGCAGACAAGGCAGGCGTAAATGCTGAAGAACGTGGTCAGGACAAGACCGGATCGCAGGCGATTGAACATCCGGCACCGTGACATATAGACCAACGCCAGGATGCCCGAGCCCGTCAATAACATCTTGCTGCCGGCAAAGACCCCCACACCGTACTCGAGCGCCAGTGCCATGGCCGGATTGACCTCGATTGCGCCGCGATTCAGCAGTTGCAGCGTAAAAAAAGCGTCCAATGTCGACAGAAGCATCGTTCCGGTGGCCAGGAAGAACAACCACGGATGATGCCAGTCGATAAACAGTGGAATCGCCTCTGCATCGCGTCGCGTTGAGTGCCGGCGCGAGCGGATGAAGCCATTGGCGACGGTACGCCAACTGAACAACCGCCGATCCGCAACATTGCGATTTTCGGGTGCGTTACAAGTGTCGTACTGATTGGCCAATGGTACTCCCCCGGATCAATCGTCCGTGCTTGCGGGTGAATTCGTCGTCAGCCGCAGCAACGCGGCGACTGCGGCATGGCGATCTTCGGCGTTACGCAATCCGCCATACACCATGCGATTGCCCGGCAGAAACCCGGTGGGTTCCGCCAGCCATGCGTCCAGAGCCTGTGGAGTCCAGATAAAGTCAGCCTGGCTCATCGCCGGCGAATAAGGATAGCCGACAATTGAGGCTACACGTCGTCCGAAGAAGCCGTGAAGATTCGGGCCGATGATGTTCTGGCCGCCCTGTTCGAAACTGTGGCAGGCGCGACATTGCATGACCAGGCGTTCACCGCGTGCGAGATCGGCGTTCCGGTACTGCGGTAGCTGGAGGTAATCATCGGTCGGGAGAACGAGCTGCTTGCCGAGATTGGCTGCAGCCAGAAGATCAGCGCCACTCGAAATGTTGCCGGTTTCCGTACCGGGTTGCGACTTGCCACAAGCACTTAGCAGTGTTGTGAAAAGAATCAGAATGAGTGAATACAAACCAACCATACGCAAGCAGAATCCTATCGTAATTCCATTTCGTTTCAGATAGTCCTCATGAGCCCGCACGTAAGTCATCTAGTCCGGGCACGAGTTATTGTCGGCGACTCATTGCGATTAATCAAATGAAAAGTTGTGGCAGAAAAACACTGGTTCGAAGTGTTCAAATCTGCTGAAATATCACTGTTATCCAGATCTCCGGACGAAGTTTGCAGGCGCTACGGCGTTCGCGAGTCGACATAATCTGCGGAGTTGGGGCAAATACCGCCGGGTCGAGCCGCCTTATGAAAGTTTACTCAACAACGCTGGACACGGGCGAAGCTGTAAATTACATCGATCGCAAGCGATGGCTCTGGTCCTTGTCCGTTCTCTACCCGTTGCAGCCGTTTATCGGCATTAGTTTGCATGCTGCTACCGGACACGAAGCCTGGTTGCTTTTGCCACTTGCGCTCGGTTACATCGCTGCGCCGATAATTGACTGGGTTCTGGGCGAGGACACCAACAACCCGCCCGAAGCGATCGTTCCGCAACTCGAGCAGGATCGATACTACCGGTATCTGACCTATGCCGTAGTGCCTTTGCATTTTGCATCGCTAATTATTGCGGCATGGTGGGCAGCATCGCAGGACCTGAGCTGGTGGGCGTTTACCGGCCTCGCGGCCGTGGCGGGAATCACGAGCGGCCTTGCCATTAACACCGGGCATGAACTAGGCCATAAGAAGTCGCGATTCGAGCGCACGCTCGCAAAAATCGTCCTCGCCGTACCCGCCTACGGTCACTTCACGCTGGAACACAACCGCGGCCACCATAGCGATGTGGCCACGCCGAACGATCCCGCCAGTGCACGGATGGGCGAAAGTATTTACCGCTTCGGGCGGCGCGAGATTCCAGGTGCATTCCGGCGTGCATGGGCCCTGGAAAAGGAACGACTGCGCCGTGGTGGCCGGTCGACCTGGAGTACCGACAACCAGATCCTGCAGTCGTTTTCACTGACCCTGCTTGTCCAGGGCGGTCTGCTCATCTGGCTTGGGTGGAGCATGCTGCTGTTTCTCGCAATACATAACGTGCTTGCCTGGTGGCAGCTGACCAGCGCCAACTACGTCGAACATTACGGGCTGTTGCGCAAGAAGGATGAGAATGGTCGCTATGAGCGTTGCCAGCCGCATCATTCCTGGAACAGCAATCACCTGTATAGCAATCTCGTACTGTTTCACCTTGAGAGGCATTCTGACCATCATGCGCATCCGCTGCGTCGTTACCAGTCATTGCGGAATTTCGAGAATTTACCGACGCTGCCGAGCGGGTATTTCGGAGTCTATCTGCTCGCCTACGTGCCTTGGCTCTGGTTTCGCGTGATGGACCGACGGCTTCTGGCTCTCGCGCATGTAGGCGGTGACCTTGAGAACCTGAACGTCGACCCGGAACGACGAGCTGCGATTTCCTCTCGCTACAATAAGACCTTCCCGGAATCCGGGCATTGATAGGATTCTGGTTGCGCTACCTGCTAATTGCAGCAAAGTTTGCAGTTATCCGGCACGCATAGTCCCCGAGGCAGCGATATCCTGAATTGCTCAAGCTGAGTCAGCAGGGTATGACCGCGAATGCAGGACGCACGGCATCCAATCTTTCACGTCTCCGTACTCGCAATAGTTTTGTTCCAGGTTGCGGCGTTGTTTGCCCGCAGTATGCTCGATTCGTCACTTCGTGCTCGCGGCGTAGATCCCGAGGTGGCGAACGACCTCAGCTACCTGGTCGTGCCGGCAGTCCTGCTGCTCCTTATGCATCCCTACCTCAGAACCTGCAAGGACTCGTTGCGAAAGCTCTTCTCGCTTGCAGGCCTTACTCTGCGCGTGATCGTGCTGTCGATCGCTCTGGGCCTGGTCATGCGGCTGACCTATTGGGCGTCTATAACTCTCCTGATCGGCACAGGTGTAATCAGGAATGAGGATGCGAACGCAATCGTTGGGCCAATTGTCGGCTTCGACTGTCCGCCCATCGCCGTGCTGCTGCTGAGTCTTGCCATTATGGCCGTCGTCGTGCCTATTACGGAAGAAGTAATGCATCGCGGCTTTTTCCTGTACGGTCTCCTGCATCGCGGCAGGATCCTCGCGATCATCGCTTCTGCTGTCTTTTTCGCCCTGATGCATGAAGTCGGCACTTACTTGACCGCGTTCATCGTCGGGCTTGTTCTCGCTGTGCAGGTATTGAACTATCGAGCCTTATGGGGACCGATAATTGCCCACGCGACCTATAACGCGACTTCGACCATCGACTGGGATTGCTTCCAGCTGATCTGGAACCCTCCAGCGGGTGACGCGTCGATCATCAAGCTCGCCTGGATCTCGGTACCGATCATTATTGCGGGTGTCACAGCGTCACTTTTGATCGTCAGGGAAAAAGCAGCCGGGGCACGTTAGGTACCCCGGCCGAAACAATTTTACAGCGCGTTCGCTACCCGCTCGATAATGTGCGAAGCAGCCGAGACCAAACCCTCGTAAATGGCCACCAAATCGTCGCCAACTTTATTTGCGTTAGTCACACCGCCATAGTTATTTCCCGAATTCTCGGGCGTACAAACACCCGTGCCGCCCGCAACCCCGCTCATTTCAGCAATTGTCAGTACCCTCATGACGTCAACCTCCATATTGATGCATTGAAGTGTAGTAGTGCGCATCCTGCGCCCAGTCACCATAGTCGAGTGGCCATCCCGTCGCGACAACAGAAATACGATGAAACAAGCTGAAACAGATCACCGATTCTGCCGATCGTCCGCAATGCCGCGCTGAACCTGTGACCCGTCTCACAGTTATGTCAAAAGGCCACCGGTAGCCTCCGATGGCAGACAGGTGCGAACTGTGTCGCCCGAATTGGAGTCCCTCGACATGAAAGTCTTACTTTATGGTTGTGTTGTAACTCTGGCTGCACTCAGCAGCAGCCCCGTGAAAGCGGACGACAACCTCTGGCTGGGCGTGAAAGCCGGCACGCTGGGACTCGGTGCAGAAGCAATCTGGCGGCCATTGCCCTGGTTTGATTTACGCGGCGGAATCAACCGCTTCGACTACGACGAGCAAGGCTCGCAATCCGGCATTAATTACGACGCAACTCTCGAACTGTCGTCGCTTTACGCGACGGCCAATTTCCGCGTGGCCATGACCCCGCTTCGCTTTACCGCCGGCTTGTTCGCGAACAACAATGAACTGAAACTGATAAGCCTTGATGCGCCCTCGTTCGATATCGGCGACACCACCTACACCGCTGCCGAAGTAGGAACGCTGCGCAGCCGGACCAGTTTCGACAGCACGTCTCCCTACGCGGGAATCGGTTTCGATTTCGGGCTGTTCGGCAAGGTCGGTTTAAACCTTGACGTGGGCGTTCTGCTGCAGGGCGACCCGCGGGTGTCGCTGACCGCAGATGGCCTGTTGGCCGAAGACCCTTCCTTCATGGACTCACTTGAAATCGAACGTTCTGAACTGGAAGAAGACCTCGACAAATTCAAGGCCTACCCTGTTATTTCGCTTGCGTTGAACTTCAAATTCCTCTGAGCGGCGCGCAAAATCCCCGGCCGGCTGTCGCCGACAGCGGGCTTTTTTGGCTTTTTCCACGTTCAATCCAAAGCATCCTGCAGCCGGAAAATGGCCAGCCGTGCCTGCAGGTAACGCAGGCGCAGGGCGGCAATCGGGAAACGCCCGGAAATGCCGCGCAACATGGCCGGCACCGTATCCGGATAGGGAGCATCCTTGTCCCCGCCCTGGGCTATCCAGTCGGCAAGCTGTTTGCCGCTCCATGTCGCTGTGTTCAGTCCGTTGCCATGATAGCCGTAGGCGAACAGGACCGACGGGTCGTCATTCAACCGCCCGATGCTCGGTGTGAGTCGCAGCGTGATACAGATCAAGCCGTGCCAGCGATATTCGATGGCAACGTCCCTCCACTGTGGCCAGAGTTGCCGTAACCGTTCCTGCAGAGTCGCAAAGGTTTTCGCCGCGCCGCTGACGCTGCCGGTTGAATGCCCACGGCCGCCGAATAACAGGCGATTGTCCGGAAGCAAGCGGTAATAATTCAGGATACGGCGAGCGCTTATGGCCGGGTTCGCGGTTCGCCATTGCTGTGCGTTAAGTTCATCCGCCGATAACGGCCGGGTCACGATAATGGCACTGACCATTGGCAACGGCCGCCCGCGAAAAGCAGGATGCAGATGCTCGGGCATGAATCCGTTGGTGGCCATGATGACGATTCCTGCCCGCAAGCTGCCGCCAACGGTCTGCAATCGATGCTGATTGGCCTCCTTACGCCACTCGAGAACTTCGCTGTACGGATACAATGTAGCTCCGTGTTGCTGCGCGGCTGCCGCCAACCCGCGCATGAATCGCAACGGATGCAAACCGAAAGCCGGTCGCTGCACGATTGCACCGCAAAGTTCGGAAGAATCGAAGTATTCTTCGCGGAACTGATCGGCGGTGACCACCCGGGTATCCAGGTTGAGGAGCCGGCGTTGCATTTCGGCGTGCTTCGTCAGCCCGGTGAATACTTTCCGGGATGGCGCGACCTCAAGTTCGGCATCGCCATGAAGCGAGGCATCGATGCCCTCCTCCTCGATAACTGAGCGAACCAGCGCGATCGCATCCACCTGCGACGCGTAGTACTTGCGCGTATCTTCGATGCCGTATTTGCTGAGCATCCGGTCGAGCGACAACGACGTGCCACCTATGCTGCAGAATCCCGCGTTGCGACCGGATGCGCCCCAGCCGATCTGTCCCGCCTCCAGCACACGCGCGTCGAGACCGTGGTGCTTGCTGAGATGGTAGGCCGCACTGACGCCGGTGTAGCCGCCGCCAATAATCGCGATATCGCAAGCCTCGTCGCCGGTTAACGGCTCAAACGGCGGTCGCCCGTCGTCACCGGTCGCCTGCCAGTACGATGGCTCCGGTCGGGTGAACCGATACATCTCGTCGTCGTAGAGTCCTCTTGCAGCCATACGCGTCAGACGGCCCTCACTTTCCGGCAGGTGCGAAGCGATTCAGTCGAGCCTCATTGCGTACGACAAACAGCCCGACGAAAATAGCGAGCAACAGTGGTAACGGCATGAGCACGAGTGCGTACCAGCCGTAAAAATGCATGATCGTGCCTGCCACCAGCGATGCCGCGGCGGAGGTGCCGAAAACACTGAATTCGTTTACTGCCTGCGCTTTGAATCGCTCTGATACGGAGTAAGTCAGTGTCAACATCGTGGTGCCGCCGACGTACAGGAAATTCCAGCCGACCCCCAGCAATACCAGGGCAAACCAGTAATGCATGACCGATTGGCCCTGTAAGCCGACCAGGCAGGCCGCACTGAGGCCAACGGCCCCCAGGGTCATCACCCGGCCGATGCCGATGCGCTCCATCAGGAAGCCCGAAAATAGTGACGGCACATACATTGCCAGCACGTGGCTGCGAATGACGTTTGCGGTCTCTTCCAGCGAGTAACCATCGTTGATATGCATGCTCAACGGTGTCGCCGTCATGATGAGTGTCATGACCCCGTACGCCGCCGTGCCGCCGAGCACTGCAACGATAAAGACGGGTTGTTGCACGATGGCCCGCAGCGGTCGTCCACCGGAATGCAGGTCCGGCCCAAGTTCAGCCCGAAATGGTTTTAAGAGTAAGAAAAGAAAGGCCTGCAGCACGTACAGTGCTGCGACGGCAATGAGGGTACCCGCGTACGGCACGCCGGTTACCGCGAACGCGCCCCTGTTCACGAGTTCTGGTCCAATCACCGCACCACCGATTGCTCCCACGAGGACCAGCGAAATGGCCCGGCCGGCAAATTTCGGCGCCACGCTTTCTGCGGCGGCATAGCGATACTGCTGTGCGAAGGCCATATTGACTCCGAACAATGCGGACGCAGCGATAAAGACGATGAAACTGGTGGTCGACAGGGCGTAGGCAGCGAGAAGCATGGCGAATGCAGACGACAATGAAGCCAGGGCGAATCCCCGGCGCCGGCCGATGGCGCGCATCAGAAACGTTGCCGGCACCGTGGTGGCGGCAAGGCTCACGACCACAATGGAAACCGGCAGTGTTGCCCAGGCCGGGTTCCCGGTCAGACCAGAGCCGATGATGCCGCCGAGCGTTATCATGACGATCGAGCCGGTGGCCGAGATCAGCTGACAAGTAGTCAGTAATAAAAGGTTACGAACAGCCATGGATTCTTCGTGGCATTGATCCGTGGTCGATTGCTGCGCCGGGGCGCGCATTCTCACACATTCAAGGCGGCGCCATGCGAAAATTGCGTGACCGCAGGACTCCGCCGCCGGCGGGTAACGCGCCGGCAAATGCCAGGCAGAGATCATGCTGACAATATCCCGTCATTTAGAGATTCCGGACGAAGAGATCGACATTTCCGCTGTGCGCGCCCAGGGAGCCGGCGGGCAGAATGTCAACAAGGTCGCCTCCGCCGTGCACTTGCGATTCGACATTCGGGCATCGCGGCATTTACCGGACGAGCTGAAAGCGCAATTGTTGAGCCTGCCGGATCGCCGGATTTCTAAAGACGGCATCGTCATTATCAAGGCGCAACGATTCCGCAGCCAGGAAAAGAATCGTGAGGACGCGTTGTCACGACTCGCCCACCTGATTCGCTCCGCTTTGGCGCATCGCAAGAAGCGCGTGCCAACACGTCCCGGCAAGGCCGCCAAGCAGAAGCGCCTGGAGGAGAAGTCTCGTCGAGGACAGCAGAAGCGCTTGCGCCGCAGCGTTGACGACTGAAAAGTCCCTGCTCAAAGCACTCAAGGCTCTGGCGGAATAACGTCCTAAAACAGGCCCTCGATCAAGCCGTCACGGTTGACCCGGATGTTGTCAGCCGCAGGTACCCGCGGCAGCCCGGGCATCGTCATAATTGCACCGCAGACCACCACCAGGAATTCTGCCCCTGCCGCGAGACGCACTTCCCGAATGGGCACCTCATGTCCTTTTGGCGCGCCGAGTAAATTGGGATCCGTGGAAAAGCTGTACTGGGTTTTTGCCATGCAGATCGGGTATTCGCCGTAGCCGTCCTTTTGCAATTGGGCAAACTGATCCCTGATTTTCTTATCGGCCATGATGTCTTCCGCGCCGTATATGGTGCGGGCAATGTGTCGCACTTTGTCCCAAAGTGGCATGTCATCGTCATATAGCGTATGGAACTGGTGCGACTTGCTGTCGGCGAGTTCGACGATATGTCGCGCCAGCGAAACAGCACCCTTGCCCCCCTCTGCCCAATGCCGGCATACATGCGCTTCGATGCCGAACTCCTTGCAGTAGGCACGGACGACATCGATCTCCGCATCGCTATCTGCCGTGAAGTGATTGATGGCAACGGCCACAGGCACGCCAAAATTGCCGAGATTGCGCAAATGCTGCCCCAGGTTTTCGCAACCCTTGCGTACCGCCTTGGCATTCGCGGCAGTCAACTGGTCTTTCGCAATGCCTCCGTGCATTTTCAGAGCTTTGATCGTCGCAACCAGCACGACTGCTGACGGCTTGAGATCGGCCTTGCGGCACTTGATATTAAAAAACTTCTCGGCGCCGAGATCCGCACCGAATCCCGCTTCGGTTACCACGTAGTCACTGAGCTTGAGTGCCGTCTTCGTCGCTACCACAGAATTACAGCCATGCGCGATATTGGCAAACGGCCCTCCGTGCATCAGTGCCGGATTGTTTTCGATCGTTTGCACCAGGTTCGGTCGGAACGCATCTCGCAGCAATGTCGTCATCGCACCGTGCGCATTTAATTCCTTCACGGTAACGGCCTTGCCGGAAAAAGTGTAACCGACGACGATGTTACCGAGCCGTCGCTCGAGATCCTGCAGGTCGGTGGCGAGGCAAAAGATAGCCATAACTTCCGAGGCCACCGTAATGTCGAACCCGCTTTCGCGTGGTACGCCATGTGGTGTGCCGCCCAAGCCGATGACGATATTTCGTAACGCGCGGTCGTTCATGTCGACAACGCGACGCCAATTGATGCGTCGTGGATCGATACCCAGTCGGTTTTCCCAGTGAATGTGATTGTCAATCAGCGCAGAAAGCAGATTGTGCGCCGCCCCGATGGCATGGAAGTCGCCCGTGAAATGCAGGTTGATATCCGTCATCGGTACCACTTGTGCATAACCACCGCCGGCCGCACCACCTTTCATGCCAAAACAGGGGCCGAGACTGGGTTCTCGAAGACAAATAGTTGCATTTTTTCCGATGTGGTTGAGCGCATCACCGAGCCCGACCGTTGTTGTCGTCTTGCCTTCTCCGGCGGGTGTCGGCGAAACGGCAGTAACGAGAATCAGCTTGCCATCTTGCCGGTCTCCGGCATTGTTCAGGACCGGATAGTCAATCTTGGCTTTGTCGTGACCGTATGGAACAAGCTGATCCGCCGACAGGCCCAGCTTCTTGCCGATTTCCTGAATGGGCAGCACCTTTGCGGCCTGGGCAATTTCAATGTTCGACATGGCACTCATGCGGCTCTCCGTCGTGGCCTTTGGGTTTATTGTTGTTGCCGGTCGGATTCGCCGGCTGAGGGGGTGAAGTCTGGCAAGGGGCGGATTCTAGCGAACAAAATGCGACAAACGCACGTAATCGCCGGCCGGCGCTTCATCACGTGAAACGCCAACTCCGTTTGCCTGAGACTCAGTCGGCGACGATTTGGTGGACGGTGCCGCCGTTGAAGTGAAGTATATAGAGTTCGCCGGCATTGCTTTCGGCGAATGAGGCAATGTT
The DNA here is from genome assembly GCA_964605635.1 of uncultured Woeseiaceae bacterium. Classification (GTDB taxonomy): domain Bacteria; phylum Pseudomonadota; class Gammaproteobacteria; order Steroidobacterales; family Woeseiaceae; genus IDS-8. Next base: position 15,770 of record CAZSDL010000017.1, read on the forward strand.
TAACGCTGTATCGATGAGTTCGACGGGATCGGTGCCCTGCGTACTGTCGAACGGGACCGCCCAGATGCGTCCACTGCCGAAATCCCCGAATACATAAAAGCCCTGCAGGCCCGCAATATTACTGCCACGGTAAACGTAGCCGCCGGTTACCGAATTGCCCTGGCTATGGTCGTACTCGGCGATCGGATCCACGTTGTCAGTGTCGCAGTCTGTAGTTCCCGGCGGGTAGCAATGCGCACCTTCGCGTTCGTTCCAGCCATAGTTCTCGCTGATTTCGATCCGGTTTACTTCTTCCCAGCTATTCTGCCCTACGTCGCCGACCCACAGGTCGCCGGTTTCGCGATCGAATGAGAAACGCCACGGGTTGCGAAAACCCCAGGCGAATATTTCCGGACAGTCCAAGGTACCTGTGCCCTGGAAACACTCGGTATTGCCGGCAAACGGATTGTCCGCGGGAATCGCGTAAGGCGAAGCACCGTCCACGTCTATGCGGAGAATGGTCCCGTGCACGTTGGTCGTGTTCTGGCCGTTACCCTGGGGGTCTCCCGAGCCACCACCGTCACCAAAACCGATATAGAGAAAACCATCCGGACCGAACGCGATATTCCCGCCGTTGTGGTTACCTTGCGGTTGTTCAATCGTTAACAACACTTCTTCGGAATCCACGTCGAGGTTTCCCGTAGAATTGTCGACCTCGAATCGTGATATGACGGACTCGAGATTCGTTCCTCGTGTATAGGAAAGAAACACTTCGCCAGTCGCCGCGAAGTCGGGGTGAAATGCCATGCCCAACAGGCCGGCTTCGCCGGGACCTGAATTGACGCGTCCTGTCAGATTTGCAAATGTGTCGACATCCACTGTCGACGCATCCGTCGCATTCGGAAAAACACGAATGTTTCCCGGTCGCTCCACGACGTACCAGGCGGAATCGTCGCCCGGCGCCTGCAGCATCGCCAATGGCTGAGTGAATGATAGCTGCGTGAAAGCCTGTTGCACTGCAATCGCCGCCGGTTCGCCAGACGGCGGAGGATCCGGATCAGAATCCGGCGGCTCGAAGCTCGCCGAGCCACCGCCGCAGCCAGACAGCGCCAGTACCGCAATTATCGTGGAAACGCGGATGGCAGTCTGCTTCGTCGATGACCACATAGTCCTGCTCCCTGCAGCAATAATTGGCTTCACACGGGCAAGCATAGGGTGCGAGCCCTTGAATGTCACGGTGTCTGCCGGCGGCGACGCCGCCGGCGTTACACGCTCTCAGATCCATTGACAGCGGAGGCTTTGAAAAGTGCTATGTCAAAAAGGACCGCGTCGTTGGCGTTCAAACGGAGTGCTCGATTTAATGTACAGTCGAACAAAAGCAACGAGGAGCCATATCGAATGAATTACCGAATTCCAGCTCTGGCAGCATTGGGCCTTGCCCTGACGGGCAGCGCACTGGCTGAATTGAAAGCAGGCGATCTCGACGATGCGTTTGCCGCGGTTGAACCGAAGGTCATCGAATGGAGGCGTGATATCCATCAACACCCGGAGCTGTCTAATCGGGAGTTTCGCACCGCAGCAAAAGTCGCGGCGCATCTTGAAAGCCTTGGCATCAATGCTGTTGAAACCGGCATTGCGCATACCGGGGTGGTTGGCACATTGAAAGGCGCCAAACCCGGTCCGGTCATCGCGCTGCGCGCCGATATGGACGGCCTGCCCGTACGAGAACAAACCGGCCTGCCGTTTGCATCGACGGCGATGGGCGAATACAACGGCAACGAAGTGCCGGTGATGCATGCCTGCGGCCACGATACGCACGTTGCAATGTTGATGGGCGCGGCAGAAGTTCTGGCGAACAATCGCGACAAACTCGCCGGGACCGTCAAGTTCTTCTTTCAGCCCGCCGAAGAAGGTGCGCCGCCCGGCGAGGAAGGCGGTGCCGCACTGATGATAAAGGAAGGGGTGCTCGATGGCGATGACGCGCCCGAGGCAATATTCGGGCTGCATGCGTGGCCCGTTCCGACCGGTACCATCAACTATCGCGCCGGCAGTTTCATGGCGGCGTCGGACCAGTTGCATATTCACATCCGTGGTCGGCAGACCCATGGTTCAGCGCCATGGATGGGGGTAGACCCGATCTATGTTGCGGCGCAGGTCATGACTGCGCTGCAATCCATTCCAAGTCGGCAACTCGACATCACCAAAGGCCCCGCAGTCATTACTATCGGCAGTATCCAGGGTGGTGTACGCGGCAATATCATTCCTGACGAGGTGACTATGCTCGGTACGATTCGTACTTTCGATGTCGGTGTGCGTGAGGAACTTCACGCACGATTGCGCAGGACCGTAACCAGCATTGCCGAAGCCGCCGGCGCGGAGGCAACAATTACTATGGATGACTACAGTTCGGTTACCGGCAATGACCCCGAGCTTCTTGGCCGCATGATGCCGACACTGCAATGGGCCGCCGGTGCAGATAAAGTCGTCGAACATCCGCTCATTACGGGTGCCGAGGATTTTGCGCATTTCCAGAAGCGCATCCCCGGTCTCTACCTGATGCTCGGTGTCAACGAGGAAGGCGTCGGGGCTGGTCAGGCGCCGGCGAACCATTCGCCCCTGTTCAATGCGAACGAAGATGCGCTCATCGTCGGTGTCCGGACGTTGGTCGGGCTGGCCCTTGACTATGCTGGTGCCGTAACGAATTGAGCCTGCGCGCGTCAGTTCCAGATGATGAAGCCCCGGATTCCACGTTGAAACGGCTGTGATATCTTCTATTTTTGTGCAACAACGCAACAGGCTGTTGTGCTCGTGAAACTATTAAGTCCGGTCAGGAATCAGAATATGCACGATAATCGAAGCATCAGCGAACTCATTGCAATTCAAGAGCCCGGAAAGCCGTTGGAGCAACGGTTTTATACAGATCCGGCCATCTATGAACTCGAACTGGACCGTATCCTGATGAGCAACTGGTTCATGGCGGGACATGTATCGCAGATTCCGGCAGAGGGCGATTTCTTCGTTGCAAACTGGGCCAATGAATCAGTGATTGTGGTCCGTGGCTCAGAGGGCAAGGTCAACGCATTTGCTAACGTATGCCGCCATCGAGGGTCCCTCGTATGCCTTGAGCAGCATGGCTCGGTGCGCAAGTTCGAATGTCCGTATCACGGTTGGATGTATGATATAGATGGCAACCTTACGGCGGCCCGCGCAATGCCCAAGGACTTCGACAAGAAATCCTACAGCCTCAATCGCGTTGCACTGGAAGTTCTCGGGGGTCTGATCTTCCTTTGTTTTAACGAAAATCCACTTTCGTTGCAGGGTGCGAAACGCGACCTGGCCGAACCGTTTGCGCTGTTCGATTTTGAGAATTTGAAAGTAGCTGCTCGGAAAAGCTATCCAATAGCCGCGAACTGGAAGTTGGCTGTCGAGAATTATCAGGAGTGCTATCACTGCGCCTCCGCCCATCCGGACTATGCGCGCATGCACACTCTGATGCTGGATCCTGTACAGCGCGATCGATTACAGGAGAAGATGCTGGGACGAATGGAAGCCTGCGGCCTGAAAAACATCGAATATGATTTTGTCGACACCCAAGCGCGACCCGGCGAGCAGGGCTATGGCTACAGTCGAACGGCGTTATTCGAGGGCTACCAGACGGGCAGCCGGGACGGCACGCCCGTAGCGCCCTTGCTGGGCAATCTAACAGGCTACGACGGTGGCGCTTCCGATATCTCGATCGGGCCATTTTCGTTTCTGCTGGCGTATAGCGATCACGTAGTGGCCTATGTATTTAAGCCGGTAGATCACGGGAATTGTGTCTGCGAAATTTTCTGGTTCGTCAGGGGCGACGCCGTAGAAGGCGAAGACTACGGTGTGAACGAACTCGTGTGGCTATGGGACATCACGACCTACGCCGACGAGAAGATTATTGTGAACAATTGGAAGGGCGTAAATTCACGGTATTATCAACCGGGACCGTTTTCGAGGATGGAGCGTTTGGAGTATCGCTATATCGAGTGGATACTCCAGCAGCTGGCGGATACCGATGACGATGTACCGCTGTCCCGCACTGCCTGACCGGAAACCCCCGCACCTCGGCGCATAGCTTCAATAACAAGAATCAAGCGGGGTGCGCACCGGGTTGAACGTCGACCGCTACAAGATTTTCCACGTATTCAAGTACACGATTTTTGCGTTGTTGACGCTGAACGTCTACTTGTTCTTTGCCGAAGAGTGGGCGGCTTCCTCCCATCGATTTGTCGACGGCGTCCAGTTTGGCGACATCATCGAGGGTTTCGCAGCAACAATCGACACTGCGGCGTGGGTTGTTCTATTGCTCATGTTCGAGCTGCAGACTTTCATTCTTTCCAATTTCGTCAGCAAGTCGGTTAGCCGCGCACTGCACGTCATCCGTGCCGTTTGCTATGCGGTAATTGGCTACGCCTTTTACGGCTACCTGACCAAACTGCTATTCCTCTTTGGTGCGGCGCCGCTGACTGGCATTGCAAATCTTTGCGAACTCGCCGGCGGAAGCTGGGCGTACGCAATTGATCTGGATCAATACGAGATCATTACGGCGATGAATTGCGCGGAATTGTCGACTGCGAATTCATTCCATCATTTGAGCGGAATGAACGCGGTAGTCGACCATTCGGGATTGATCGACATAACGAGACTGGCCTGGGTGGACGTAATTAATTCGGGAGTATGGCTGTTGGTGGTTTTCCTTCTCGAGTTCGATGTTCGCTTGCAGGAGCACCACAAACTGGCCGGCGTTGCGCTACGGATCAGCAATCTGTGCAAATACGTACTCTATTCAATTCTCTTGATGGCCGCCGTCTACTGGGGTGTAAAAGGCGACTTCGTCGATTTTTGGGATGCGTTTCTGTGGCTTGTTGCATTCGTCTTCATCGAGCTGAACGTGTTCGAAAGGCGTCATGACACACTGGATGAGCCGCCGGCTAGCCAGCCGATCACCAGCTAGGCCACCTAGACAGCGCGCGTTGCGACGGCCGGCGGCACGAGACTGGCGCGGCGTGCCGGCCCGAACACGGCCACCTGCCCGATCAGCCAGAGCGCGATCATGGCCGCCGGAATGATGTACCAGGATACGGGCGTCAAATCGAAGGCCTGTACCATCCAGATGTTGAGGCCGATCGCCAGGCACGCCCCGGACACGATACCGACACTGCTTACCAGGAAATTCTCCAACAGGAAATAGCGGAGAATTGCTCGCTTGCTGGCGGCCAGCGCGCGCCGCGTACCGATCTGGCGCGTGCGCCGCGCAACATTGAAACTGGCGAGCCCGACGATACCGAGACCCGTAATTGCGGCCAGCAGACTGACGATGAACACCAATAGCTTGATCATCGACGTATCCTCGACGTAGCTGCGTGCCCGGGTGTCCGTCATGGTCATCATGCTGCGAACAATCCGGTCAGTATTGGATGCTGCCAGCATCTCCTCGATCCTCGGCATCAGTTGATCGCGCTCGCCGGGTTCCGTACGTATGACGTAGCGGATGGATGAGGAAAGCCGGTACATCGGCACCAGCATTGAGCGCTCGACACCGCTCCAGCCTTTCCATGCAGCCTGCAGGCGATTTACGATCCCGATTATACGCACCGGCTGGTCATTGTTGACATAGATCGTCTTGCCAACCACCGCACTCAGGTCCTCATCAGGGAACAGTGTTTCGGCCGCTGCCCGCGAAATGATTCCGGTCGGCGGCCAGCGACTGCTGTCCCCCTCATGCCATTCGATATCCGTTGGCGTAAAGTTCCATCCGGCAACCAGCTCGACACCGAACGTCTCGACGCCATGCTCATCGACAAAATAGATCGCAGAGCCCGTCCCGTCTACGTCAGCCCCAGGTGTGGTCTGCAGGCCGGACGACCAGCCGCCACCCTGCAAAGGCACCGTATTGGTTGCGATGGCGCCAACGACTCCCGGCAGGCTCCGCAGCATTTTGAGATCCGCTGTGATTGAGGCCCGTGCATCGAAGTCCGGACTAAAGCCCACACTGCTCAGGTAAAAAATGTTGTCTTCATCAATACCGCTGGGCCGATCGATCAGGCGCGATCGCTCCTGAATGATGGCAAACGCGTTGACCATGATTGCCATTGTTACAGCGATCTGCAATGCGATGAGTACGTAAGCGGTCTTGTTGCGCATCATGGCGCGCCAGATCGGGCCGAGTTCCATGGCTAACACCTCACAGTGATTTCAACTGGCTGGCCGGGTGTATCAGGCACGCGCGCCAGGTCGGATACAAAGCCGCAGCCAATGCCGCGACTACGGCAAGCAGGACGGCCGACAGCACAATTACCCAGTCCATTCGTACCAGGTTGCCAATAAAGTCGAGTTCGCTGTACAGGATCTCGATGCCGCGCAGTCCAAGCCATGTCATTGCGACACCGACGGCACCGCCTGTGACCCCGACCATTCCTGCCTCAACGATGTACTGTGCAAAAATGGCGCGACACGAAGCACCAAGCGCGCGTCGCAGACTGATATCGCCAGTGCGGCGCAGTATTTTCGCCAGTAGCAGACCGATGGTGTTAAGAAGGCACACCAAAAGAAAAAGAAAACCCAGGCCAAGCAGAACCCGAACGTCGTCCTGCACCACTTCCTGTTCTTCCATCCACTCCATGACGTTGTTCAGTCGATTATTCAATGGACGGGCAAATCGCCCTAAAGCCTTCTGCGACTCGGCATAGGCATCAATGAATGCCTGGTAGTCACGCACTTCGGCATCACCATGCAGTTCCACCCAGAATTGCAACCACACGCAGTCCGAACTGAGAAATGCATCCCAGCCGTCGTCGTCGATCGGCTTCCAGCAGTTAGTGTTTCCGGAACCTGATATTTCTTTATCGATGGCAACTCGCAAGGGGAAGAACACCTCCTCGGGATCGGTAAACGGATTATTCGTGATGTCATAGAACCGCGGCAGCGGATTCCAGTTGTCGATGACGCCCGTGACCCGATAGGTGTCTCCGTTCATCACGATCGTGCGACCGAGTTCTCGCCACCGAATAGGCGATCGTTAATCTCCTTCCCGAGAACGACGACCTGCTGGTGACTGTCGTCAGCTGTCTTGTCCCATTCCTGGCCGTGCAGGAAGGGAACGTCGAACATCGCGAAGAAATCGGTCGTCGTGGCGCGTCCGTCTACCTGAAAAGGCCGTATCTCGGGATCCGTCGGCTGTACGACGCGACCGGCCCGGTAACTCAGGACCTGTCGCCTGGCCTTGGCTGCGGACAACAGTGCACTGCCATCGAGCCAGGTTACCTGGTCCGGCGGCTCGTCCGGTTCCTGCGCCGGCTGGTTGGGGTCCCATGCATCGAGCTGCACGTAGTAAAGCAGATCCGACCGATGCGGAATGGGATTGCCGCCCATCGCATACTGGATGTTGACCATGGTCATGCAGGCACCGATGCCTGCTGCAATGGCTGCAACCATCAGGCCGCTCAGAACAGGGTTTTTGCGCAAGGAGAGTACGCCGAGCTTCAGGTAATAACGGAACATGAGGGAGTCTCGTATAGTCAGGCGTTGGCCGCGGAAGCGATATGCAGGTTGCTTGAACCGGCACCGACTCGCCCATCGCTCACCATAATATTTCGCTGTGCACGCCTGGCGAGCGTTCGTTCATGCGTCACCATAATGATGGTCGTTCCGGCTTCATTTATCTCGCTCAACAGGTCCAGTACGCTGCCCGCCATAGCCGAATCGAGATTTCCGGTCGGTTCGTCTGCGAGCAGGAAGCGTGGTTGACCGGCCAGCGCACGTGCGATAGCAACACGCTGTTGCTGCCCGCCTGACAACTGTGACGGCAGGTGATGCAAACGCGAACCAAGGCCTACAAGATCAATGACCCGCAGAATGCGTTCGCGCCGTTCCGCGGCCTTCATCTCACGGTAGCGCAACGGCACGTCCACATTGTCGTAAATATCCAGCTCCGGTATGAGGTTGAAACTCTGGAAGATGAAGCCGATCTTTTCATTACGAACACGCGAACGCTCGTTATCGCTCAGTCGGGATACATCCCGACCGTCCAGTTCGTATGTACCTTGAGAAAACTCCTCCAGTAACCCGGCGATGTTGAGGAACGTCGTTTTGCCGGAACCGGACGGTCCCGTTACGGATACGAATTCACCGTCCGATACAGTCAGCGAGAATTCCCGCAGTGCGTGTGTTCCTACCGAATCGGTCCGGTATATCTTGGACACTTTATGCATCTGCAGCATTGCGACTTCTCCCTGGCGTTTGAAAATTCAGTTGGTAACAAGGACCGTTTCCGCACCCTGGAACAGCTCGGTGCTGGAAATGACCACGGATTCGCCTTCATTCAGTCCGCTCGCAATCTGCACAGCAGACAGGCTGCGGGCCCCGATTTCGATGGCCCGGTGGTGCGCGAGGCCATAGCCGTCGAGCACGTAGGCAGCGCCACGCTTGCGAGATCCGCCGCTTTACGTTTTTCCAGCGCAAGCTGGCGCGATTCGATGCGTTGACGATCGAGTTCCACGGATTGCTGTTGCAGCGACGAGAGTGCCTGCTGCAGTTGATTCTGGAGTTCCGGGCTCTCGACCACCGCCAGGACCTGTCCACTGGTCACTGCGGCACCAGCGTCGACTTCATGCGTGATGGACCCCGCAGCGGGCGCATACAAGGTAGGACTGACCGCGGCGACCACCCTGCCCTGCACGGAAACATCGCGGACCAGGTCGCCACGTGTGACTTCGGCGACACGCAAACGCTCCAGTGGGACCGTGACCCGCACGTCCGCCCAGCGTTGGACCACCGGCACGGTTAGCCAGGCAAGCAGCAGCAGCAGAAAAATGGCACTGCCCCCGACGATGCGACGGTTACGACCACTTTTTGGCTGCAGGCGGACGTCCTGGGCGGATGTATCGGCAATTTTCAGGGTGTGGCTCCAACCGGACTTGCGAGTTTGTCCAGTTAGCTGCCCGAACCCAGTGAACCGTTGGCATCACAACGAGGAATATCGAAACTATTTGCCCGGTTCGTCGCCGACCACCCGCAATTTGGGATCCGCTGCGCTGCGCTGTCGCAATTGTTCGTCGTCATCGGCCACTGAGAGATCAAGAAGACCTGCGTCGTGATCGAGTCGCATGAGAAACGGATGCCAGCGTTCGGTACCACTGCGCCGATAATGGCCGGAGACATCAAAGCCCTCGGCAGTCGGATACACATACACCTTGCCCGCAACCCGGTCCGGTGCCAGCGGATCGACGATTTGCAGGCCTGAGTCGACCGCCAGGTAGTCGGCCAGGATCGCACGTGACGCGAGTACCGCCGCTTCCTCCTGGGCCCTTTGCTGAGCCGGTTCCGGGTCAGTAACGCGATCGTAAGCATAGAGTGCCACTGCGATGCCGATGGCAAACGCGACGACAAGCCGGACAATACGATGGATATTATTTTTTTCGACCAACTTATCTTTTTCTCCCGACCTTCGTCACGCAATACCGATCAGTTTGTGCATTTGCAGGCTCAATTTCCACTGTGGGTGCTGCAGGCAATACTCGATTGCCGCCGTTGTGTTTTTATCCTTGTTCGCATCGTCGAGCGGTTGCAAAAAATGGTGCGTAAAGCTAAGCGTTTCGAATCGCTCCGGTTGCGCTTCCGCCTCACGCTGCGGATAGACCAGTTTCAACTCATCTCCAAACTTCTGCACGACAGTAGCGCCGGCTTTCGGACTCACACAGATCCAGTCAAGGCCCTGCGGCGCGATAATCGTGCCGTTCGTCTCGACGCCTACCTCGAAGCCGTGTGCGTGCAACGCATCGATGGCCGCCCTGTCGAGTTGCAACAGGGGCTCTCCACCGGTACAGACAACATACGGGGCGCTCCGGACTTCGGCCTTTGGCCACAGTGTGGCAACCATTGCCGCAAGCTGCGTCGCGCTGGCAAATTTGCCGCCCCCCGGACCGTCCGTACCGACGAACTCGGTATCGCAGAATCGGCACACGGTCGTCGCACGATCACGTTCGCGACCCGACCAGAGATTACAACCCGCAAAACGCAGGAAAACTGCAGGCCGACCGCTTTGTGCACCCTCGCCTTGCAATGTGTAATACATTTCCCTGACGGAATAGGTCATTCTGCAATCAAGGGATCAGGAATCCCTGCCTCGGCGAAACCTTTCGCACGCAGCAAGCAGGCGGCGCATGCGCCGCAGGGCGGCGTCACACCTTTATAGCAGGTGTGAGTCATCCCGAGCACAGCCAGGATGCCCAGATCGCGAGCCAGCAATACGGTGTCTTTCTTGGAACGATCCATGAGCGGCGTATGTATTGTGAAGTCTCGCTCCAGGCCCAATTGTAGCGCCCGTTCGAGTGCATCGAGGGTTTCGCGGCGGCAATCCGGATAGCCGCTGTAGTCCGTCTGTGCCATGCCGCCCACCAGGTGAAGAATATTCCGTGGCCATGCAAAAGCAGCCGCATAAGTCATGAAAATAAGGTTTCTTCCCGGCACAAAGGTAACCGGCAGTTCACCGGGCTCGGTGTCCGAGGTCGGCAGGGCTATTTTACCGTCGGTCAACGCATCTCCTCCGATAGCAGAGAATGTGTCGATCGGCAGCACGGCGTGCGGTACCGCTGCGTGAGCTGCAATGCTCCTTGCAGAGTCGATTTCCCGACGATGGCGCTGGCCATAGTCAAACGTCACAGTCTCGACCTGCCTTTTGCCGAATCGCTCGAGCGCCCAGTAAAGGCAGGTGGTCGAATCCTGACCGCCTGAAAGAATTACCAGCGCCTTCCCAGCCGCAGTATTTTGCCGCGTCTTCAACAGGCGGTTCTCCGGCACAGGCCAGTCCAATGGCGATTAACGAAAGAGATCTCTCGCCTTCCTCGTCATGTCGTCCTCGTGTTCCGGCAACCCTTCCGCTTCGCCGAAAAGTGCTGCGAGCTTCGAACGCGCGGCCGCCTCCTGGTTCGCACGTTGCGGATCGAAGGCATTCGGGCTCGGCTTGAACCACTCGCAGAAATTGACGCGATCCTTCTCCTTGACTTCCTCCGCGTCGTCTTCGAGACATTGTTTCGGCACCGTCGTATCGAAGTATCGGCACATCCGGCACACGTGCACGTGCGCAGTGCAGCCGGGACATTCGTCACGTCTCGAGAGTGGCAATGGAAGATTGTCCAGCGCCGCGCCGCAACGGTAACAAAGCAACTTTTCCTTCATTATTATCCCCGGAAACCGGACACAGGTCGTCAAATTTCCCGCTATTATTGCAAGTTCAACCGCTCAGTCCGGCAGGGACCTCAAGGTACCGTATGCCTCTTGCCAAAAGTTTCCGTGTGACGCCCGGTGCGAGTGCGATCGGCCTGCTTGTCTTCATGGCTATTGCCGGTTGCTCCACCACCGAACCGATGCTCAATAGCGAGCGAATCGAGAAACAGTTCGGCAGCTTCGGTATCGACGTAATAGCAAGTGATGGCAGCAAGCGTATTGCAAATCTTTATAGCATGGAAGGCGGGCGCCGGGTCTGCCGGACCTGGGCAACGGTGCAGTTCCCGGAGGACATCGACGCGCGAGTGGTGTCCGAACACGCGCTGGTTCTGGAAGGTCAGCCGATGGGTGCCGTTTTCAAAGCACACGGCTGGCGGATCTCAAAGCGCAACCTGCGGATTGGATCGCGTCATTTGGCCCATTCCGACGACCGCATGGTCCGGTTAATGCAGATTCGCGAGGGAGCCACGGTGGCCTACCACACTTACGTCTTTTCCGTGTCAAAAGGCGGCACTGTGTTCGACTACGCAGTTATTAACGAGACTCACCACCCTGATTACCTGTCACGGAGCGACCTGGAAGACATCTACGGTGAGGTCGCGGAGACAGCCGCCGATGTTCGGCTTACACTTGGCTCCGAAGCAGCTCGGGTCAGTTATCAGGGGATATGAAAAATGAAAAAGTACGGAGTTTTTGCGCAGGTCACCGTTGTGCTGGTAGGCCTTCTTATCTGCAGCGCCGCCCGGTCCCAGGAGACAGGCGACGATCAGGTAGACGTCTGGGCCGTCATCGAACGGCAGTGGGCAGCGCAGAACCAGGATGACACAGAGTGGATAGATGAGCTGCTGACCGCGGACTTTGTTGGTTGGCCCTACGACTCACCCGCGCCGCGCAGCCGCGCGTCAACCCGCATGTGGAATGAAGTTGCACAGAAGCAATCGAAGAACGAGGCGTATGAGCTGTATCCGCTGTCGATAGTCGTACGCGGGGATACTGCAATCGCGCACTACCTGTTCAGCACTGCCGCCGAAAACGCAGACGGCAAAATCGTGACACGCAGTGGCCGGTTTACCGATGTCCTGGTGCGCGTCGACCGTGAATGGAAATTCCTTTCCTGGCACGGTGGCGACAATGGCCAGGGAGACTGAGCCGCGCGGTGTGGGACTCAATTGCTTGAGCGGGTTGACTGTACGGCCGGTAGTGCCTGACCGGCCGGTGCTGCCAGTGGGTCTGCAGGCACCAGTGTTCTCGGCGCACGTTGCAGAATCACGACGTTCCCGCCCATGACCAGAACGACACCGGCA
>CAZSDL010000018.1:0-27982 GCA_964605635.1 uncultured Woeseiaceae bacterium
TCTGGGTCATTGACCCGCTGGACGGCACCACCAACTTCCTGCATGGATTTCCGGTTTTCGCCGTTTCTGTCGCGCTGCTTATCAAAGACCAGATGGAACATGCGGCCGTCTACGACCCGATGCGTCAGGAATTGTTCTCTGCATCGCGAGGCCAGGGCGCGCAACTCGACGGTCGCCGCATTCGTGTCAGCAAGTGCAAGACACTGGACCGCGCGCTGATCGGTACGGGATTTCCGTTTCGCGACGCCAGTATCGGCCTGGGCCCCTACCTCAACATGTTCTCGAAGGCTCTGCAGAACACGTCGGGGGTACGGCGACCGGGCGCGGCGGCGCTGGATCTATGCTATGTCGCCGCCGGACGCCTCGATGCTTTCTGGGAGACCGGCCTGTCCAAGTGGGACATGGCCGGCGGCGCTCTCATTATTCGCGAAGCGGGCGGCATTGTGAGCGGGCTTGACGGCAGCGAGGATTTCCTGGACAGCGGCCACGTTCTGGCCGGGACACCGAAAATCTACGCCGCCGTGACGAAATTGTTCGCACCCGATGTGCGCAAGCTGTTCGGCTAGAACTGACCGTTAAACAGTTGCCGGATCAGGGCAGGTCGTCGACCAGCTCGGAGTCTTTTTCCGGAGGCAGAAGATCCTGTGGCTTGACGTCCAGTCCGAGCGCCACTGCGCTGGCGATGTAGATGGACGAGTAGGTTCCGATCAGGATGCCGATGATCACGGCAATCGAGAACGGCCTGACCGACTCGCCGCCAAGGAAGTAGAGAGCCGTCAATACCAATAAAGTCGTGACGCCGGTCATGATCGTGCGCGACAGCGTATCGTTGATCGATATATTCATGCTTTCTACAGATGACGTACCGCGCAGCTTGAGGAAATTTTCCCGAATGCGATCGAACACAACGACCGTGTCGTTTAGCGAATAGCCGATGACGGCCAATACGGCCGCAAGTACGGACAGGTCGAATGGCAGGCCAAACCAGGAGAAGAAACCAACCGTGATAATCACGTCGTGGGCAAGCGCGACCACGGCTCCGGCCGCAAACTTCCACTGAAAGCGGAACATGATGTAAATGAAGATCATGCACAGCGCAAAAATCATCGCGGTGCTGCCCTGCTCACGCAACTCCGCCCCGACCTGCGGACCGACAAACTCGATGCGGCGGATCTGCAAGTCAGGTTCGTCAGCAGCCAGCGCGCCACTCAACTGATCACGGATGGCATTGACATCCATGCCGGGTTGCGGCGGCAAGCGCAACATCACGTCGGTATCAGCCCCGAAACGCTGCACCTGGAGTTCATCGAAACCCGCACCGGCCATGAGCTGGCGGATATTGTCGAGGTTCGCCGCTTGCGGATAACCGACTTCGAGCAGAATCCCGCCAGTGAAATCGATGCCGAACTCCAGCCCGCGGGTTGCGATCGAGACCAGCGACGCCAGAACGACGACTATCGAAATCGTAGCAGCGATGCGTCGCGGCGTAAGACTCAAAAAGTCAATCGTTGTATTGTCTTTGATCAGTTTCATGGTTTGCGTCCTGTCGAGCGCCGCTGGATCAGACCGGAACGCTGCTTATCTTCCGGCCGCCGAACGCCAGGTTGACAATGGCGCGCGTACCGATGATTGCAGTGAACATGGAGGTTATTACACCCAGTGAAAGCGTTACCGCGAATCCCTTGATCGGCCCGGTTCCGAACGCGAACAATACCAGCGCTGCAATCAGAGTCGTCACGTTGGCATCGGCAATCGACGAAAACGCCTTCTCATAGCCACTGTTGATACTCGCCTGTGGCGAATTGCCAAGGTTCAGCTCTTCGCGAATGCGTTCGAAAATAAGGACGTTTGCATCAACTGCCATGCCTACTGTGAGCACGATTCCCGCGATGCCCGGCAAAGTCAGTGATGCTTGCAGGAGGGACAGCAGGGCCACGATAAAAATGAGATTGCTGAACAGCGCGACACTGGCGATCACGCCAAACCATCGATAGTAAACGGCCATAAAAAGGATAACCGCAATAAAACCGATCTGAACCGCGCGAAATCCCCGGTCGATGTTGTCCTGTCCCAAGCTGGGGCCGATCGTGCGTTCTTCGACTTTGTATACCGGGGCCGCCAGCGCGCCGGCCCGCAACAGCAGCGCGAGGTCGCGAGCTTCGACCGGCGTCAGGCCGGTGATCTGGAAGCGGTTCTTGAAAATGCCGCGAATAGTCGCGGTATTGATGATCTCTTCCGAGCGTATCGTTCGAAACGCTTCCTGCCCATCCCGCAAAACGGCTTCGCGGCGCGTTTCGATGAACACCGTCGACATCGGCTTGTTCACGTTGGCGCGCGTGGTGGCCAGCATGTTCTCGCCACCGGCAGAGTCCAGGGTAATGAACACCGCCGGCTGGCCTTCGCTGAAGCCCGCCTCCGCATCGATTATCTGGTCGCCGGAGGCCACCACGTCCCGGCGCAGCAATTGTCCCGACTCGCCCGTGCGCCCCGGATAGCGTCGGGAACCCGGGCTGTCGCCGGTCGTGTCGACCAGGCGAAATTCCAGCGTTGCCGTCGCCGTCAGTATGTCGTCGAGACGGTTTGGGTCCTGCACGCCGGGCAGTTGCACGACGATGCGATCGACTCCCTGGCGTTGCACGAGGGGCTCCGCAACACCCAGTTGGTCAATACGATTCCTGAGCGTCGTGATGTTCTGTTCGATTGCGAAATCCTGGCGATCGCTTATCTGGGTTTCGCTCATGCGGATTTGCAGCGAGCGTCCGTCTGCGCCATCAAGAATCAGCAGGTCGTCGTCGGCATCGCGAATAACCTGACGCGCGCGGCCAGCATCTTCGTCGCTGGTCAGCATCACCGAAATAGTTCGACCGTCCAGGTCCACACGATGACGCAGTTTTTCGTCGCGCAAGCGCTCTTCAATGTCACGTTGATAGAGCATCAGCCGACTGGTGACGGCCGTATCCATATCAACCTCGAGCAGGAAATACACACCGCCACGCAAATCGAGGCCAAGGCTCATCGGCGCGAGGCCCATGGCGCGCAGCCACGCCGGCAGCCGTGGTGCGAGTGTCAGGGCAACGCTGGCTTGCCGGTCGTAGCGGCGACGCAGCTGCTCGCCGGCTTCGAGTTGCAGAGCGACTTCGTCGAAGCGCAGCACAATGCGGCCATCTTCAAGGTACGCGGCTTCCGGCGGCAAGGAGCGGCTCTCGAGAAAGTCCTCGACCTCGGCAAGCCGGGTTTCGTCAAGGTCAGCGCCATCGACACCGGCCAGCTGGATAGCCGGCACGCTGCCATAGATGTTGGGCAATGCGAGCACCAGGCCGGTGAGCAGCAGCACGAGGACCAGTGCATTGAGCCAGGCCGGATAGCGATTCATTGCAACAGTTCCGCGGTACGTGCAGCAATCCGTTCACGCAAAGGTTCTGGCTCGATTCCGGGGTTGCACGTCAAATACTCGGGTTGCTTTTGCTCTGGCGGACTACGCCGCATCGATCGTGCCTTTCGGCACGACGGCGGATACCGTCGATTTCTGGATTTTTATCTCGACGTCATCGGCAATCTGCAGTGTCGCATAGTGATCGCTGACTGCCGTTACCGTGCCGAGAATGCCGCCGGCGGTCACCACTTCATCGCCGACGCCGAGGCCGGCCACAAGCTGGGTATGCGCTTTCTGCCTCTTCTGCTGGGGACGGATGAGCAAGAAATAAAACGCCGCAAATATGACCAGCATCGGCAGCAAAAAGCCGAAAGGATCAGCCTGCGGCGCTGCTTGAGCGTGTGCGGTCTCTATGAAAAAGTCCATGATTCTCTTTCGCGTTGCGGGCCCGCAGGGTGCCGGGCCATTAGTCAAGCCGAATATTATGGCACAGGAATTCCGGACGTTGGGCCTGTGCGTTGCTTTTCAAGGGTCGCAATAACTATTTCATTCGATCATTCCCGCAACTGTTTCGGAGTAGATTTCCTTGAGGCGACCGGTGTACTGCGGCACGGTGTCAGTGTCGATGGCGGCTCGCAGGTCGGCCATCAGGGTCTGGTAGTAATGCAGGTTATGCAATGTGCCGAGCCTCGCTCCCAGCATCTCGCCACACTTCTCCAGATGACGGAGATAGGCCAGGCTGTAGTGCCTGCAGGTGTAGCAACTGCAGGCAGGGTCGAGCGGACCGGTATCGTCCGTATATCGGGCATTGCGAATCTTGACGACGCCCCGTGAGGTGAATAAGTGGCCAGTGCGCGCATGTCGGGTCGGCATGACGCAATCGAACAGGTCGATGCCACGAGCAACCGCTTCCGCAATATCGACCGGCGTGCCTACGCCCATCAGGTAACGCGCGCGATCGGCCGGCAGTCTCGGCACAACGTTATCCAACACGGCGAGACGTTCTTCTTCAGGTTCGCCGACAGCAAGCCCGCCCACGGCATATCCATCAAAAACGATATCGCAGAGGCCGTCCAGTGATTCGTTGCGCAAGGCATCGTAGATTCCTCCCTGTACGATACCGAACAACGCTTCGCCACGGCCCGGATCGTGGTCGCGCAATTCGTCGAAGCGCAGGCGGCTGCGGCGTGCCCAGTCGAGCGACAGACGCATGGATTGCCCGGCTTCTGCATAGGTCGCCGGATAGGGTGTGCACTCGTCGAAAATCATCGCGATGTCGGCGTTGAGATCGTGCTGCACCTCCATCGACCGTTCCGGCGTAAGAAAGACTTCAGCACCATCGACCGGCGAGCGAAAGGACACGCCTTCCGCCGATAATTTGCGCATCGAGGCCAGAGAAAACACCTGGAAGCCGCCAGAATCCGTGAGTATCGGTCCCTGCCAGTTCATGAATTCATGCAAGCCGCCATGACGCCGGATCACCTCCGTGCCGGGACGCAACATCAGGTGAAAGGTGTTGCCAAGAATGATATCGGCGCCGCTCGTCACAACCTCTTCCGGCGTAACGCTCTTGACCGTGCCGTAAGTGCCGACCGGCATGAACCCGGGTGTACGCACCGTCCCGCGCCGCAGCCTGAGCGTGCCGCGGCGCGCCTGACCCGTCGTCTTTTCGATCGTCAATTTCATGTTGACGTCGCCCGCGACGACGTCTCTCCAGGCAGGACCAGCATCACATCACCGTAGCTGAAAAACCGATACCGTTCAGATACTGCATGCCTGTATGCGCGCATTATCAGCTCGGTGCCCGCGAACGCCGCCACCAGCATGAGCAGGGATGAGCGGGGCAGGTGGAAGTTGGTCAGTAGCGTGTCGACCGATTTGCATCGATAGCCCGGCTGGATGAACAGTTCGGTTTCTCCATCAAACGGCTCGATCGCACCGTTCGCCGACGCGGCCTCCAGCGCCCGCACTGACGTCGTGCCGACCGCAACGATTCGCCCGCCCGCAGAACGCGTCTCCCTTACCTGGCGACAGACCGCTTCGCTCACCTGCACGCGTTCCGGGTGCAAGCGATTCTCGCTTACCGATTCTTGACGCAACGGCAGGAATGTTCCGGCACCGACATGCAACGTCACGAATGCAATCCCGACTCCGGCATTCTGCAAATCGACCAGCATCTGCTGGTCGAAATGCAGCCCGGCTGTCGGCGCGGCCACCGCCCCCGGACGGCGCGCGTAAACCGTCTGGTAGCGCTCCCGGTCTGCCGGCTCGCTGGTGCGCCCGAGGTACGGCGGTAGCGGCACTTCACCGAGCGATTCCAGAAGTTCCAAGACAGGTGAGCTGAACTCGAGCTCGTAGAATTCATCCCTGCGACCGATGACAGTAGCCGAGTGCCCTTCGGCAAACTCGATCTTGACCGACGCACCGGGAGATTTGCTGGCACGTAGTTGCACGAGAGCCGTTTGCGGCGCGAGGACGCGCTCGATCAGCAATTCGACGCGACCGCCGCTTGCCTTCTTGCCGCGCAGGCGGGCCGGTACGACTTGCGTGTCGTTGAGTACCAGCAAGTCCCCGGCGCGCAAATAATGCAACAGATCGCCAAATTGCCGGTCCACCAATTGCGCGTTGCCTGCATCGACCACCAGCAGGCGACTCAGGCGCCGCTCAGGCGCCGGGTAGCGGGCGATCAGTTCATCAGGCAGGGTGTAATCGAATTCGGCCAATTGCATGGGCGCGCATGTTAGCAGAGCGCGGTGCAGTGTAAGCCGGCCTGCCCTGCCGGCGTTGCGGTTGGCTCAGGTCCGTTCCTTGATTACCCGCGATCTCGAATTGCTGATCACCACCTCTACGTCGTCTGCCGCCGGCGCCACCGTGCCAAACCGTGGCACGAAGCTCTGCCGATGGTCAGGCACCTCGATGGAAATCGTCTCCTTTTTGCGCTTGCGCATGATTTCCACCTGCAACGTTTCGCCACCCTGGTAGGAGCCCAGGATGCGCATGGCGTGGGAGACCGAGGTCGGCTCACGACCGTCGATACGCCGGATAACATCACCGTCCCGCAACTTTAGTTGCTCGTCCGACGGCGCGCGCACGACCAAAAGACCTTTATCGGTGCCGAAGTACTCCCCGAGATCCCTGGTCAGAGACACCATTTCCATGTCGCTCCAGCTTGCGCCGCCGGCAAAGAAACGGAATACGCTGGCAGGGGCTCCCGGTGCCGCCGGTGCAGAC
The DNA here is from genome assembly GCA_964605635.1 of uncultured Woeseiaceae bacterium. Classification (GTDB taxonomy): domain Bacteria; phylum Pseudomonadota; class Gammaproteobacteria; order Steroidobacterales; family Woeseiaceae; genus IDS-8. The sequence continues at coordinate 6,605 of CAZSDL010000018.1, forward strand.
CGCATCATGAACTCCTCTCCACCCGAACCGAACGCAAACATCCGGTTCGACATCGTCCGCGGCTTTACCTCAACGGTGCTGTTATTGCCGCCGCGCAAGTAGTCGATATCGAGCGTATCGCCCTCTTCGACGCCTGCGAGGAAGTCAAGCAACTTGCGATTGGCCTCTTCATCCTTCGCGGCGCTGAGGGACTCTTCATTGACGGCTGTTATGACGTCACCGGCGCGTAAGCCCGATTCCGCTGCGGCACTGCCCGGCGTCACGCCCTGGATGGTGACTCCCTCAACGGGTCCACGTTCGCTATCAGTACCAATAGTCACACCGAGCATTGGCCGTCGGTCACCGCGCAAACGTCGTTCGATATCGATCATTGCCGGTAAGCGCCGCTGACTCAGTTCCGCGATGCGCGCTGCAGCCGCGGCCAGACTTTCTTCCGCCTCGCGCAACTCAACGTCGATATCTTCTGACCCTACTTCCTCCCGCGTTTGCTCATTGCCCTGCGCTGCGGTCGCCGTCGAGAGCAAAGTCAACGCTGCAATCAACAAGAACATTCTCGACCCTGACATATAAAAACTCCTGCAATGTTTCTAGAAAGAACTTCGTTGCGCCTGTGCCGTGCGCAATTGCACCAGCAAATTCATGAGCCGCACCCGTTCGCGCCAATACACTTCCGTTTGCGCATGCGACATTCGCACCGGCGACTGATTGAGGCGGTAATCTATGGCGGCAATCTGGTCTTCGACGGCGGAGATGGTCGCCGCAGTACCGGCGCGCATCAGCTGCGGCTGGTGAGGCAGCGATCGCAGGTCCTGCTCCAATTGCTGCGACTCCACCATCAATGCATTGAGTGTGCGCAAACTAACCGGGCTGCTTTGTTCGCTGTATTCTGGCACCGTCGGAAAAACTTCTTTGGCTTCGCGATCCGTGTCGAATGCTGCGTCGAACGGCGCCAGCAAGACGGCGATCACTACCGTTGCCGCAAGCCCGGCGCCAGCCAGCCATCGGACCTGCGGCGACATGCCCTGCGAACCAAGCAGTCCCTCGGCCGTTGCCTGCGCTTCTATGCGTTGCCACACCGCTCGTGGCGGCATGGTGTCGGGCAATGCGCGCAGCTTGCGATGCAATAACTCCCGTTCTGCTATGCCAAGTCCACAATTCATCGCTTCATCCTGCTCGTCATTGCCTTTCATGTTTACCACCTGTCGGCGCCAATGCCGACCACTCAACAATCAAGCCCATGCGCTTGCTCAACATAGCGTGAACGCCGATTCCCCAACTCCGGACACCGTCGCGGTCTCGGCTTCGAGCAGCGGCCGGAGTCGCTGGTAGGCGCGCGAGAGTTGCGATTTGGAGAAGCTCTCGGTTTTGCCCATGAGGTCTGCGATTTCGCGGTGCGTAAAGCCCTCGACATCGTGCAACCAGACCACCGCGCGGCTGACTTCCGGCAAGGCGGCAAGCGCCGCGTCGAGATCAATTGCGCGATCGGGATCTCCGCTCACGCCACTGGCATCGCTGCGTGACGGCGTCACGTCGTCCCAATCGTCATCGAGACTCTGGCCGCGGCTATGCCAGGCAGAACGAAGAAACATCAGGGCCTTGGTTACCGCGATGCGACGAATCCAGCTGCCGAGCGCCGCATCGCCGCGAAACTTGCCGATGCTGCGAATCACTTCAACGAAAGTCTCCTGCAGAAGGTCCTCTGCATGGGCCGGCACGCGCGTGAAGCGCAAACAAAGCGAGTAAACGGGGACACTGAAAGAGCGGTAAATGATTTCGTGGGCGCGCACGTCGCCGCGTGCGGCCCGCTTCACAATCCCGGCGTCGATGCTGATATCCGTGAACTTGCTCATACGTCCATTTTGGGGTCCTGACTGTCTTTAGATGCCCCGACCGGTAAAAGAGTCGCTGGAGCAGACGAGACGGTGGCGATGCCGGGTGCCCGCGCCTATACTTGGCGCCTTTGATTTTCCCAGACTGGCCGGGGTGGCGGAACTGGTAGACGCGCCGGACTCAAAATCCGGTGGGGTTAAACCCGTGCGAGTTCGATTCTCGCTCCCGGCACCAAACAATCGAAGAGCCCTTTTCTCGTCACGAGTTCCCTATGAAGTACTGCTCATGTTGCGGCGCCACAGTCGCCCAAAAGGTGCCTGTCGGCGATTCACGGCAACGCTGGGTCTGTGATGCCTGCTGCACTATTCACTATCAGAACCCGAAGATTGTGATCGGTTGCGTCCCCGAACTGGACGGGCGCATCCTGCTTTGCCGCCGCGCCATAGCACCACGAATCGGGTACTGGACGGTGCCCGCCGGCTTCATGGAACTCGGCGAAACCCTGGCCGAAGGGGCCGCTCGCGAAACCCTTGAAGAGGCTTGCGCCGAGGTTCGTATCGGACACCTTTTTGCCTCGGTCGATGTCATCGAAGCCGGCCAGGTACACCTGTTTTTTACGGCAAGCCTGTTAGGCGGTTACGCTGCGGGCGACGAAACGCTGGAAGCCGCACTGTTCGACAAGTCGGACCTCCCTTGGCCCGAAATTGCGTTTCGGAGCAACGACTTCGCGCTCAGAAAGTACCTCGAGGACGACGGCCGCAACAACGGCGTGCACCTCCACCGGGTCCACCTCGGCGAGTAAGTCCAGCCGCGCACAAGTTGCATTCAGGGTTGATGGCACTTGGTTGAGGCCTTTGATTTGGCGTTTGCGAGAGGGCCTGGTCTTCGGGAGGTTCTTTGACGGAATGGCTCCCTGCGGTCCGCTTTATTTCCGCCAAAGAACCTCCCGAAGCCCAGGCCCGGACGCGTCTCCGCACCCGGCACGTCCCGACGAAATGCCATCAACCTCGAGCGGAGTGCTGCGCTCACAGCAAACCACGAACGCAAGGTCTCGACCGGTGGGGAACCCTTTGGAGCAAATAAAGCGGACCGCAGGGAGCCATTGCTTCAAAGGGTTCCCCGGCGGTCGAGACCGTTTCGAGCCACCGAACCGCTTATCAAGTGCAATTCAGTTTAGCGTAACTCTGCGAACGTCCAGATTGGAGGATCAGTCGCGGAGCGTCGCCAGCGCCTGGGTGAGTTCCAGCGGCGGCAGATAGCCACTGACCAGTGAGCCATCTTCCAGCACGATGGCCGGTGTGCCGCGCAACCCGATGTCCTGACCCAGCGCATAGTGGCTGTTGATGATCGAGGCGTCGCAATTGTTACTTTCGAACTTGCGGTCGAGTTTCGCCAGCGTCAGGGCATCATTGCGATCCGCCGCGCACCAGACTTCCTCGGACGTCTTCCACGTGGCGGTACCCGGACCATTCCTGGGGTAGAGCAGGTAGCGGACTTCAATACCCTGCGCCATGTACTCGTCGATCTGGTTATGCAATCGCCGGCAGTAGGTGCAGTCAATATCGGTGAAAATCGAAACCGAGAACCTGACGGTCTCCGGTGTAAAAACGATTACTTCGTCATCCGACAGAGTGGCCAGCATTTCAAGCCGGGATACGTTACGAGTCTGTTCGCTGAGATTGACCTCCTGGTCGAGATCGATCAGGTCACCTTGCAGCAGGTAGCGTCCATCACCGGAAATATAGGCAACAATTGCGCCTTTGCGGATGGTGTACCAGCCGTCGACCGGGCTGGCTTCAACGTGCTCCGGATTGATCTCCTTGAAGACCCCGGAGACTTTTTCGCGCACCTGTTGCAGTTCGGCCTCGTCGTCCGCCAGTACGGTTGCAGAAGCGCATATCAGTAATACCGTAGCTTTGAAGGCGAGCGCCACGCGACGTCCTGTCAGATTAATCATGCAATGGATTCCACTATGTTGAGCCACGGACCGGATCCGACTGCCGGATCTGGCTGCTGGAAGGATACCCTGCCACGGGCGCGCATGGTTCGGTTCGACAGCGACTCCGAATCGCGGTTCCGTGAACTGCTGTCGACGGAGTATAAGCGACCGGCGAAGCGGAGCCTATCCTGGACTTATCAGATTTGTCTCTGACGGATTATCCTCGCGGATGATGGCGGCCGTGCAGGTCCTTTAGTCGTTCGCGGGCAACGTGCGTATAGATTTGCGTCGTGGACAGGTCACTGTGACCCAGAAGCAATTGTACGACCCGTAAATCTGCGCCCCGGTTCAGCAGGTGGGTGGCGAATGCATGGCGCAGGCTGTGCGGCGAAAGTTTTTTCGCAACGCCTGCTTTGTGCGCATAGCGCTTGATGATGTGCCAGAACGCCTGGCGCGTCATGCGATCGCCGCGTCGGGTTGGAAACAGGTAGTCCGTCTGGCGCTCCAGCAGAATCTCCATGCGCGGACCGTCGATAAAGTCCCGCAACCACTTCTGGGCCTCGTCACCCAGCGGAATCAGGCGTTCGCGATCGCCCTTGCCGACAATACGCAGTACGCCCTGGTTGAAGTTGACCTGCGATTGACGCAGGTTGATCAACTCGGAAACCCGCAAGCCAGTGGCGTACAGCAACTCGAGCATGGCGCGGTCCCGGTAACCTAAAGGCTCGTCGGTGTTCGGCGCCTGGAGCAACGCATCGACCTCGTCTTCAGTCAGGGACTTTGGCAGTGAGCGGCCGATACGCGGCATATCGATATCCGCGGTCGGGTCCGTGTCCCGCAGCCCTTCGCGCATGATGTAACGAAAGAAACGCCGGAAGCTTGAGAGCTGTCTCGCTGTCGATCGCGGCTTGGCTCCGCTCTCGACACGCTTGGCGATAAAATCCAGAAGATCGGCCTTCTGCGCTTTATCGATGGCGATATTTTGCTCGGAAAGCCCTCGCCACAATGTCATCAGATCTGCGCGATAGGCGCCCAGGGTGTTCGCGGACAGTCCGCGTTCCATCCAGATCGCATCAAGAAATCGATCGACCAGCTGCTCCGAATGCGATTGGCCGTTCGTTGTGGATTTGCTCTGCTGTGTGCTTGCCATAGTTTCCATCTGACCAGAAGGCCGTCCCTGCCACGTGTAGACTTCAGTCGTACATCAGTCAGACAATCATCAGCGCTGTTTTGCTGACTTCGGCGGAACGATGTACTGCGTATCCCTCGCGTACTCCGACAAGCTTCCCCAAGCAACGGATTTTTGCGCGATTTTGAGTATGATGAGGGCGATTCGGCGCAGGCGTGACCGCTGTCACAAATTCTCCAAGGCATTAACATAAAGTGACCTGCATCACAGCCGCAGCCGGACCTTTTTCAAAGGATGCACGGTAATCGCGGCGTTTGCCGTTAACAGGTGCTCATCTTGAGCGGAGTTGATTCCATGCTGCAACGAAGTACCGGCATCCTGTACGGGGTTCTCGCACTTGCCGCGTTTGCAGTCCTTGCCTGTATTGCCCTGCTCTTTGCGACGGTAGTGCCCGGATTATCAAGACGACGACGCTGGGTTTCGGCGGCGGCCCGCTCGTGGTTTTTCGTTGCAGGAATTCCGGTCGAACGCTCGAACTTTGGCAATATTCCGGGCGGCCATTGTATTGTTGTTGCCAATCATGCGAGCTATCTCGACGGCATGATACTGCAGGCGTATTTGCCGCCGCGCTTTTCCTTCGTCATCAAGGGGGAAATGCAAAATGTGCCTTTCGTGCACTTCCTGTTGCGGCGTATCGGTTCTAAGTTTGTCGAGCGATTCGTAACCTCCAGGAGTTCAAGGGACGCTCGCAACCTGCTGAAGGCGGCAGCCGCAGGCGAGTCGCTCGCCGTATTCCCGGAAGGTACGTTCCGACCTGAGCCGGGCCTCGGCAAGTTCCGGGCCGGGGCCTTCGCCGCCGCAATCAAAGGCGGCCTTGCGGTGGTGCCGGTGGCGATCGGCGGATCTCGACACCTACTGCCCTCAGGGCACCTCCTGCCGCGGCGCAAACGTCTGACGATTCGTGCGCTGCCTGCCATCGAGCCCGGGAGCCCGGACTTCGGCAGCAGCAAGGCCCTGGCCGAACATTCGCGTCAGGCACTGCTTGCTGTGCTTGACGAACCGGACCTGGCCGCTGCCGGTGGAAAAGCGGCGCTGGATGGTGAACCGACAGCGTCTGGCTCCGTGGCCCGCTTGCAGAATGACAGGCAATGTGAATAATCGCACTCCGTTCCATCGTCCGTTTCTCGTTGCATCGTCGCAACCAGCGGCCCGGCAGCCTTCTCCTTAAAATCACGACCAACGCTTATGAGTAGCAATTCCATCGTTATTGTTGCGGCGCGGCGAACGCCCATCGGTTCGTTCCAGGGAAGTCTCGGTGCCGTGAGCGCCACCGGACTATCTGCCGCAGCGACTAGCGCCTGCCTGGAAGACTGTGGCCTCGAACCATCCGCTGTGGACCGGGTGTTGCTCGGCTGCGTGTTGCCGGCGGGCCTCGGGCAAGCGCCAGCGCGCCAGGCCGCGCTCGCCGCCGGTCTGCCGAAAGAAACTGCCTGCGTCACCCTCAACAAGGTGTGCGGTTCCGGCATGAAGGCTGCCATGTTTGGCTACGACTCCATCGTGGCCGGCAGCGCCCGAATCGCGCTGTGTGGCGGCATGGAGTCGATGAGCAACGCGCCGTATCTGCTGCCGAAAGCGCGCGCCGGGTATCGGATGGGACATCAGGAGGTCCTGGACCACATGTTGCTGGACGGCCTGCAAAACCCCGCCGATGGCAACTCGATGGGGCATTTCGCGGAGCTAACTGCCCAAAAGTACGGGTTCACGCGCGCAGCGCAGGACGAGTTCGCGATCGCTTCGGTCAATCGTGCGCTAGCGGCGATTGCTGCGGGGCATTTCAGCAGCGAAATCGCGTCTGTAACAATTGCGACGCGCAAAGGTGAAGTCGTGGTCAGCGAAGACGAAGAGCCGGGCCGCAACGATGTCGCAAAGATTCCGCAGCTCAAGTCGGCGTTTGCCAAAGACGGGACGGTAACAGCGGCAAGTTCTTCATCCATATCCGATGGCGCCGCATCGCTCATTCTCATGTCAGAGGCCGAAGCGAAAAAACGCAAGCTTGCTGTCCTTGCGCGCATCGCAGGCCAGGCCGAGTTTGCGCAGGAGCCCGAATGGTTTACGACTGCTCCGGTGTTCGCTATCAGGTCGTTGCTGGACAAGCTCCAGTGGACCGCGGATTCCGTCGACCTTTATGAAATCAACGAAGCTTTTGCCTGTGTAACCATGGCGGCCATGCACGATATCGGCCTTGATCATGCCAAAGTGAACGTCAACGGCGGCGCGTGCGCACTCGGTCATCCGATCGGTGCCTCGGGAGCCAGGATCATCGTGACACTCATTCACGCATTACGCGCGCAGGGCGGTGGGCGCGGCGTGGCATCGCTGTGTATCGGCGGCGGCGAGGCAACGGCAATTGGGATCGAAGTATGAGAAATGTGAGCAAGCAGAATTTCGGAGAACCGGATGAAACTTGAATCGGCGACGGCAATCGTGTCAGGTGGCGCATCCGGTCTCGGCCTGGCCACCGCCAGGCGGGTTATCGAGGCGGGTGGGCATGCAGTTCTGCTCGATATCAACGAGGAACAGGGCACGAAGAGTGCCGGCGACCTCGGCAAGCGTGCGAGTTTTATCCGCGCCGATATATCGTCCGAACCCGAGGTCCGCGACGCCGTCACCACAGCGCGCCAATTCATGGGCTCGATCACGCTGGCGGTCAATTGCGCGGGCGTTCTGTTGCCGTCTCGCGTGCTGGGTCGCGACGGCCCTGCGCCCGCTGCCGACTTCGAGCGTTCGCTGAAAATCAACCTGCTCGGCAGCTACATACTCACCAAGGAAGCCGCGAACGTCATGCAGGAGAACGATGCGGATGCGGAAGGCGAACGCGGCGTTGTCATCAATACCGCATCCGTGGCCGCATTCGAAGGCCAGATCGGCCAGGCAGGATATTCGGCCTCGAAAGGCGGCGTGGTCGGTATGACGCTGCCGATTGCGCGTGAACTGGCGCGCTTCGGAATTCGCGTCAATACCATCGCACCCGGCATATTCATGACGCCCATGATGGCGGGGCTGCCCGAAAATATGCAGAAATCACTCGGTGAACAAGTACCGTTCCCGCCGCGACTGGGCAAACCCGAGGAGTATGCAGACCTCGTGGCATGCATCTATAAGAATACGATGATCAATGGCGAAACAATCCGGCTGGATGGCGCAATTCGCATGCAGCCGAAGTAGCTGCCTTACATCCCGGGGTAATTCGGCCCGCCCCCGCCTTCGGGCACCTCCCAGACGATGTTCTGCGCCGGGTCCTTGATGTCGCATGTCTTGCAGTGCACACAATTCTGCGCATTGATGCGGAATTTCGGCTCGCCGTTTTCCGTTACGATTTCGTAAACCGCGGCAGGACAATAGCGTTGTGCCGGTTCGTCGTACGCCGGTAAATTGGCTTGCACCGGAATCGAGGCATCTTTCAATTTCAGGTGCGACGGTTGGTCTTCCTCATGATTGGTACTCGACAGGAAGACCGATGACAAGCGGTCGAAGGTGACGACTCCGTCCGGCCTCGGGTAATCGATGACCGGCGCCTCGCTGGCTTTTTGCAGGGTGGCATGATCGGGGACCCGGTCATGCAGCGTAAACGGCAGTTTGCCGCGAAAAATATTCTGGTCCGCGAACGCGAATGCGGCGCCCGCGAAGGTGCCCAGTTTATGCAAGGCTGGACTGAAGTTCCGGCCGCGATGCAATTCATCGTATATCCAGGATTCGCGAACGGCACTTTCATATGAATTGAGTTCCGGCTCCATGCCAGCGCCGCCCTGCAGCGCTGCAAAAATGCTCTCGGCGGCCAGCATGCCACTCTTGATGGCCGTGTGCGCACCCTTGATTTTGACGCTGTTCAGGAAGCCGGCATCGCAGCCGACCAGCAGGCCACCGGGAAACGCCAGTTTCGGCAGCGACTGCAAGCCGCCCTTGTTGACGGCGCGCGCACCGTACGCGATTCGCTTGCCGCCCTTCAGGTACGCGTTAATTCGCGGGTGCAGCTTCCAGCGCTGGAACTCGCCGAACGGTGACAGGTGCGGGTTGCGGTAATTGAGCGCCACGATCAGGCCGAGGTACAACTGATTGCCGGTAGCGTGATACAGGAATCCGCCACCCTCGGTACGATTGTCGAGGGGCCAGCCGAGCGTGTGCACAACAAGCCCCTCCTCGTGCAACGAGGGCTCGATCTCCCAGATCTCTTTCATGCCAAGCCCATAGTGTTGGGGGTCCGAATTGCGGCGCAGATCAAAGTGGTCGATCAGGGTTTTGCCGAGGTTGCCGTGGCAGCCTTCCGCAAAGACCGTGTACCGGCCAAGCAATTCATAGCCCGGCGTAAACGAATCCTTCGGCTGCCCGTCCTTGCCAACACCCATGTCACTCGTCATCACACCGCGGACCGCGCCACTCTCGTCATAAAGGACTTCGGCAGCAGCAAAGCCCGGAAACACGTTGACGCCCAGCGCTTCTGCCTGTTCGCCCAGCCACTTGCACAGTTTGCCGAGGCCAATGATGTAGTTGCCCTGGTTGTGCATCGTGCGTGGCACAAACAGGTTCGGCACGCGAACGGATTTGCCGGCGCCGGTCAGGTAGTGAAATTGGTCACCCCTGACTTCGGTGGTCACGGGAGCGCCGCGCTCTTTCCAGTCCGGGAAAAGCTCGTCGAGGGCGCGAACTTCGAACACATTGCCGGACAGGATATGGGCACCGATCTCGGCTCCCTTTTCCACAACGACGATATTCAGTTCCATGCCTTTTTCAGCGGCGAGCTGCGCCAACCGGCAGGCGGCAGCCAGCCCGGCCGGACCACCGCCCACTATAACGACGTCAAACTCCATCGATTCTCGTTCAATGCTATCGTTCATGCCTCACCTGCAGGATTCATGAGAGATTTCCAGGGCCTGTTATAGCAGTGTCATTGTCACTGATGTGCGATGCCGGATCCGGAACAGGTTCAATGTCTATAAGATGACAATAACCACTGCATATCGCGATCGTGGCGCACACCCCGGCATGATGCACGATGCGGAGCAGGATGGCATCGTCAATGCCTTGCAGGACCTGCAGGATCGTCTTCTTGCCCGCCCATCGCTAAAGCAGAGAATCGGTCGGTCTCTGCGCCTGATGCAACCCGCCAGACCGGTACGCGGCGTCTACCTGTGGGGTGGTGTTGGCCGGGGCAAGACGTTCCTGATGGACCTTTTCTTTGAAACACTCGCAATCGAGGCAAAAAGGCGGGTGCATTTTCATCGCCTCATGAGCGAAGTTCATAGCCGCCTTAAGATCCTTGGCCACACGTCGGACCCGCTTGACGTCGTCGCCGCGGACCTGGCCCACGACGTTCGCGTACTCTGCTTCGACGAATTCTTCGTCAGCGACATCGCGGATGCGATGATTCTGGGCCGCTTGCTCGAGAGCCTGTTCCGGCGCGGTGTCGTTATCGTTGCCACCTCGAACGTGCCGCCTTCAGGCCTGTACCGGAATGGTCTGCAACGGGAACGATTCCAGCCCGCCATCGAGCTGCTGCAAGAGCATACGGAAATCCTCGAACTCGCCGGCACGACGGATTACCGGCTGCGCCTGCTGCAGTCCGCCGGCACCTTTCTCCACCCCGCCGATGCCGGCGCAACCGCGAGGATCGACCGCTATTTTCACGAGATCACCTCCGGCCACTTCGAGACGGATATAGAAATCGACGTTTCCGGACGCCGTATTCGCTGCCGCCGGCGAGCCGCTGGAATAATCTGGTTCGATTTCGAGGAACTGTGCGCAGGGCCGCGCAGTCAGGAAGATTACATCGAGATCGCGCGCTGGTACCCATCCGTTATCGTTTCGGACTTGCCGGCGCTGACCGCAGACGATGACAACGCCGCACGGCGCTTCATCAGTCTCGTCGATGAATTTTACGACCGTCGCGTCAAGCTGGTGCTGTCAGCCGCAACGCCCATCGAAGAGCTCTATGCAGGTCGTCGTTTAACATTCGAGTTCCAGCGCACAACCAGCCGCCTCGTCGAAATGCAATCGACCGAATATTTGCACGCCCAGCACCTCTCATGACAATGCCCGGCAGGTTACCGTGCACCGAAAGGTCGCATCGGGCAGAATGTGGCGGTCCGAGCAACCTTTCCGCTTTATACGTATTGAACAAGCGACGCGTGATTGGTTACTGTACCTCGTCGCTCGGCGCCGCGCGCCAGCATTGACTCCTGGAACCACAGATGACGAAAGAACTGATACTGGAAGATTTCCTGCCCTATCGACTGTCCATACTGTCGAATACCGTCAGCAGCACCATCGCCAGGGCCTACGACAGGAAATTTGGTCTCAGTATCCCTGAATGGCGAGTCATCGCCGTACTCGGGCGGTTTCCCGGCTTGTCCGCCGTCGAGGTTGCCGAACGCACACTCATGGACAAGGTCGCCGTCAGTCGCGCCGTATCGAAACTGATCAAAAGCGGGCGAATCGACCGCCAGTTCGCCGATGCCGATCGACGTCGCTCGATCCTCAATCTCTCCGAGCAAGGCCGCAAGGTTCACGATGAAATCGCACCCGTCGCCCTCAAATTCGAGGAAGACCTGCTGCACGGCCTGAGCGCCGACGAAGTCCGCGCGCTCAACCTGATCATGGAACGCCTCCTGGCCCGCGCCCGCCTGATTGGCTCCCCGCAACGCTGAAGCAAGCGCGCTTACGAAAGCAGTCGACAGGTCAACGAAACACCTCGCGATCGACTGACGCAGGGCGGGCACGGGTGCGCTTTTCGGAACGCCGTGAATACATCCCTGTAGGCTCCGTGGCAAACATCCCTGTTTGCCACGGTCCGAAAAGCGCACCCGTGCCCACCCTGCGTCGGCGTTGCGAGGCACCGATCGTAGCGGTGCCGACAGGAAGCGAGGGGTGGGTCGGCCAAGGCTATTCAGGATTGTCAAAAACAGGGATGTTTTTGCCAAAGCCGCCATGGATGGCTTCACGGCGGTCCTGAATAGCCTTGGCCGACTCGCCCCTGGCCTGCGCAGGTGCCTGCGTCAGCGGGTAATGAGGGGTTCCGCGCGATCAGCGGGCGCCGATTTCCGTTCGGACCTGGATGAGTTCCGGGAAGAATTCAATGTCGAGGGCTTTTTTCAGGAATGCGACGCCCGAGGAGCCGCCGGTGCCTTTTTTGTGGCCGATGATTCGTTCGACCGATTTCATGTGGTGGAAGCGCCAGAACTGGAAGTTGTTTGAAATGTCCATCAGTGCCTCGCACATTTCGTAGCAGGCCCAGTTGTCATCGTGAGATTCGTAGATCTGTTTCAGGACGGTAACAACGCCTGGATAGTCACCGCGTGACTGGGTGAAGTTGCGTTCGATGGCGTCACGCGGGACAGGCCAACCGGCTCGCGAGAGATACATGAGAAACTCGTCGAAGAGGCTTGGCGCGTGCAGGGCTTCTTTGAGAAGCGCGTGCCACGACTCGTGTTGCTTGTAGACGTTGAGGATGCGGGTACTCTTGTTGCCCAGGAGGAACTCCAGCAGTCGATATTGCGGCGACTGGAATCCGGATGCAGTCCCCAGAACGTCGCGGAACTGGGCGTACTCGCTTGGCGTCAGTGTATCCAGCACGACCCATTGATTGTAAGTCTGGTTCTGGATGTGCTTGACTCGCGCGAGATGTTTGACGGCGGGTTGTATCTCGTTTTCGCGCAAGCGCCGATTGGCGGCCACAATTTCATGGATTATCAGCTTGATCCACAATTCAGCAACCTGATGCTGGATGATGAACAGCATTTCATCGTGGTGCGGTGGGTCACTCAGCGTGTGTTGCGAATCGAGCAGGCGGTCGAGTTGCAGGTACGCGGTGTAGTCACTCTCGCGGTCGAGTTCTGTATGAATCGTCGATTCCAGCTTGCGTTTCTTCATGACGGGGCGCAGTCAACCAGGAGGCTTGCATTGTAGGCTCATTTGCTCGCGTGTCGTAACTGCATCAGGTGCGGAACGTGCGCTGGCGCGCGTCGACAGGTACCACAATTGCGGTATAAGGGCAGGCCGATTGGCCATGCTGTATAATCCCGGCCCGCCGACACGGGCCCCCGGGCCGACACCACCACGAAAATCCTGCCACTTCGAGCAAGGGAGCAGTCCTTGGAAACCATTGCGGATTTCGAGATCCAGTACAGTCAGTTTCTTGACCCGGACGGCAACGCCAGCGCCGATATCCCCGAGCTGGCGCGCGATACCGATGAACTCATCAAGATGTATCGCAGCATGACGGAAACGCGGGTATTCGACACCAAAGCGGTCAATTTGCAACGCACCGGCAAGCTCGGCACGTACGCATCGTGCCTGGGACACGAAGCGACTCACGTCGGCCTCGCCGCTGCCATGCAAGAGGACGATGTCCTTGCGCCGAGTTATCGCGAATACGGCGCGATGTTGTACCGCGGTGTTTCGATGTCGGACGTATTGCTCTACTGGGGCGGCGATGAGCGCGGCAGCGATTTCCAGGGACCTCGCAAAGATTTTCCATTTTGCGTGCCGATTGCAACGCAGTGCCTGCATGCCGCTGGTGCAGCGATGGCGTTTCAACTGAGGGGAGAGAAGAATTGCGCAGTTTCGGTCAATGGCGATGGTGGTACTTCTGAAGGCGCCTTTTACGAAGCGATGAATATCGCCGGCGCGCGCAAGCTGCCGGTCGTTTTCATGGTCGTCAACAACAAGTGGGCGATATCGGTTCCGATCGAGCTGCAAACCGCGTCGAAGACGCTCGCCCAGAAAGCCGTCGCTGCCGGCATTCCCGGCATACAGGTAGACGGCAATGACGTCATCGCTGTTCGGCATTGGGTCGAGCGTGCGCTGGCGCGCGGTCGCAAAGGGGACGGTGCGACACTGATCGAAGCGGTCACCTATCGGCTGAGCGATCACACCACGGCCGACGATGCGTCGCGCTATCGTAAGAAAGAAGAAGTCGAGGCAGCGCGTAAGCTGGAGCCGTTGATCCGCATTCGCAAATTCCTCACTGACACAGGGGTATGGGACGAGCGAAAGGAAGCGGCCCTCCTCGAGGAAGCTGCCGCTAAAGTCGACGGAGCGGTGCAGCTTTACCTGAATACGGCGAAAGCTCCGGCCGAGGCGATGTTCGACTACATGTACCGGGATTTGCCGGAGTTCCTCGAGGAGCAGCGCGAACACGCCGTTTACTATGCGGACCGGAACGGTGGTGGCTCGCATGGCTGATGTATCCATGATCGATGCCGTCACCATGGCGATGGCGTGGGAACTGGACCACGACCCGTCGGTCATCGTCCTCGGTGAGGACGTGGGGGTCAACGGCGGTGTATTCCGGGCCACGGCCGGCTTGCAGCAGCGTTTTGGTGCCGATCGTGTTCAGGACACGCCGCTCGCGGAAGGCATGATCGCGGGAGTCTCGATCGGGCTCGCCGCCCAGGGCATGCGGCCGGTGGCAGAAATCCAGTTTATGGGCTTCATCTATCCGACCGTCGACCAGATGATCAACCACGCCGGGCGACTGCGCAACCGCACGCGCGGCCGCCTTAGTTGCCCGATGGTGTTGCGCGCGCCGTACGGCGGCGGCATTCATGCGCCGGAGCACCATTCTGAAAGCACCGAAGCGCTCTTTGCCCACATGCCGGGCATTCGGGTGGTCATTCCCTCCTCGCCGGCACGGGCCTACGGCTTGCTGCTGGCCGCCATACGCGATCCGGACCCGGTGGTTTTTCTCGAGCCCAAGCGCATATACCGGCTGAACAAACAGAGCCTTGAAGACAACGGCAAGGCATTGCCCCTCGACGTTTGCTACATTCTGCGCGAAGGCAGCGACGTCACGCTGGTAACCTGGGGTGCAATGACTTACGAAACGCTGAAAGCCGCTGAGCAACTTGCAAAGAATGACATCAGTTGCGAAGTCATCGACCTGGCGACGATCAGCCCGATCGACTATGAAACCATTCTTGAATCCGTCGAAAAAACCGGCCGGCTGGTGATTATTCATGAGGCAGCCCGAACCTGCGGAGTGGGCGCGGAGGTGGCGGCAATCGTCGCCGAAAAAGGTATCTACAACCTTAAGGGCCCGATACGACGCGTGACCGGCTACGACGTTGTCATGCCGCTGTTCCGGCGCGAGATGGACTACATGCCGAGTGTGGCGAAAATTACCGACACCATCAGGGAGGCGCTCGATGACTGAACGGCATGGCGTGCTCCAGGGCAGCATTCATGACCACCTTTAATCTCCCCGATCTGGGCGAAGGATTGCAGGAAGCTGAAATCGTCGAGTGGCACGTTGCCGAGGGCGATTCGGTCAAGACCGATGAGCCCTTGCTGTCCGTCGAAACCGCCAAGGCGGTCGTCGAGGTACCCTCCCCCTACACGGGCAAGATTGCGCACTTGCACGCCAAGGCCGGTGACATCGTCCCGACCGGGGCCGCGCTCGTCGATTTTTCGGATGCCACGGGTGTCACCTCGGGTGACACGGGTGACACCTCTGGCGCCGCCTCGGAAAACTCCTCGGAAGGCAGCGCCACCGGGAAGCGGCCCGCCGCCGCAGCGGACGCGTCCGAACCACGACCGGATTCCGGCACCGTGGTCGGCAATATGCCGTCGGGAAGCGAGCTGGTCGAGGAAACCGCCATTGCCGGCAGCAGCCGGCGCCGCGGCAAAGGCCGGGTCAAGGCAACTCCGGCTGTGCGCGCACAGGCGAAACGCGTTGGCGTTGATCTGTCCGCCGTTAACCCGAGTGGCAAGAACGGCCAGGTAACGCTCGCCGACCTGGAACAATTCCAGAACGACAGCAAGGTGTCGGCACGCCGTCAGGAGGCCCGGCAGACATTGCCGGCAGGCGAGAGTGTGCCGTTACGGGGACCGAGACGCGCGATGGCGCAGAGCATGACGCTGTCCCGCGACCAGATCGCGCTATGTACAATTTTCGACGATGCGGATATTCATGAGTGGCTCAACAAGCGGGACTTTACGCCACGCATTTTGCGCGCGCTGGTGGCCGGCTGCCGTGCCGAACCCGCACTGAACGGTTTTTTTGATGCGGATACCACGAGCCACCGGGCGGAATCGCGTATCGACATCGCCATGGCGGTGGACACGGAGGATGGCCTGATCGTTCCGGTCATCCGCAATGTGGGCAAACTCGATATCGATGGAATTCGTGATGCAGTCGCCGACGTCAAACAGGCAACTTTGCAACGCAAGGTGGCGCCCCAGGACATGCGGGACTACACGATTACGCTGTCAAACTTCGGCATGCTTGCCGGACGATACGCAACGCCGCTCATGGTGCCGCCGACAGTTGCCATAGTCGGTACGGGAAAATTGCAGCATGATGTAGTCGCAGTAATGGGGGGCATTGAAGTCCACCGGCGCATTCCACTTTCACTGAGTTTCGACCATCGTTGTATTACCGGTGGCGAAGCCTGCCGTTTTCTGGCAGCCATGATTCAGGATCTGGAAAAACCTCACTAAGCCGGATCCCTTGACAAAATTTTAAAGTCCGCGTCGTGTCACTACGGTCCGCGGTCGGAGCGTTCGCAGTGCCAAAGAAGAAACAACGTCGCGCAAGTGATATTTCGGAACACATCGTGGACGAAATCCTTGCGACGAAGCCAGCATCGACAACCCTTACCACCTCCAGGCAACGCGACGATTTCCTGCGTCAGTATTTTGGTAATGTTCCTTCCGAGGACATGCAGGGCCGGTCTCCGTTCATTCTTGGCCAGGCAGCGATGTCTCACCTCGAGTTTGCGAGCAGACGCAAACCGGGCGAGGTGCTGTTGCGGATCTTCAATCCGTCGGATGTCGAACACGGATACCAATCCGCATACATGATTGTCGAGATGGTCAACGATGACATGCCGTTTCTCGTCGACTCTGTCTCTGCCGCGATCGATCGCCAGAACCTGACCATCCATATCACCATTCATCCGGTCCTCCGGGTGCGGCGTGATTCCCGTGGAGGACTCCTGGAAATCCTGCCGCGCAAGGACCCGCAAGGCCAGGTGGAGTCATTCATCCGATTCGCGATCGACCGCGAAACCGATCAGCAACACCTCAAGGTGCTCGAGCATGAGATTGCGAAAGTCCTTGCGGATGTACGAATTGCTGTGCGCGACTGGAAAAAGATGCGCAAGAAAATGCTTGCTGCCGTCGCCGGCATCGACATTGCGCTTCCGGGCGCCGACGAGGAACTCAGGGAAGAAAGCAAGGCGTTGCTCAAATGGATGGCGGACGACCGCTTCACTTTTCTCGGCTATCGTGAATATCGCGTTGCTGCACGCGGCGACAAGGTCTATTTGCGACCGGTCAAGGGGTCGGGGCTCGGACTTCTGACGCGCGACGAACGCGGTGGTCGGGCGGTCGAACTGAGCAAGGAGTTGCTCCGGTACACGCGCCGCAAGGACTGGCTGATCATCACCAAGGCAAATTCGCGCTCGACGGTGCACCGGCGCAGTTACCTCGATTACGTCGGCATCAAGATTTTTGACGATGACGGCAATGCCGTCGGCGAAAAGCGTTTCATCGGCCTGTTCACTTCAGCCGCTTACAGTGAGAATCCCAGGAGCATCCCGTTTTTGCGACTGAAGGTGCAGCGTGTCCTCGAGCGCTCGCAGTTCGATCCGTCCGGCCATCGAGGCAAGTCACTCCTTCACATCCTCGACTCTTTCCCGCGCGAGGAGTTGCTCCAGAGTTCCGTGCGAGACCTCGTGCGCACGACGACAGGCATCCTGAACCTGCAGGATCGACGTAAGGTCCGTTTTTTTGTACGTCGCGATACCTTTCACCGCTTCTTTTCCTGCCTGGTGTTCATACCGCGGGAAAAATACACCACCGCAATACGTCGACGGGCCGAGCAGATTTTACTGGAGGCGTTCAAAGGCACTTCGATCGATTCCAGTGTGCAGATCACGGATTCGCCGCTGGCACGGGTACACATTATCGTGCGCACCAGTGCCGAAGATCGGCCGCGGATCAGCATCCGGGACATTGAGCAACAGATTGCCGAGGCAGTTGTGACCTGGCGGGACCGACTTCGCGTGGAGCTTATCGAGAAGTTCGGACCCGACGAAGGACTCGCGCTTTTCCGCGAATTCGGTGAGAGTTTCCCCCCGGCTTACGAAGGCGATGTAGCGCCGGCTGTTGCCTGCCTCGACGCCAAGCGCATCGATGGCTTGCTGAAAGGGGAGCACGAACACTTCCTGCTGCTGTACCAGCCGCCGGACGGCAGCCCCGGACAACTGCACTTTCGTACCTTCCGTGCCGGTGACCCACTGTTGCTGTCCAGTGTCATGCCCATACTCGAAGATCTGGGTACCAAAGTTTACAGCGAGCGGCCGTACCGGGTTCTGCTGAAGAACAGCGAGACGTTCTGGATCCAGGACTTCGAGTTGCGCATTCCTTACACGGAAGACCTGGACCTGGCGACGGCAGCGGAACGCTTCGAGGAAAGTTTTCGCCAGGTACTCGATGGTAAAGTCGAAAACGACGGGTTCAACCGACTCATACT
This sequence comes from uncultured Woeseiaceae bacterium, assembly GCA_964605635.1. Classification (GTDB taxonomy): domain Bacteria; phylum Pseudomonadota; class Gammaproteobacteria; order Steroidobacterales; family Woeseiaceae; genus IDS-8. The sequence goes on from CAZSDL010000018.1 coordinate 25,034, forward strand.
CAGCGCAGGTCTCGACTGGCGCCAGGTCGCACTCATTCGCTGCTATGCGAAGTATCTGCTGCAACTCGGCTTGCCGTTCAGCCAGAATTACATGGAAGACGTGCTTGTCCAGCACGCCGTTCTGGCCGCAAGCCTGGTCGAACAGTTCGAATTGCAGTTTCGCCCCGGCATGCGCCAGTCGGATCGCGAAGAGCAGCTTAAAGTCTGCATTTCCGGAATCGAGCGCGGCGTCGCTCGCGCGATAAGTCTCGACGAAGACAGAATTCTATCTGCGTTTTCCGGCGCGGTCAGCGCCACCGTGCGCAGCAATTACTTCCAGATGGATGCCAGCGGGGCTGCGAAAAGTTATATCTCCATCAAGCTCGAGCCGTCCAGGCTTCCTGAAGCGCCACTGCCAAAACCACGATTCGAGATTTTTGTTTATTCGCCGGATGTCGAAGGCACCCATCTTCGCGGCGGTGATATTGCACGCGGTGGTATCCGCTGGTCCGACCGTCGCGAGGATTTTCGTACCGAGGTTCTGGGCCTCATGAAAGCCCAGATCGTCAAGAATACCGTCATCGTCCCGACCGGCGCCAAGGGCGGCTTTGTGCCCAAGCGACTGCCTGTCGGCGATCGCGACATGGTCATGCAGGAAGTCATTGCCTGTTACAAGACCTTTATCCGCGGCTTGCTCGACATTACGGACAATGTGGTCGACGGCAAAGTCAAACCGCCAGCGCAGGTTGTGCGACGCGATGGTGACGACCCGTACCTTGTCGTCGCGGCGGACAAAGGCACAGCCACCTTCTCAGATATCGCCAACAGCATTTCGCAGGAATACGGTTTCTGGCTGGACGATGCATTCGCATCGGGCGGTTCGGCAGGTTATGACCACAAGAAGATGGCCATCACGGCGCGAGGTGCCTGGGAAGCAGTCAAGCGGCACTTCCGCGAACGCGGTATCAATGTACAGACAGATCCGTTTACGGTCGCAGGCATCGGTGACATGAGCGGCGACGTATTCGGCAACGGCATGCTGCTCTCAGACAAGATCCGCCTGGTCGCCGCATTCAACCACCAGCACATCTTCATCGATCCCGACCCCGACATGGCCGGAAGCTTCGAGGAACGCCAACGACTGTTTGCCCTGCCACGTTCGAGCTGGCTGGATTACCGCGAAGAACTGATTTCCAAGGGTGGCGGCGTTTACTCGCGACAGGCAAAACAGATTCGCCTCTCCAAGGAAGCGCGCCGGCTGCTCGATGTCGAGCAGGCCGCCATGCAGCCGCTCGAGCTCATTCGCGCAATATTGAAGATGCCGGTCGACTTGCTCTGGAACGGCGGCATCGGCACCTACGTTAAAGCCAGCAGCGAGAGCCATGCAGATGTCGGCGACAAGAGTAATGACAACGTGCGCGTCAACGCGAACCAGCTGCGGTGCAAGGTCATCGCCGAGGGCGGCAACCTGGGGATGACGCAGCGTGCTCGTATCGAGTACAGCCTGAACGGCGGGCGGGTCAACACCGATTTCATCGATAATTCGGCTGGCGTCGACAGTTCCGACCGTGAAGTCAACATCAAGATTCTGTTGGGCGCAGCCGAAAAGCAGAAGGGCATGACGCGAACTCAGCGAAACGCCCTGTTGGTGGAAATGACAGATGAAGTCGCGGCATTCGTATTGCGCAGTAACTATCTGCAGACACAAGCGATCAGCATGATGGAAGCACAAGCCGCTGAACGGCTCGATGAGTCGGCCCGACTCATCACCAACCTGGAACGAACGGGCTTACTGGATCGTCACCTGGAATTCCTGCCCGACGATGGCGTGATCGAGGAGCGACGGCAGAAAGGCCAGGGGCTGACCCGACCGGAATTCGCCATTATCCTGAGCTATGCGAAGATCGATTTGTATAACGGCCTCAATACTTCCGGCCAGACGCTCGAGGACTTTCTTACGACGGATCCCCAGCGTTACTTTCCGCCGGTTCTCCGGCGCCGTTATTCGGATCTCATACCGCATCATCGCCTGAGTCGCGAGATTCTGGCGACGCTCATCGCCAACAACATTGTCAATCGTATGGGCCCGGCGTTCGTGCAGCGCCTGCAACAGGACACTGGTGCAAAAGCCGTCACGATCGCTCGCGCCTACGTCGTGGCGCGGGAATTGACGGACGCCAGCGAAATCTGGCAAGGCATTGAAGCACTCGATAACGAAATACCAGCCACCGTACAACAAGCGATGATGTTCGAGGTAAGTCGAATCCTGCGGCACGCCTGCTACTGGCTTATCGATCGTTATGGCGACGAGCTCAACATCGTCGCGGCTGTACAGCATCTGAAACCGGGCATAGACACCATCTATGCGCGCGTTTATCGAATCGTCTCCGGCACATCCAAGGAACGCCAGAAGCGGGTGAGCGAAGAGAAAATTGAGCAGGGCGTGCCGGAGAAGCTGGCTCGCAAGATGGCAGCACTGCTGTTGACACGCGGCGGCCTGGATATTGCAGACCTCGGACGTAACCACAACCAGGACGTTGTTGAAACTGCAAGGATGTATACCGCGCTCAGCGATCGGCTCGGCATTATCTGGCTGCACCGCTCGATTGAAAGCCTGTCCGTCAGCGGGCGCTGGCAGGCAATGGCTCGCAGCAACTTGCGTGATGAGTTCTACCGCGTGCGCCGTGATCTGACGGCAAGCCTGCTGCGTGTACGCGGACAGTCCGGCCTTGAAGAAAGATTCGAGAAATGGCAGGAAGCAAATGCCGCCGGCATAAGAAAGCTCGATGCAATCCTCGACGAAATGAAGAGACGTCAGGAGATCGACTTTGCTACCTTGTCGGTGGCTGCGCAGGAGCTGCGCAAACTCATCAGCAATTGATCGGCGTACCGCATCAAGTGGAGACCTAATGCCCGGAAAACTCGTCCTCTGCCGTCATGGCCAAAGCGACTGGAATCTCAAGAATCTCT
>CAZSDL010000019.1:0-27411 GCA_964605635.1 uncultured Woeseiaceae bacterium
TGCACCGCGACCTGCCGCCGCACCGCGTGCCGCCGCACCGCGTGCCGCCGCACCGCGTGCCGCCGCACCGAAAGCAACATCGCGAGCGGCACCCGCACGCCCGGCAGCGCGCAAAGACCGTGCCCGCGATCGTTAATTGGCCGCTGAACCCCGGTCAGTCAGGACGTTGTTTATCGGCTCCCCTGCCCGTTCCGGGCTCGGCCGTGTTGTCGCCGGCGTCCGCAATGTCCGACTCTCGCTTCTTGAACACCGGCCTGCCGGACGAAAGCTCCCAGGCAATATAGACGATGGAACCGGCAGTAATTAATGCCAGCAGGATGATTATGATTGCGAGAAGGTTCATCGTTTCAGGCTGCCTGTTTCGAGCTGCGACTTCGGCCCCGGTTTAGCGGCAAGTTAACTTCGAACGAGGCACCGTCCTTGATCTCGTCCCGCAACAGCAACTGTCCGCCGTGCGCCTCGGCCACCAGTTTCGCCAGGTATAGCCCGAGACCACTCCCGCCAGTATCGCGCGTACGCGACGGATCACCACGAAAAAAGGGCTCTCCAAGGTGCTTCGCCTGCTCCGACGGTATACCCGGCCCGTAGTCCCGGACGTTGATCTCCAGCCGGTCGGCTGTTTGCCTGACTGAAAGCTCGACCCGACCTTCATCGGCATTTGAATAACGCAGTGCGTTGCTGATCAGGTTTTTGAGCAAGAGGATGAGCCGTGCTTCATCTACTGTGACAGGCACATCTGTGCCCTGCATGGATACCTTGATACGTTCCCTGTCACGCGCGAAAAAATTACCGAGCATCTGCCCGACCAGGGTGCGCATGTCAACCTGACTGAGATTCAGCGTTACATGGCGCGAATTGAGTCTCTCGGCTTCAAGAAGCGTACTGATAATGCGTTCCATCTCGTCGATCTCGGTACGCAAATTCTGCGCGTCGTTCGAATCGGCCAGAAACTCGAGCGACAACCTCAGTCGCGACAATGGCGACCTGAGCTCGTGACTGATTCCCAGCAGTAATTGACGTTTAGCGTCCAGCATACCTCGTACATCCGCCGCCATGCTATTAACGTCCTCCGCCAGGTCGCCTAGTTCGTCCTGCCGGATATCGGTGATGCGGAAATCGAGATCGCCGTGGCCGATGCGCGAAGCACCTTGACGAATCGCGCTCACCGGTTTGAACAACCAGCGAACGGCAAGGTAGGCCAGAAGCACCAGCACCAGTCCGAAACCTACGATAATCGACAGCAGGTCCGGGCTGCTTTCGGTCACCGCGATCTTGGGCGATGCGACTATGATCGAATACGGTCCCTGATCGAGCTTCAGATATCGATGCACCCCGAGCTGGGCAAACTCTACATTTTCCAGCTGCCGAAGCCAGGCATCCGGTTCCTCGCTGAAGTAACGACTGGATCCGAACGACAGTTCCGAAAACTCCGGGAAAGCCGGATCGGAAGACCAGTTCAGGTCAGGCCCGATAATCTTTATGTCGACCGGCACTTTCTCGGTGATGGCGACAGCACGGCGTATATCGGGCGGATTGCCAATGTCCTGCCGTACGTAATCGACGTGCAGGGAAAGGTGTCCGCTGATCAGCTCGCGCAGATCGTCTTCGCTGTAAACCCAGCGAAACGCCGTCATGGCACCGTAAGCAAAGAGCACGCCAAGTACCAGGAAAATTGCCACAAGCCGGAATGACAACGAGCGCGTAAGGTATTTAATCATGCGTGAGCGGACGACCGATGAAAGAGTATCCACGTCCCCAGACGGTCTGTATGAAACGTGGTGGCTTTTCCGTGTCACCCAGTTTATGACGCAGTCGGCTGATCATAATATCGACGGAACGCGTAAGTATGGCGGCATCGATGCCTCGTAACGCGCTGAGGATCTCGTCGCGTGTAAGCTTCCGTCCAGGGTTCAATGCAAGAATGAGCAGTAACTCGTATTCCATGGAAGTAAGTCCCGCCGGTTCTCCGTTCATCGACACCGAGCGCGCTTCCCGGTCAATTTCGAGCCCCTCGAACTGCAATACCCTGTCGTCTGTATCTTTCGCTGCTGCACGCCGCAGAATCGACTGGATGCGTGCTACCAGTTCACGCGGTTCGAACGGTTTGCCGACGTAGTCGTCAGCACCGAGCTCCAGTCCGGATACTCGATCTATAACGTCACCGCGAGCCGTCAGCATGATGATAGGAATATTGCTGACCTTGCGTACTTCCCGACATACTTCAAAGCCGTCGCGTCCCGGCAACATGATATCCAGCAGCAACAACTCCGGTTCAAGATGCGATAACTTGCGCAATCCTTCATCGGCATCGAAGGCACACTCGATATCGATGCCGAAGCGCTTGCAATAAGCCTGCAGCAACTCCGAGTGGCGCCGGTCGTCGTCGATCAACAAGACTTTTGTCATCGGCTGCATGATATCGCTTGTTCCTGCCCGTTCTGCCTGAAAAGTCGCCCCGTTACAAATTGAAACAATCTGTTACCGCTGCGAGACCTACGGCATGGCACAGTCTTGCACACTGCTCTTAGGTTTCAAACACAGTTCTCACGACAACCTGAAAGGATTTTTTGATGCGCAAACTTTTTCCTCTTTCATTGGCAGCGGTGACGCTGGCGCTGGCTGCCTGCGGTAGCAGTTCGTCCAGCACTACGCCGACCCCTGCCGAACCGCCGCCACCGGCGTCGATTGCGACCGCCCAGGCGTTGCATGCTTCGCCGGATGCGCCGCCGGTCATTATCTCATTCAACGGTGTTCCACAACCTTCAGAAACCGACTTCCGCGAGGGAACGAGGGTGCTCAACCTCACTGCGGGCGACGTTGAAATTCAGGTTGACGGCGTCCTGCCGGGCGGAAACGCGACCGTTATCGGGCCGGTGACCGTGCCGTTTGAGGAAGATACGTTCTATCGCGTGATCGCGGTAAACGATGTTGCCAACGTGGAACCCATCATCCTGGAAGAACCTGAAACGGACGTGCCGACGGGGATCGTGCGACTGCGCGTTCTGCATGCCGCTCTGATGGCACCCGAGGTCGACGTCTACCTGACTTCGCCGGGTGCCGACCTCACGGCCAGCGCGCCGGTGGGCACGTTCGAATTTCGCGGCGATCTGGGACCAGCCGAAGTGACGGCCGGTGACTACCAGATCCGGGTTACTGTCGCCGGTGACCCTGCAGCGGTAGCATTCGACTCCGGAACTGTGACGCTGGACGCAGGCAGCAATCTGCTCGTCGCCGCAGTTGAAAATACGACTATCGGCGCATCACCAATCAGCCTCGTGGTCATGCCGGCTGAGCAGGTCGACGCGTTCACTCTGCACGATATCAATACACCCGCAGATGTTCGCGTGGTACATGCCTCCCCCGATGCTCCCGCGGTAGACGTCGTTGTTAATGACGACTTCGGCGCTCCACTTGTGGTCTCGCTGAGTTTCCCGGACTTCACTGACTTCGTAAGCGTTCCGCCGGACACCTACAATGTGAAAGTGGCTCCTGCCGGAACCCAGAATGCCGTTATCGATGCCGACCTGGAGCTGGAAGCGGCAATCCGTTACTCCGTACTGGCTGTAAACACACTCGGTGCCGGCATCGAAGCGTTAATTGCCACCGACGATCCCCGACGCGTGTCCACCGCGGCCAAAGTGCGCATCATCCATGGATCTCCCGCTGCCGGGAACGTCGACATCTACATAACCGCCGTGGGATCCGACATCAACGCTGAATCGCCGGCAATTGCCGACGTGCCGTTCAAAGCCAATACCGGCTTCCTGTCTCTGGCAGAAGGTGACTACGACGTGATAGTGACACCGACCGGAAGCAAGACCCCGGCAATCGGGCCCGCTACTATTTCACTGGCAAACGGTGGCATTTACACAGCGGTCGCACGGGATGCAACAGGTGGCGGCACTCCGCTAGGGCTGATTCTCCTGGATGACTTTAACCCCTGATCACTCATCCCCCAAGAGAGTGGTCGCCCCACTGGCCCCGCCGCAAGGCGGGGCATTTTTTTGCGCATGACTGAGGACATGACCGCAGGAACGCGAGCCATGCGCTCCGGGACGATTGGATCTATACTCCGAGAGCGCCATTGTCGGCGCTTTTTTGTTGTTTCAGGGGACCTGCATGCTTGCCAGAACCGTCGTAGCCATTGTTGCCAGCCTGTTCGTCGCCGCTTGCGGCCAGTCTGATCGCGACACGCAGCCTCTGGAGCCGATGCCAACGACGCCGGACAGCGCGCAACAGGCGCAGCAAATCGCGTTGGGTTCCATCATTGTCGACACCCACATCGACGTACCGTATCGGCTGAACGAGGAATGGGCGGACGTATCACTGGCCACCGAAAGCGGTGACTTTGACTATCCGCGCGCAGTCGCGGGCGGGCTCAACGTTGCGTTCATGTCCATCTATACACCGGCAAGGCTCGAGGCCGAAGGTGGCTCAAAGGCACTGGCTGAGTCGCTGATCGACATGGTGCAGAAAATTGCGGCCGACGCACCGGAAAAATTCGCCATTGCCTTTTCGCCGGACGATGCCGACAGGCATTTCCGTGAAGGATTGATATCTCTGCCAATGGGCATGGAGAACGGCTCGCCGCTTGAAGGGGATCTTGCCAACGTCGCGTATTTTTTCGAGAGAGGAATCCGCTACATCACGCTGGCGCACAGCCTGTCCAATCAACTCTCGGATTCGTCCTATGACGACGACAAGCGCTGGGGCGGACTCAGCGATTTCGGCGTGGAAGTCGTCGGTGAGATTAACCGGCTTGGAATCATCGCCGACGTCAGCCATCTGTCCGACGATGCCTTCCGCCACGTTCTCGAGATTACCAGGGCACCGGTCATCGCCTCGCATTCTTCGGCCCGACACTTCACTCCCGGTTGGGAACGCAATATGTCGGATGAAATGATCCAGTCGCTCGCCGCGAATGGCGGCTTGATCATGATCAGCTTCGGCTCGGCGTTTATCTCTGGCGATTCGCAACGTTACGGTGAAGAACGGGGTGAGGATTTTACTGCCTGGCTTGAAGCAAACGATGTAGAAAGCAGCGACGAAGTCCGGCAACAGTTCTACGACGAGTACGCCGAGAAACACGGCCCCTACCCTTTTGCCACTTTGGGACAGACACTGGATCACTTCGACCACGTCGTGCGTCTCACTGGCGTTGACTACGTCGGAATCGGTTCCGATTACGACGGCGTCGGTGACACGTTGCCGGTCGGGTTAAAAGACGTGTCCACCTACCCCAACCTGGTCCAGGGGTTTCTTGAAAGAGGCTACAGCGTTGCGGATATTGAAAAGATACTCGGCGGTAACCTGATGCGCGTATGGCGCGAAGTCGAAAACGTCGCTCGCAGTCTGAGCGAGCCGGAAGCAGCTGCTGCAGCCAACTGACGAAAGCCGTCAGACAAGCGGAATACCGGCCATGGCCTGACGGGCAAGCAGGTAAATGAGCCAGGAGTAAGCGAGGGTTGCCGCTGCCAGCACCGTCAGGCGCGCTGCCTCCGAGGAGAGAAGCGACCAGCGACTGAGCGCGAAGCCGAAAAGCGGCAGGATCTGCAATGCGTGCAAAGCCAGCCCGTGTGCGAAACGCAAGTCACCGGCCGTCGTGCTCCAGTTGAGAATCGGTATCCCGGGCCCACCATCGGGTGCGCCAAACGTGTGGCCGTTGTTGACGATCATGATGCCGCCAGTCAGGCCACCTGCCAGAAACAGCAGCAACCCGCCCCGGATGCCCCACAGGTAAGTCGCGGATAGCTTCACGCTGGGTTTCGCGAACATAACGAGAATAGCGACCGCCATCAGCATGTTGATCCCGATGAGTATGCCCATCATCTGGAATATGGCTGCATCAAAGTCTGTGGCCACGTTGAAATGGGAAGTGGTGCCTCGGCCCGCTTGCAGCAGCAGGCAAGCGGATTCCAGAACGATCACGGTCGCAATGACGATGCTGATCGTCTTGTTAGCCCAGCGCGGCCGGCTGATGTAACGAGTGAACCAGGCAATGGTCCACAGGTAGATCACCAGGGACGCCATGAATTTCATGGGCTTGACCCATGTATTGATACCCAGAACCTGGCGATCGTCTACCAGTAGGCCGATAACCGTGGCAAGCAACAGCAGCACATGCAACCAGCCGACAAGAGTCAGCAGCGGATTGCGCCGGTAAAGCTCGGCGAAAAATATATTGGTACCCGACAAACCCTATGCCCCGTTCGTCAGCAGGATGCGGCGGCTGACGCCGATGCGAATTGCAAGGTACAGCAGCAACCCGACAGGGCCGAGCAGGAAGGTGAGCAGCAGGCAGGGAATGACAGCCAGGTGGTGCACGCCGGTGCGCTCCGCGTCCCGTACCTCCCAGCTGCCAATGAAAAGGTCAAATGCCAGATAGTGAATCCATCCGGCGAGCAAGAGAAATTCATTGCTGAAGAGCGCCCGTACCTCGGCAAGCGAGCCGAATCCGCCCTCGCTGCTGCCAATGTGCATCGCAATCAACCACGCATACAGCAAGCCCAGGAGAGCGGGAATGACGACTGCGGAGATCAGTGTTGCACTGAATTTCCAGCGTGGCAGAAAAACCAGCAGCAACCAGCCGGGCAGTACCAGCATGCCCGCCAGTGAAAAGAGCGCTTCGGCGTTCATCGAATTTCCTCGCAGGGTATGTCAGTTATTTCAGAAAGTGAAAGGCCGCTTGTCGGGCACTTCCTGAACGCCGTACTTGACACGCAGGCGCGCTTGTCTGGCGGGTGGATATTCCTCAACAATGATACGGCGCAGATGATTTTCCGCGACCAGTACCTGGTCATGCGCGATCTTGGCCAGCGCCCGCGCATCTGCCAGTGCTTCCTCGGCTTCATGAATGTGACGAGGTTTCGCCCGCTCGGCTCGCTCGTGCAATTTCCTGGCCTTTCGTTCCGCGGCGGCTACGACCGACTCCGCTTTGCTAAAGGCACCGCGCTTTGCAAGCAGTTCCTTGCGAGACTGGCGCAATCGGCTACGGGCGGTCGACTTGAACCAGTGGGCAAGTGCCACGATCGCAATGCTCACCGCAACCACAACTCCGAGCAACAGCGCCCAGTGTTCCTGCCATCCGTCAACGCTCATGTGGCTGTCACGGCGCGACTTCCCGGCGACGAAGTGCCGGACGCGATCGCTCAGTCGTCACTGTTTCCCGGCGGCCACGGTTCCTCGAAGGGAAACGGGCGACGCTCGCTGTTGTAGGTCAGATAGCGGATGATCTGGCCGGTATAAAGGGCGAGCGATTGGCCCAGCATTTTCAATTGCTGGTTGGTTTCGCCGGTAAAGAGCACCCATAGAAACTGCAACAGCACGACGGCACCGACGACAATCCGTGATATGCCGTAGATGGCAATGAAGACGAGCATGAACAAGCCTCGCAGCCAGGTCGATCGCGACTTGATATGTTCCTCTATTCTTCGACTGCCGGTTTGCTCGTCAGGATCCCCGTAAACTTCCCCCGGCGCGTGATCGCGCGGTGCCCCCTCAATGTTCATTTTCGTTCTCCTTGCTACAGTACCGATGCAGGCACAAGTAATAGTACCTTCCTCCTGGAAGCATGCAGGATCGCTTCCTTCCCCTTGTTACGGAGGTACTTCAGGTGTCGATAAACTGGTGGTACAGGAAAAACGCAACTGCAACGATCGCCAGCATCATCAGCAGCTTACCGATACCCGATTCTTCGGTGACCAGGTCCGGCATTGCAGGTTTCGGGCGATGCTCCCGAAAGGCCCTGTCGACCAGCACCTTGGCATTGGCAAGCCCGATCCCGGTTGCTTCACGCAGCAATTTTATCGCTTCGATCTTTCGTCCCTGCTCAATGGCACGAATAACCTCGGGCGGCAGATCGCTTTCTGTATCGGAATACTCGGTCACCATATCCGGCCAGTGTACTCTTGCACAACGTTGCTGTAATTCTACCCTATTCATTCCGGTATAGTGCGCTCTGCAGCGTAGGAGAAACCGATGAAGTATGTTTTTATCGTTGTGACCGCCTGCCTGGCTGTTGCCGGCTGCCAAAATGACGAAACGGCCGATCGCCGTAGCGAGACTCCGTCAGCATCTGTATTCAGTAGTCGTTACACGGCGCTACCACACGAAACGACGCTCTTGCGAAACGCCACAGTGTTGACCGGCACAGGCGAGCAGCTCGACGCTGCTGACGTCCTGATGCAGGATGGCAAGATCGCGGCAGTCGGTGAGAATCTTTCGGACGAAGGCGCGCTGGTTGTCGACGCGTCCGGGCAGTGGGTGACGCCCGGCATTATCGATCTGCATTCGCATCTCGGAGTGTATCCGTCTCCGTCGGTCGATGCGCATTCCGATGGTAATGAAATGACGGCAGCGAATACCGCCGAAGTATGGGCAGAGCACAGCATCTGGCCACAGGACCCCGGGTTCGCCGCTGCACTCGCGGGTGGCGTGACCGCACTGCAAATTCTGCCGGGCTCGGCCAATCTTTTTGGCGGTCGAAGCGTGACAGTCAAAAACATTCCCGGTCGCACCATGCAGGATATGAAGTTTCCCGGCGCACCGCACGGGCTGAAAATGGCCTGCGGCGAGAATCCAAAGCGTGTGTACGGAGTGGGCAAAGGAGTAGCGCCGTTTACCCGCATGGGCAATGTTGCCGGCTACCGCAAAGCCTGGATTGCCGCAGAGGACTATCGCACCAAGTCTGAAAAGGCCCTGGATGGCGACGGTGAGGCGCCGTTACGCGACTTGCAGTTGGAGACCCTGGTCGGCGTCCTCGACGGCGAGATTCTAGTCCACAACCACTGCTACCGGGCGGACGAAATGGCGATCATGCTCGATATCGCGGACGAGTTCGGGTATCGAATAGCCTCATTCCACCACGCCGTCGAGGCCTACAAAATTCCGGATCTCCTGGCCGAAAACGGCACCTGCGCAGCAGTCTGGGCAGATTGGTGGGGATTTAAGATGGAGGCTTACGACGGCATCATCGAGAATGCGGCAATTGTCGACCAGGCCGGTGCATGTGCCATCGTGCACTCGGATGACGATCTCGGAATCCAGAGGCTCAATCAGGAGACGGCAAAAATTATCGGTGCGGCAGCGCGTGCAGGCATGAATATCACGCCGGCGCAAGCCATTCGCTGGATTACCAGCAATCCTGCAAAGGCGCTCGGTATCAGCGAAATGGTCGGCACGCTCGAAATGGGAAAAATGGCGGACGTAACCGTCTGGGCCGGTGACCCATTCAGTGTTTATACGAAGGTCTCCCGCGTCTATATCGATGGTGCGCTGGTTTATGATCGTGATGATCCGGCACGTAACCCGGTCACGGATTTCACCCTCGGCTCGCTGGCTCATCAAGGGGGTGCACAATGAATTCGGCGACAGGAGCTAAAGCAGCCGTTTTTGCGCTTGCCTGGACTGCCCTGATTGCGGCTCCCTCCTACGCTGAGATTACGGCCGTCACCGGTGCAACGGTGCATACGGTAGGACCGCAGGGCTCAATTGAAGATGCGGTGGTGCTCATCGAGAATGGGATCATCACGGCGGTCGGTAACGACCTCGACATCCCCGCCGATGTTCAGCGAATTGACGCCGCCGGTAAAGTCATCACTCCGGGACTCATGTCGCCGATGGGACAGATCGGCCTGGTCGAAGTCGACGCGGTCGCGGGAACGGTCGATTTCATCCAGCGCGGCGACCAGTTTTCGGCCGGATTCGACGTAGCCGACGCGTACAATCCCCGCTCTTCGCTGGTTGCCATCAACCGCATTGCGGGCATCACGCACGCGGTGATCGCGCCGGATGGTGCGTCGATGGATCAACAGGGTAATTACAGTCGGGTTTTGTCCGGACTGGCGTCCGTAGTGCATCTGGGCGATGCGCATGACTACTTGCTCGATCGCGGTGTGGCCGTGATCGCCCAACTGGGTGAAACCGGCAGCAGCCTCGCTGCGGGTTCCCGCGCGGCAGCCCTGATGATCCTGCGAACGGCGCTCAACGATGCCCGTGATTACGCGTCCAACCGCGAAGCCTTCGAACAAGGTCGCCGGCGCAATTATTCACTGAGCGAGACCGATCTCGTTGCCTTAAGTGGCGTGCTGTCCGGTGAACGAAAGCTGGTAGTCGATGTACATCGCGCTAGCGACATTTCGGCGGCGCTGCGGCTTGCGGCTGACTATGATATCCAGATGATTATCGTCGGTGGCACCGAGGCGTGGCTGGTGGCGGACGAACTGGCGACGGCGGGCGTGCCGGTAATACTCGATTCGATCGGTAACCTGCCCGGCTCGTTCGAGCGCCTGAATGCCCGTCTCCAAACAGCCGCAATACTCGCTGAAGCCGGCGTACGATTTGCGGTCGGTGGCGATTCATTCAGCCAGAATCACAATGCGCGCAACATCACACAGGCGGCAGGTATTGCAGTTGCCAACGGATTGCCGTGGGCCAGCGGCCTGGCGGCGATCACTCTGGCAGCGGCCGAGATCTTCGGTCTCGATGAGCAGATTGGCAGCATCGAACCGGGCAAGCGCGCCGATCTGGTTATCTGGAACGACGATCCGCTGGAGCTGCGCAGCTACCCGGAGCAGGTATTGATCGGGGGCCGGCTCATGCCAATGGAAAGTCGCCAGACGCTGCTGCGCGATCGGTATATGCAGTCGGAGTCGTCTCTGCCACCCGCATTTCGCTGACGGGGCTGCAGAAATTCAATCGGCAGCGGCAGCCAGGAAGTGCGTGAGCCGCACCATTGCCTCGGTATCGATGCGACAGTAATGCCGCAATTGTTTGTCTAGCTGGCTTCTGCGCGCCGCGCTGGTGGTCAGTTCTATCGCCTCGATATAACCTTCAGAAGCGTCGGTACCATCTTGTATTTCCTCCAGTTGATCATAACTAAGGTCGGACGCAATCGTCGGTAACACCGCCTTCAACGACCACGACCCGTGCATGACCGGGTGATAGTAATGGCGTGCGACGATGTCCTTCAGGTCCAGCAGCCGAACCACGATACGGGACAACGGTGTTTTGAGGTCCGGGAAGCTCGCGATCAGTCCATTGATGACCTGACGCTCGTAAGCTGTGTACATCAATACTGCTCCCGTGGAACCGAGCACACGTATGAGTGACTCTGCGACGCGGCGCATCGGTGGGTCGCCTGTCAGATCGAGGAACTCGGCATGCCGCACGTCGCCCGGCTCCGGCTCAAAATGGCAGGACCACTGAAAGGGCAATGCTGCATAGGGCCGCGTTCCCGGCCAGACCGGCACCGCTGGTGCGATCGTTTCGAAATCGATGAAGTAACGTGGATAGCCGATCGTTGCCACTTCACGTGCAGCCGCCGGCGACAGCTCGGCGCGGCCCGAGCGCGTAACCGACCGGATGCGGCGCTGTCGCTCGGTCAAACGATGCGCTGGCACGTCGCGAAGATCGCGGAATCCTTCGGACACCAGTTCACCCAGTTTCGCCTTGCTGCCGCCAAGGTCCTGGACCGGAAAATCCGTGTCAGTCGGCCAGCAATAGGCGACGAAGGGGCATTCCCAGGGATGAAAGCAATGCTTGCCCACGCCAATGTCCGGTTCGCAACCACCCAGCGTATTGCGCACAACCGCAACGTGGCCGGCCACGAGCGGCAGCAGTGGATCGATTGCAGCTTGCATGTCGTTTTCGATGAGCAAACCGCGATAGTCACCATTGCCGGGATAGGTGAACTGATTGTCGACGTGCGCCAGGCTGATCCGGGCGATGTTCAGGCCGGCCTGGCTCAGCACCCAGCTCTGGATGGCACAGTCGAACGCGTGTTCTTCCTTGATCTGCGTGCTTGCTTTGACTTCAATGAGGTGCCAGTGCGGTCCTTCCCGTTGCAATACATCCGCGCGTATCAGGACTCCCGCAACGCTCAGCGTTGCCTCGAAAACAGGTTCCGTTACACGCTGCAGCAGGAGCTCTTTCGTTCGCGCAATAGCGGCATCGAAGCCATCCTGAAGCTCGACGAAATGTGCACCACTGCTTCCATAAATCTGCCGCGCCGCCACATCGACGTCCCGTCCTGCGCGTAGCGCCATTCGGTTGTTAGCGCTTGTGACAGCAAGTTCACTGCGATGCACCTCCAGCCAAACGCGCTTCAGGCATTGTCGGGCGGACATCAGGCGGGTCTTGGAGATAGGTCGCGTGGTCATGGTCCTTCAGGAACTGCCAGTGTCCACATGACTGGAGCGGGTGAAGGGAATCGAACCCTCATTCTTAGCTTGGGAAGCTAATGTTCTGCCTTTGAACTACACCCGCCAAGACTCATTCTGGTGGCTCGTTATTCTAACGACAGTGGGAAGGCAGCGCCTAGCAAAAATGTCGGCGCTGCACCCCGGAAAGCGACGGCGAATTGGCGCCTGTTTCGATTGCTGTGGTTGCGCCAGGGCTGCTAGTGGAGCCAACTGCGACCCCGATAAAACCTCGTGAGATCGCGAGCTTACCGAGGTCCGACCCCTGCGAGGGCTTGTTCGAGGTCGGCGATGAGGTCGTCGACCGATTCGATGCCTACTGAAAGGCGCAGCAGGTCGGGCGGGATCGGGCTCTGCGGACCTTCGATCGAGTAGCGATGCTCGATCAGGCTTTCGACGCCGCCGAGCGATGTAGCACGAATAAACACGCGGCAACGCTTTGCGACCTCGATCGCGGCGTCGGCACCCCCGTGAACGCGCAGAGACAGCATGCCGCCGAAACCGCCTCGCATTTGTGCTGCGGCGATCGCATGCGCCGGGTGGCTTGCCAATCCGGGATACTGCACTGCGTCGAGTTGCGGATGATCCTCAAAGTGCTGCGCGATCTGCAGTGCGGAGGCACTTGATTTCAATACGCGAATGAACAACGTGCGCATGCCACGTTGCAACAGCCATGCTTCGAACGAGCCGAGCAACGCACCTGCCTCGGCACGAATCTCACGAATACGCTGCCAGAATTCATCCGTTTTTGCCGTCACCAGAGCACCGGCGACAACATCCGCGTGCCCGTTAAGGTACTTGGTTGCCGAATGCATGACGATATCCGCACCGAGTTCGATGGGCCGGGTCAACACGGGGGTCGGCACGGTTGAGTCGACTACCAGGAGAGCGCCCGCCTGGTGCGCCGTCCTGGCAGCACCCCGGATATCAATGATGTCCCAGGTCGGGTTACTGGGCGTTTCGACCCAGACCAGTCGTGTTTTGCCGGGGCGGACCTTTGCCGCCACGCCATCGGCGTCGCCGGTTTCGAAGAGGTCGAGTTCGAGGCCCCATCGGTGACAGAATCCGATCAACCAGTTACGCAGTCCCCAGTACATCACTTTAGGTGCCACGATATGATCGCCCGGTTTCAGCGACTGCACGACAGCGGCCGCTGCTGCCATGCCTGACGCGAACAACAACGCATCCGCGCCTCCTTCCAGCCGTTGCAGCATCTCCTCCGCCGTGCGATAGCTCGGATTGTGATCGCGAGCATAACTGTGCGATGCAGAGACAAGGCGATAGTGTTCGTCCCGCGCAAAAGTGGTCGACGGCTCAATGGGCGGCACGATCGCACCATGGTCGGGTCCGATGTAGTGAAGTCCTTGTGCCACGAATGTTTCGGGCGCCAAATCGGCTTTGTCACTCATACGTAACCCTCGTGGGCAGCATAGACCGGAATGGCCAAACGAGCCGCGCTGCACCTTACTGTACCTGCTATCGCGTTTCTTTCGTACCAGGCGCCTGCCAGTTGCTGATGCTCAAGATGCCTGCATTTTTGCAAAGAACGTATGCGGCGCAGGCGTAACGGGCTGTTATGCTGGACCCCTGGAAAGCCAGCCGGTGCGACAAATGAGCGATGCGGACAATCAATCGGATGACGAATCCATTCTCCGGATTCTTAAAAATACACGAACGATTGCCATGGTGGGTGCCAGCCCGTCAAGCGATCGACCCAGCCATGGCGTCATGCAGTATCTTCAGCGAGCCGGTTACCGGGTGATACCCGTCAATCCGACCGTAGAAGGCGAAACAATTCTGGGCGAACAGGTAATCTCGTCGCTCGCGGTCATCGACGAAGAATTCGAGATGGTCAACGTATTTCGTCGTAGCGACGCACTTCCCGGACTCGTAGACGAAGTAACGCCGCTGATCAAGGCGCGTGCCATTCGTTATCTGTGGTTGCAACTCGGCGTCCGACACGCTGAGGCGGCGGCGAAGGCGCAATCGGCAGGACTCAAAGTCGTCATGGACCGATGCCTCAAAGTCGAACATGCGCGCCTGATCGGCTTATGAAAAGCGCTCGATTAATGCGACAACGATTCCTGTCGTGCATTGTGCTCGTAGCCGGCGCGGCAGTGTTGTTGCTCTCGACAGCCCTGGCAGTCACTACCGATGAATGGCGACTGTCCTTTTCGCACCCATAGCCTGCACATTGTCGGCAAGGCCATCGATGTGCGCTTACGCGGCGTGGAGTTACAGGAATTGCGTGACGCAGCAATCGCGCTGCAGCGTGGTGGCGTCGGTTACTACGAACAATCCAATTTCCTGCACGTGGATACCGGCCACGTGCGACGCTGGTAGGCTGGCTGCCAGGTTCGGAATCAGCGCTTGGCGCGATCGGACTTCGGGCCGTCGCCCATTCTCAGGTGCACGCGGCCGAAGCGACCCAGGCGGCGTTCATTCATACGCGCGACGATTTCTTCGACCGCAGCGGTGACGCTTTCACGAGTACCCTGTCGTAGCCCCGACATTGCGCCGCGACCTTGACTGATAACGTACCGGTACCATTCGGCTTCTGTCTGGCCGTCGGGTGGCTCGGCTCGCGTGAATTCGACAATTTTAAAGGGTTGATTGTTGGACACCAGGGTGTCCGGGGTAGCTGCGCTGGATTTGCTCATGCGCGCAAGCATACGCTATCCGGGATTTCGGCGCCCGAAAAAGTCGGATCGACTGCTGAAGAAGCGCCTGTGACGCATCCCGCAGCCAATCAACTGCGGCGATATGCAAGGATTGACAGCGAATTTGCGCAAATTCCGCCCAACGGGTCAGATCCGCCAAGTAGCCGAGCGCGAGCGACCGTGGGTTGATGGAACTGCTGACCCACCGGACGCTTATTTGGCGACAACGTCCAGCAAGACGTAGCGCAACAAGACTTCGTAACTGCGCTTCTCCATCAGCATGCCGCAAGGCAATTCCAGGGTATGGATGGTCTCATCCTCTTCATCCCGGATTTCCTGCAGGAGCTTGGCCCCGTCCCTGTATACCTGGTAACGAACGTCCCGATGCTTGCCGAATTTCAACAGCACCGTACTGTCTGTCCAGTCCTGGATTATTTCCTTGCTCATCACAATGGTTCTCCGTTTGATTTTCGTTTCGCCGGCGTGACGATAATGACCCGCCAGGACCGGCCTTGGCAGAATCTGTTGCAAACCGCATGCCATCCGTGAACCAGATGAGTAATTGTGATATAAAGCCCTGTTTTTACTATTATTTATGGTTTACTTCTGCGCCTGACTGCAGGTACAAACGGTTACCAGCGTTGTCAACTTTTGACCGGATTTCAGGCATTCGGCGACAGTCCGTTGACATAATTCAGGCAACCGAACCGGTGAGGGTCCCATGAATCAAGTCGCCGAGCGACACGCCGTATGCTGCATCGGAGGAATGTCGGTCGATCGACTGTTGCAATTGCACCAGCCGGCGGCGGCGAGAACGTCGAATCCGGTTTCCACCCGCTTCGGGCGTGGCGGTGTCGCCCGCAATGTTGCCGAAAACCTGGCTCGGCTCTCCGTCTCTTGCCAGCTGATTGCCGTGGTCGGCGACGATGCTGACGGACGCGAACTCGTTAAGGATACGGCGCGACACGGCGTCGACACGGGCCTGGTCCAGACCAGCCTGAAACGGCCGACCGGCACTTACACGGCAGCGATTCAGCCGGATGGCGACCTGTTCGCAGGCTTCGCCGACATGGACATCTGTGAGTCCATGAGCCGGGACTTCATTCGGGCGCGGTGGCTGCAAATTTCGCGTGCCAGTATTGTGTTCGCAGATGCAAATCTGCCGACGGACTCACTGGCATTCCTGATCACAGGATGTCGCGAGCAAGGACTGCCGTTGATCATTGACGCTGTATCGACAGTGAAGGCACGCCGGCTGCCGCTCAACCTGAACGGGGTGGACATGCTTTTTTGCAATCGCGACGAAGCACGTGCCCTGCTGGGCGATGACCTGGCACCCGATCCCGTGGCAATGGCCAGTGCAATATGCCAGCGCGGTGTTCGCAGCGCCGTTGTGACGGCCGGGGCCGACGGTCTGGCTTGTTCCACCGTTGCCGGCAGTATTCGCCTGCCGGCCGTTGTTACGGAAGTGATCGATGTAACCGGCGCCGGCGATGCTTTGATCGCAGCGACCCTGTACGCGCGCCTGCAGGGTTTCAACCCGGTAAACAGCTTGCGCATCGGACAGAACGGTGCCGGGCTTACCATCGCATCGACCGAAAGAAATTGTCCCGAATGGTCAGTTGCCGCCATTACCCGGGGCGTGGACCAGAGCTGAGCGCAACTGCGTTCGGCGCGAACCTTAGCGGCAGGAATACTCCATGGAACTAGTCGTTTCTCCACAAGTGCGCCAGGCAGGGCTCGACTGCCGGCCTGTTGTGGCACTCGAAACCACCGTGATCACTCACGGAATGTCATGGCCGCACAACGTGGAAACGGCCCTGGCGATGGAAGAAGCCATTCGTGCCGAGGGTGGCTGCCCGGCGACACTGGGTATTGTGCATGGCAATGTCACGGTCGGTATGTCGGAGCAACAAATAGAGGAATTTGGCCGGGCCGATCCCGAGAGCATTGCAAAATGCAGCCGGCGGGATTTGCCGTCCATCGTCGCTGCGAAGCGTCACGGGTCCCTGACGGTTGCCGGGACTATTGTCGTGGCGGACGCTGCCAATATCCGTATTTTCGCCACGGGTGGGATCGGCGGTGTACATCGCGGTCATCCGGAAGATGTTTCGGCCGATCTGTATGAGTTGGGCCGCTCGGCGGTCGCGGGCGTCTGCGCCGGCGCCAAGTCCTTGCTCGACCTGCCGCTGACGCTCGAAGTCCTTGAGAGCCAGGGGGTGCCGGTGATCGGCCTGGGAACCCGAAACCTGCCGGCCTTTTTTAGCGCCGACAGCGGGCTTCGCCTGGCGCACTTCGTCGAGACCTGCGACGAAGCGGCAGACCTGTTGCGTGCCTGGCGAGATCTCGAAACCGGCAATGGCCTGTTGATCACGGTGCCGGTCCCGGCTCGTGACGCACTCGATCCCGACGAAGCCGAAGCGGCGATTGCACAGGCGGTCAGCGATGCCGATTCAGCCGGAGTCAGCGGCAGTCAGCTCACACCGTTCATCCTGTCCAGAATCGTCGAACTTACAAACGGGCGATCCTTGCAGGCCAACAAGGCATTGCTGTTGAACAACGCGCGCATTGCGGCGGCCGTGGCCTGCCAGGCCGGACTCGGACGTCCGGACCGTTTTTTGCAACCAGCGCTTGCCCCCTCGCAATAAGTTGAAAGCGACTTAGCCTATTATCAGCGTATGCACTTCGTAGTCATCGGCGCAATGTTCCTCGCATTGATTTTCGGCCCGGGTCTGTGGGTCAAGCACGTTCTTGCCCGGTATTCACTCCCGGCGGATCGCTATAAGGGAAGTGGCGCGCAACTCGCGCGCTACCTGCTGGACAAAAACGGCATGACCGATGTGCGAGTCGAGCAAACCGACCAGGGGGACCACTACGATCCGGCGGACAAAGCGGTGCGGCTGACACCCGACAAGTACAGCGGTCATTCACTGACAGCAATTGCCGTGGCCGCCCATGAAGTTGGCCATGCGGTGCAGGATCGCACCGGTTACGGGCCACTGCGATTCCGTCACCGGCTGGTCAAAGCGTTGCGCCCGGTAGAGCGGGTCGGGGCCGGTATCCTGATGCTGTCGCCCTTCATCGGCATGCTGACCAAAACCCCGTCTCTGGGCATCATCATGTTCCTCGGTGGCCTGATGAGCCTCGGCACGGCCACTCTCGTGCATCTCGTTACCCTGCCTACCGAAATCGATGCCAGTTTCGGCCGCGCCCTGCCACTGCTTGACAGCCACAGGGTATTAAAGCCCGCCGACCGGCCGCATGCGCGTCGCCTGCTGAGGGCCGCCGCACTTACCTACGTCTCGGCATCGCTGATGAGCCTGCTCAATATTGCGCGCTGGTGGGCCATCCTGCGCCGTTGAAGCTCACCAGATCTTTACACGCTCCTCAGGCGGGAGAAAAAGGGCATCGGATTCGGCAACATCGAATGCATCGTAGAACTCAGGAATGTTGCGTACGACGCCATTGACCCGGTACATGGCCGGCGAGTGCGGGTCGGTTTCGATCTGCAGGCGCAATGCCTCTTCCCGATATTTATTCCTCCAGGCCTGCCCGTAGCCGATAAATACCCGCTGCACTCCCGTAAACCCGTCCAGTACCGGTGCTTCTTCGCCATCCAGTGAAATTTCGTAGGCCAGCAACGCAATCGCGAGGCCGCCCAGATCGCCGATGTTCTCGCCGAGCGTAAACTCGCCGTTTACGTTCACGTCTGGATACGGTTTAAACGCGGAGTACTGTTCAACCAGCTTTGAGGTTCTCTTTTTGAATTGCTCGGCATCTTGCTCGGTCCACCAGTTACGTAATACGCCATCGCCGTCAAACGTACTGCCCTGGTCGTCGAAGCCGTGTCCGATTTCGTGCCCGATCACGGCCCCGATGGCGCCGTAGTTCACGGCATCGTCGGCCTGCAGGTCGAAGAACGGCGGTTGCAGGATGGCGGCCGGGAACACGATTTCGTTGAGCGGGGGGTTGTAGTAAGCATTTACCGTCTGCGGCGTCATGTGCCACTCGTTTTTGTCAACAGGGCCATCCTGCCGGTCGATGTTTTGCTGGTAAATGACCTGCGCGGATCGACGCACGTTGCCTGCGAGGTCGTTCCTGTCAATTTCCAGCGCCGAATAGTCTTTCCAAACGTCCGGGTAGCCAATCTTTGGTGTGAATTTGGACAACTTATCGAGGGCCTGGGCTCTCGTTTCATCTGTCATCCAGTCGAGTTCCCTGATACTTGACTCATAGGCCTTCAACAAGTTGTCGACCAGTTCGAGCATCCGCTCTTTCGCCGCAGGCGGGAAATGTTCCCTGACGTAAACTTTGCCGACGATTTCTCCGAGATTGGCGTTCACCAGATTGACGCCACGGCGCCACAATGGCAGCGGCTCCTCGGTTCCCTGCAAGGTCTTGCTGTAAAATTCGAAGTTCTGGCGGTCCATGGATTCATCGAGCAAAGCGGCGGAAGCGTTCAGCGCTGCCCACTTGAGGTAAATTTTCCATGTGTCTATGGATGTCTCGGTGAGGATCCCGTCCAGTACTTTCATGTAATCAATTTGTGTGACGACAAGGCCATCAATGTTCGGAATCTGCGCCTCTTTCAGGAAACCGTCCCAATTGAAATTCGGCATCAGCTCAGCCAGTTGATCCCGGGGAATCTTGTTGTAGAGCGCGACCATGTCACGGGTCAATTCCTTCTGCATATGCCCGGCCGCCAGTCGTGATTCAACGGCCATGATCGTTTCGGCCGAGCCAGCAGCGTTCGGCAACCCGGCCAAATCGAGCATTTTCTCGACATGTGCCTGGTAGCTTGTTCGAATGTCCTCTGAACGATTGTCTTCCTTCAAATAGTACTCCCTGTCCGGAAGTCCCAGACCGCCCTGCCACGTGTACATCATGTAGGTATCCGGATTTTTGAAATCGACGTACTGCGCCAGTGCGAACGGCATTCCGTATCCGGATTTGTTGGCCGCGGCAAAGTAGACAGCGAGTTCGGCATGATTCGCGATGGAATCGATACGTTCGAACTCCCCGGCCAACGGAGCGATGCCAAGTTCGTTGCGGAATTCCATGTCCATGTATGACAGGTACAAGTCACCGACTTTCTGCTCATCGCTGCCATTGCTGAAATCACCGGCTGCTGACTGCTCGATAATGTCCTTGACCCGGTCCTGCGATTCTTCATGCAGAATGGTGCCGATGCCGTAGCGGGCCTTGTCCGCCGGTATTACAGCCGTATCGACCCATGCGCCATTGACGTACGCGAAAAAGTCACCACCGGGTCGCACATCGCGATTCATATAGTCCGTCAGCACACCGGAGTGCAGGTCTTCCGTTGGCGATTGACCCGCGACCGAATCAGGCTCGTTCGGGCCGCAGGCGGCGAGCGTCAGGCACAATACCTGAGCAAGTATTACCTTTTTCACGTTCATACCCCCGTGGAATGAAACAGGATGGTTGGATCGATGGCGAATCATGTGCCCGGTGAGCCGGCAACTCCGGAGTCTTCGTGCGGTTGCCTGCCGAGGAACAGGTCCCGGGCGCCGCGAAGCTTTCTGCGCGCATCGATTTCGAGCAGGTAAAGCGAAGGCACCAGAAAGAGCGTAATCACGGTAGCAAACAAAATACCGAATCCCAGGGAGATCGCCATCGGGATCACGAACTGGGCCTGGACACTTCTTTCGAGCATGATCGGCAAGAGGCCGGCAGCCGTTGTAAGTGAAGTCAGTACGATTGCGCGAAAACGCTGCACGCCGGACTGCAAAACGGCGTCTTTTGCGCTTACACCATCGCGACGGGCGCTGTTTATAAAGTCGATCATGATCAGGCTGTCGTTGACCACAACACCGGCGAGCGCGATGAGCCCGAACAGTGAAAACATGCTTATGGACTGGCCCATTATGATGTGCCCAAGCACCGCCCCGACCAGTCCGAACGGAATCACCGCCATTATGATCAGCGGCTGCACATAGGAATGAAGCGGCACTGCTATCAGGGCATAAATGAGGAACAATGCGGCGATCGATGCTACACTGATGTTGCGTTGAAACTCGCGCTCCTCGAGACTGGCACCTTCCAACCCGTAGCTGACACCGGCATTGCGAGACAGCAGTTCCGGAATAAATTCGTCGGATATTTCACTGATGATTGCTTGCGGCTCCACGATGTCAGGGTCGATATCGGCCGAGACGGTAACCGTGCGCTGGCGGTTCTGCCGGTTGATTGTTGAATACGCGTCGCCAAAAGATACCTCCGCCACCGATTCGAACGGCACCTCATCACCGTCCGGCGTACGAATACGCATATTCTCCAGGCTTTCAATGGATCGCCTGGCGTCACGCGGGTAACGCACCATGACCTTGACTTCATCTTTGCCGCGTTGAATCCGCTGCGCCTCTTCGCCATAGAATGCCTGGCGAACCTGGCGCCCGAGTGCTGCCATCGTCAGTCCAAGTGCCTGCGCTTCAGGTTTGATCGTCAAGCGGATTTCCTCGCCACCCGATGTCAGGGAATTCCGGATATCGAATACGCCATCGTAGTCTCGCAATTTTTCCTGTAAGTCTTCCGCCGCGTTTGCGAGTAATTCGTAATTATCGCCAGACAGCGCGAAACTGAGCGGTGCGCCACCGCCAAAACCATCTCCATCCGAGAAGTCGAGTTCCTTGGCGCCGGCGACCTCACCCACTTTTTCGCGCCACAGTGCCGTAATGTCAGAACCATTCAAGGGGCGACCCTCGTCCAGTGGCAGTTCGGCGAAAATCACGCCACCCGTATCGCCAGTAGTAAAGGTGCCGATATGGTTAATGGGTTCGTCGACGCCCGGGTTGGCGGCAACATATTCTGCATTTATCTCCAGAGCGGCACGCTCGATCCGCTCCAGAACGGCATTGCGGACTTCAGGGGCGGTGCCGTTCTGCATCGTCAGTCCCATGCGTATAAAGTCACCGGGTACCTCCGGAAACAGTACCGTACGCACAATGCCACTGTTCATGACGCCGATGGTAAGGATCAGCACGGCAAAAAATATTGTGACGGTCAATCCGCGGTTGTCTACCGCCCTTTCCAGCAAACGCGCATAGCGATTGTGAATCAGCGAATGCAGGCCGCGCTGGAAGCGGCGCTGGAATCGTTGAAAGAATTTTGGCACTCGCCTGAGGATGCCAACAGTCCGATACGGGCTGAAAATCTCCGCTTCATCAATTGGCTTGATGTGTGCGCGGGCCAGATGCGCCGGGAGAATCAATTTGGATTCGACGAGCGAAAAGAGCAGGCAAAGAATGACTACAACCGACATTGCTTCGAAAAACGGACCGACGATGCCGCCCACAAAAAGCATCGGCGCAAATGCGGCGATAGTTGTTAACACGCCGAAGGTTGCCGGTACCGCGACTTTACGCGCCCCGCGAACAACATTGTCCAGTGTATGGCCGTCGGCGCGAATCTTTGTGTAAACGCTTTCGGCAATCACAATAGCATCGTCCACAACGATGCCGAGAACGAGGATGAAACCGAACAGGCTGATCATGTTGATCGTCACCGGCCACGGTCCATACGGCATTAGCCACAGGGCGCCGAAGAAGGCGACCGGGATACCCACGGTGACCCAGGCGGCCACTTTCAATCGCAGGAACAGGGTGAGAATGAGGAACACGAGCGCCGCGCCTTGCAGCATGTTCCTGACCATCATATCGAGTCGCCCCTTGAGATAGTGCGACCGATCGACCCAGGTCTCCATCTCGACACCTTCCGGCAGTGATGCGGACTTGCGCTCGATGTACTGTTTTACCGCCGCCGCGGTTTCCAGTTCATTTTGCTGACCGCCGGCAAGTACCCTCATGATGGCGGTATCCTGCCCATTGAATCGGCTGAAACCCTCGGTTTCTACGAATCCGTCCTTTACGTCAGCGACATCACCCAAGGTCAGTCTTGTGCCATCCGAAAAAGTGCGCAGGACAAGCTGGTCGAACTCGAGTCCCGTATAGACCTGCCCTTCCGTACGCAGCAAAATGTCGCCACCCGCCGTGTTGATTGCGCCACCCGGCATATCCACCGATGCCGCACGTATTGCATCCGAGATATCGCTCATCGTCAGCCCGTACTCGCGGAGTACGTTCTCGGAGACTTCAATTGAAATTTCGTAGTCGCGATCGCCGAGTATCTGTACTTGGTTAACGGTCGGCAGGGTCATCAGGTCGTTGCGTACCTGCTGAGCGAGCGATTTGCGCGCAAACTCGTCGAGATCCCCGTAAAGCGACACGAAGACAACGTGAATGGGGACTTCTTCCTTGAAAATGACTGGCCGTTCGGTCATAGCCGGAAATGTAGATATGGCATCGACGCGAGTCTTGATTTCGCTGAGGATCTCGTTTATGTCCGTATTGGACGCGACCTCGGCCGTAACCGTACCCAATCCTTCGCGTGCCACAGACCGGAGTTCCACGATGCCCTCGACATCCTGGATCGCTTCCTCGATCTTGATGACAACACCTTCTTCGACCTCCTGCGGTGCGGCCCCGAGGTAAGGCACCTGAACCTGAACATTGTTCAATTCAAAATCCGGTGTGGTCTGTTTGCGGATGGTGAATGAAGAGGCAATGCCGAAGGCAAGGATCAGGAACATCAAAAGATTGGCCGCAACATGGTTGCGCACGAACCAGGCGATCAATCCCTGGTCCTCAGTCTGTGCAGGGTTTTTCATGGCTTATTGCTGGCGGGAATCGTCGGCGACGATGCGTTGTTCATCGCTGGTTTCCTCGACGCGCACTCGCATTCCGTTAATGGGCGACTCGATCGCTGTCAGGCTGATGCGATCTCCGACTTCGACGCCTTCCGCAATGTACGCGTAACCGCCTTCCATCCTGAGAACATCGACCGCACGAATGCGCAGGCGTTCATCCGCGTCCACGAACATCAATTCACTATTGCCGCGTAAGGCATGTCGCGGTACACGGATCGCGTCCGTGACAGTTGTGCCTTCAATCTCTGCAGTCACAAATGTACCCATCGGCAGCGGCGGCAGGCCGTCACCCGTATTCTTTAAACCGTATGGATCATCGATGCGCGCCACCACATAACTTACCCGGCTGCGCTCATCAACCACTCCTTCGGTCCGCGCTATAAATGCCGGCCATGTCGCCTTGCGGCCCCGGTACTCCGCACTCAGCGTAACCTTTGTCCCGACCGAATCCCCCGGCGACGTGGCGATGCCTGGAGCAGGCAGGTCGACAAATGCGAGATCGGAATTGGTCAGCGGCAGGCGGACTTCGGCAATGTCAGTGGCGAAAGCCACCCCCAGGCGACTGCCAACAGTGACGTACTGGCCCAGATCAACCTCCTTCGCCCGCACCATGCCAGCATAAGGCAGGCGAATGACTGTTCGGTCCAGATTGCGCTTCGCGCGTACCAGTTCCGCCTTCGCGCTCGCAAGTGCTGCCGCCGCGGAAGCAAGTTCCGCTCCCGCACGATAACCTCGCTCCTCGAGCGTCCTGGCACCGTCAAATTCGATTTGTCGCTGATTAAGGAACGCCTCGGCCTGTTCTACCGCGACGGTGTAGTTTGCCGCATCGATTTGCATCAATACTTCATTGGCCGCAAAGACACCGCCGGCAACAAACTTCGGCGACATATCGACAATCGCACCCGAAACCTCGGCGCTCATGATCGTTTCTGTAAGTGGCCTGACGATTCCCTGGCTCGTTATACTGAAACGGAATGTGCCCGCCTCGATCGGCATGGTCTCGACCAGCAAGGCCAGGTCTTCCCGGTCCCGGGTTTCCGGTGGCGGTTTCATGTTGCCGAGCACAATCGTTATTCCTGCTGCAGCGACAAGAATCGTCACAATCAGCAGGGCTCGTTTAATCTTGAAAGTCATGCAAGGGGTCTCGCAGCCTTCGGGCCTTGATCGGCCGCTGGCAGGTTTCAGCTACTTTCTAGGAACCGGCAACTTGCGGGTGGTTCACTTTGACCGCGCATTATGCCGAAAACCGGGAGGGCTTGCTGCGCCTGGGGTCAACGGGCAAGCGATTCAAGGCGAATTGCCAGGTCCATCCAGACCGCCGTTTCGCTCAAGGGAACGACCAGTAGTTGTGTCAGCACGACCAGTGGCACGCCGATGAGATAGGCCGGGTGTATCCGCCCTCGCGAGCGCCTGTCGTAAACCATGGCTGCCACCAGCAGCAGGTCCACAATTACGCCCGGCGCGACAGTAGCAATCATTGGGGGTGGGCCGATCTGGCCCGGCGGCGCGAGCAACGTCATGAAAATCCGTGCCATTGCCGCCTGCAGCATCGGCACGGATGCCAGTACCATGAAGCGTTTGTGCAGATCGGGCTTGTTCACGTTGACGATTGCAAGGGTGAAAAAAACTGTGAACAACACCAACGTGGAAAACGGCAGGATGGAAAACCGGCGTCTTGCGTCGCCGATGCCCAGTAGTTCGGCTGCCTGGATGGCATCGATTATGACCAGCAGCATCGAGATTGCCATGGCCGTAGCCAGGGAAATGCCGGCCAAGCCCCAGGCGCGGTGACTAATCGTCCGGTGACTTGCCACCAGGATTGTTTGGCTGAGAAAAAACAGGTACCAGGTGAAGAAAAGTGCGCCGTGAATGTGCTGAATGGATGTACCGCGAAAGGTACCGTTTGCCAGCTGCCACCAATAGGTTGGAAAAAAACCCACGAAGGCGATCGATGCACTGACGATCGCAATCCCGACATAAAACCGGCGTGTCTCTGCGCGGACTGCATCCGTAGTGACAACAGCCATACAGCTTCCCCTCACCCCAGGCTATTGACCAATAGCGTCGCACAAGGGCAGTGCCGACGCCAGATGGCAACGTGTTTTTGTCATCCGCCGACTAGAAGGTAGACGCACGCCTATCCCGGCAACTGAAACTTACCGCCCTTTTCGAGTGCTCGCCGGTAAGCGGGTCGCGCATGGATTCGGTCAAGAAAACCCTTCAGCTTCGGGAACTGACGTTCAAGGTTCGTACGAACGGCGGCGGCCTCCATCGGAAAACTCATCTGAATGTCTGCCGCCGTCATCTCAGCACCGGCAAACCATTCGGACTCGGTCAAGGACTGCTCGAGGAACGCAAGGTGACGGTCGATGTTCGGGCGAACGAAACCTTCCTTGAGCTTGCCGGCAATGCCGCGAGCGACAGGACGCGCAAAAAAGGGCATGGGTGCATTTTCAATTCGAATGGCGATGAGTGACAGCAGCAAAAACGGCATAAGCGACCCTTCGGCGTAGTGCAACCAGTATCGATAGCGAAGGAACTCCGGCGATTCCGCCGCCGGCCGCAAGCGCCCATTGCCGTATGTCTCCACGAGGTACTCGATGATGGCGCCCGACTCCGCCAGCGTGCGCTCCCCGTCGGTGACCACGGGTGACTTGCCCAGCGGGTGTACCGCGAGCAACTCTGGCGGTGCAAGGCTGGTTTCAGGATCGCGCCGATAGAGCTTGATCTCGTAGGGAATCTCGAGCTCTTCGAGTAACCAGAGAATGCGTTGCGAGCGTGAGTTTTCGAGATGATGCAATGTAATCATGTTGCTGGTCCTACAGAGTAAGGTTCAAGCCCGCAGTTTACGGCAGATCCGCTACCGGCACTCGCTCGCGATGCTTACTCGCCCGCCACGCATCCCAGCTGAACACAGCTAGAGCAATCCAGATCAACGTAAAGCAAATGATGTGCGGCACCGTTAGCTGTTCCCCATACATAAGTCCCACGAGGAACTGCAAGGTAGGTGCTATGAATTGCATGATGCCGATGGTCGAGAGGCGCAAGCGCCGGGCAGCCAGTGCAAAACACAATAGTGGCACTACCGTAATCGGACCGGCCAGCATTAACAAAACCGCCAGCATCGGCTGGCTCGCGTCGAACGCGGCCGACGCAGCGAAGGTGGCCCAAAGCAGATAGCCGCCAGCGAGGGGCAAGAGCACGAGTGTCTCGATAAAAAGGCCCGGCATCCCCCCAACGGCGACCCGGCTGCGGATAACCCCGTAAATCGTAAAAGATATTGCCAAAGTGAGGGATATCACCGGAAACTGGCCGCCGCTGACCGTCAGTACAGCGACACCGGCAGCAGCAAGAATTACGGCGATTGACTGGTTCCGACGCAACCGCTCGCCGAGCAACGCTATGCCGATTACCACGTACATCAATGGATTGATGTAGTAGCCGAGACTTGCCTGAAATATCTGCTCGCTTTGCACAGCCAGAATGTAGACGAGCCAGTTCAACGCGATAAAAGTCGCCGACAAAGACAGCAACCCGAGCGTTCGCGGATGGCCCAGCGCTTCGCGGACCTCGGTCCATTGGCGCCTGAGCATGATGATGATTGCCCCGAAGGGCACGGCCCAGACAATCCGGTGAGCCAGGACTTCAATTGCCGGGACGGCTTCGACGACCTTGAAATAGATAGGCAGGAAGCCCCACATCGTATAGGCAAGCAGCGCCGCGATGACGCCGTTGCGTACCCGGTCCTCAGTTCGTTCGGCGGTTGGGGCTGGAGGTATCACACTTGTGGGCGCAACGTCCGTAGTTAGTGCCGGGTTCCCAAATTCGT
>CAZSDL010000020.1:0-26323 GCA_964605635.1 uncultured Woeseiaceae bacterium
CTAATTCGTAGGTTTCGGCTATACATACGAATTAGGGACCCCGGCACTACCTACGGGCACTACCTACGGGCGGAAGTTTTGTTGGCGCCAGGCTTCGTAGATGACAACGGCTGCTGCGTTTGAGAGGTTCAGGCTGCGGCTCGATGGCAACATGGGGATCCGCAGGCGCTGTGAGGCTGGGAAGGTCTCGAGGACATCAGTCGGCAGTCCGCGGGTTTCCGGGCCGAGGAGGAAGGCGTCGCCCGGGGCGTACTTCGGTGCGGAGTGCGGCGTTACGCCACGCGTACTCAGTGCATACACCGTGGCATCCCCGAGACCCTCGAGGCAATCCGCCAGCGCCTTGTGAGTCACTATTGTCGCAAACTCGCGATAATCCAGGCCCGCCCGCCGGAGGCGTGCTTCGTCCAGTGTGAAACCCAGCGGTTCGATCAGGTGCAGTGTCGTGCCGGTGTTTGCACACAGGCGAATGATGTTGCCGGTATTCGGCGGGATTTCCGGCTGATAAAGAATGAGGCTGAACATTTTGGCAACGGATCGTGATCGGCTAGACTCCATCATCGCACGCTACGTCGTTCCGAACCCCGACCGTAGAGAAAACACTTACCTATGGCTTTAGCAGTCACGGCCAGCAATAACCCGCTACAAATCGACTTCTGCGGGATGTCGTTGAGTTCGCCAATCGTCCTGCTGTCAGGTTGTGTGGGATTCGGTGAGGAATACACACGCGTGCACGGTTTCTCCAATCGAGACGTCGGTGCCGTGGTTCTCAAAGGCACCACGCGCGAGACGCGCCTCGGCAATCCCCCACATCGTATATCCGAGACGCCGATGGGGATGCTGAATGCGATCGGCCTGCAGAACCCCGGGGTCGATAAGGTCATCGACGAAATCTTGCCGTCGCTCGACTTCAGCGAGACGCGCTTCTTTGCGAACGTCTGCGGCTCGACCATCGATGACTACGCCGAAGTGACGCGCCGTTTCGACGACTCACCGATCGACGCCATCGAGATCAATATTTCCTGCCCTAACATCAAGGAAGGCGGTGTGTCGTTCGGCAATTATCCTGATATGTCTGCCCAAGTGGTGGACGCTTGCCGCAAAGCCACGCGCAAACCGATCATCGCCAAATTGTCACCGAACCAGACCGACATCCGCGCCAATGCGCGGCGCTGCATCGAGGCAGGTGCAGATGCACTCGCGGTTATCAATACCATCACCGGCATGGCGATCGACATCGAAAAGCGACGCCCGATCATCGGCAACGTGCAGGGAGGCCTGTCCGGACCGGCAATAAAGCCAATCGCGCTGTGGAAAGTGCGGCAGGTGTACGAAGTAGCGGGGCCGCAGAACATCCCGATCATCGGCCAGGGTGGCATTACGAACGCTCACGACGCGCTGGAGTTCATCATTGCCGGCGCTACCACTGTCGGTATCGGCACGGCACTGTTTTACGAACCGCTCGTCTGTAAGAAAATCAACGATGGCATTGCCGGGTATCTCGCACGGCACGGTATCGCCACGCTCCAGGATCTTGTGGGGTCACTGCAATGAAAAGTCTGGCAAATTTACTGGTCGCGCTGGTGGCCATCGAGCATCTCGGCTTTCTGGTTCTCGAAATGTTTCTCTGGACGTCGCCGACCGGCATGCGGGTGTTCGGAACGACGCCCGAGTTCGCCGAGCAGTCGGCAGCCCTCGCTGCCAATCA
This sequence comes from uncultured Woeseiaceae bacterium, assembly GCA_964605635.1. Lineage (GTDB taxonomy): Bacteria > Pseudomonadota > Gammaproteobacteria > Steroidobacterales > Woeseiaceae > IDS-8. The sequence continues at coordinate 1,706 of CAZSDL010000020.1, forward strand.
GGGCTTGTACAACGGCTTTCTTGCCGCCGGTTTGCTCTGGAGCCTGGTGAGAAAGCATGACGCGTTCGCCATCAAGCTTTTCTTTCTCGCCTGCGTAGTTGTGGCCGGCATTTTCGGCGCTATCACGGTGAAATCTTCCATCTTCTTCGTGCAAGCGGCGCCCGCGTTGCTTGCACTGGTGTTGGTCATTGCCGACCGTAAGTGATCCGCCTGTGCTGATACGTGTCAGCCGTTAACCGTTGCTCAATTCCCGCCGGCGCGTTGCTGGCTGAATATCAGCAGGCGGGGGCTTATGCCGATTGCTATAACACTGATATTGAGGCGCCGGTAACACATGCCGAGTACGTAACAGCGTTTTACACCACCGCGGTTTTCAAAATCGAACGATTTATCCTGAAGTGGGCGGCAGCGAAACCCTCCACCGACGAAAACGCCGGGAAACTGGCGGCCGGCGCTATCGATTCCTTCGCCGCATGGAATGTCGAAAAGCGCAGCGATAACCAGCTTCTGCTGACTGATTACATGGGCAACACCCGCTCGTGGCTCATGGTAGTACCCTTGTCGAGTGACACGACCAGCGGCACTCGTTTGTACTTCGGCTCGGCAGTTGTTCCGCGGATAAATCCAGAAACCGGCGAACGGTCCCTGGGTTTCGTCTTTCGCGCACTTCTCGGTTTTCACAGGATTTACTCCGTGGTGCTCCTGTACGCGGCGAGGTCGCGCCTGGAAAAAAGCTAGCGTCACCGGCCATGCTAGACTGCGAATCTCGTTTCGCACGGAGGCCCGGCATGCCGGATCGCATTCGCTTTTTTCTGAACCGACTTGGTGAGAGACTCTGGGTCAAGCCGTTCGGGATTTGCATCCTGTCGGTGGCGGGCGTGTTTCTTGCGCAGGCAACGGACCGTATGTCACTGGCCGAAAAGTTTCCGACCGTGACGCTCGACTCGGTCGAGACCCTGCTCACAACAATGGCTGCCAGCATGCTGGTGATTGCCACTTTTTCCGTTGCGTCCATGGTTTCTGCGTACTCGTCTGCAAGCAACATGGCCACACCGCGGACGTTTACGCTGGTTGTCGCCGACGATGTTTCGCAGAATGCCCTCTCGACGTTCATCGGCGCTTTCATCTTCAGTATCGTTGCGTTAGTTACGCTGAAGAATAACTTTTTCGGCGATGCGGGACTGTTCACCTTGTTCGTGCTGACATTGCTCGTGTTCGCCATTGTCCTTGGCATGTTTGTCCGCTGGGTAGATCGCATCGCACGATTGGGACAAGTCGGCTCGACTATCGAGAAGGTTGAAAGCGCTGCGGCGAAAGCACTGCGAGGCCGTCGCTGTGCGCCGACACTGGGCGCTTGTCCGGTGGATGAAAGTTTGCACGACGGAGTAGCGCTCTATAGCAGCTCGATCGGATACGTACAGCACATCGACGTCGAAAAACTGCAGGCCTGTGCCAAACGCGCGAATTTACGCATCCGGATCGCCTCTCCGCCGGGCACCTTCGCTGCTCCGGGCCGGCCGCTGGCTCTTCTCTTCGCGGACTCGGGCGAGGTGCATCGATCAGAGCGGGAGGCAATCGAGAAAGCATTCCTCATCGGCGACGAGCGTATATTCGACGATGATCCCCGATTCGGACTGATCGTACTATCGGAGGTTGCCAGCCGCGCACTGTCGCCTGGCGTCAATGATCCGGGTACGGCCATCGATATTATCGGCAGGCTGGTGCGGCTGTTCGCGCTGTGGGTTGAACCGGATACTGGCGAGAAGCCCGAACCCTCCGATCACGACCGGGTAGAGGCGCCGGAAACGTCCCTCGCCGACATGTTCGACGACGCATTTCCGCCAATCGCGCGCGATGGAGCCGGCAGCATCGAAGTAGTAGTGCGTATGCTGAAAGCATTTCAGTCATTGTCAGCCGTGGGTCACGAAGAAACGCGCGATCTGGCAGTACAGCACGCGCGACTCACTCTGGCCCGTGCGGAAATAGCGCTGGCTCTGGAGCAGGACCGCGAGGTAGCACGCAAAGCGGCCACCTTCGCAATTTCAGCCCGGTAACAACGGGCCTTGCCTGGCTTTCGCCGCATTCATGAGGTACGCCAGCGGTCCAGCCACGAAAGTACCGGCCGCGCGCTGAAACCGTGCAGCACGATGGATATCACCACGACCAGCGACACGACCCGCCATAGCGCCGCGGCGTCCGCAAAGTCCGCGTGGTTGAGTCCGAAAGCCAGATAGTAGAAAGAACCGATGCCGCGCACGCCGAATAACGCGATCGCCCATCTGTCGTTACGCTGGACTCCGCTACCGAACAGCGCGACGAAACCGGCGAGTGGCCGAACCAGCAGTACAAAAACAAGTGCGAATACTATCTCACGCCAGGTCACATCGGCGAGGATGCCGCTGGCGATCGCCCCACCGAACATGATGAGCAACACGGCGATCAGCACCCGCTCTGACTGCTCGGCGAACGAATGCAGATGTTCATGGTAGTTGTGGTCATACTCAAACTGGCGTACCACGACCGCGGCCACGAACACGGCAAGAAAGCCATACGCATGACACAGCTCCGCAATACCGTAGACGGTCAGTGTAATCGCCAGTGCGGTCAGGCCTTCGCTGGTGGCCGACAGTGAGGTATCGCGCTCACCACGAAATATCATGCGCATCAACGCATAGCCGACCAGCCAACCGATGGCGACGCCGCCAACTACACGCCATAGCAGGTCGAGTGTCAGCCAGCGCATCCAGTCCATCGGTTCCGCGACGGTGGCCGATGCCAGTGCGACTGCCAGCCATACGAATGGAAACGCCAGCCCGTCGTTGAGACCAGCCTCGGACGTCAATGCGAAACGCACCGGATCTTCACCACCCTTGCCCGGCGCATGCACTTGCACGTCAGACGCCAGCACCGGATCGGTAGGCGCGAGTACAGCTCCGATCAGCGCCGCGGCTGCGAATCCGTAGCCCAGTAGGTGTTTGCCCAGCAAAAAGCCGGCCAGTATGGTGAGCGGCATGGTGATTGCCAGCAGCCGCCAGGTAAGGCTCCAGCGACGCCATGAGAACCGGGTATCGATACGCAAGCCCACGCCCACCAATGCCACCAGCACTGCGAGCTCGGCAAGAAATTCCGCGAGCAGGGGGTAGCGCAGCGGATCGGCGCGGGCGAGCGGTAACGGCAACGGCACGAGGTACAGCGCGATCCCGGCGGCAACGAATGCCATGGGAAAGGTAATTTTTTGCCGCTTCAGCAGCTGCGGCAGCCACGCTGCGGCCAGCAGCACCAGGCCGAACAACAACAGGAACAGCTTGTAGGGATCCATGCCCGCACCTCGAATAACCGCGCCGGCTATGCTGCCTCAGAATGGCGCTTTCGTCGCTCTTTAGTGTGTCGGCCTGCGGCGCCCGGCGGTGTGACGTCCATACACGCCGGGCCGCGGTTGCGGCATATCAATCCAGCTTCAACACCCGCATTTTCCGCGTCAGCGTGTTGCGCCCGCAGCCAAGCATCCTGGCCGCTTCCTGCCGGTGGCCGCCGGCTTTTTTGATGGCTGCGCGAATGAGCGTGCGCTCGACTTCCGGTATGGCAATATCAAACAACGGCGCCGGCTTGTCGGCAGCGAGTGCCTGCTCGGCCCAGTGTTCCAGGCCGCGCGTCCATTCCTGCATTGCCGCTGCACCGGGTGCCGCCGCACCGGGTGCCGAGGACTTCCCGCCCAGGTCCTCGCTGATGTCGAGTGCCGTAATAATGCCGCCCGGGGCGGTAACAGTCAGGCGCCGGGCGGCATTGACCAGTTGCCGGACATTGCCGGGCCAGTCGTAGGCTTGCAGAATTTCCAGCGCTTCGGCGTTCAGGGACTTGGGCGACGCCTCGAGTTCGCGGCCCGCTTCCGCTAAATAGTGCTGTAACAGCAGTGGTATGTCCTGGCGGCGGTGACGTAATGGCGGCGTATTGATGCGCATGACGTTCAGGCGATGAAAAAGGTCCTCACGAAAACCTCCGTCGATAACCGCCCGCGCGAGATCCTGGTTGGTCGCCGCAATCACACGCACATCGACCTTGATAGAGGCCTGACCGCCGACACGGTAGAACTCGCTTTCCGCCAGCACGCGCAGCAACCGCGTTTGCAACGCCGGCGACATGTCGCCGATCTCGTCGAGAAACAACGTGCCACCATCGGCCTGCTCGAAGCGACCGATACGACGCGCATCCGCGCCGGTGAACGCGCCGCGTTCGTGGCCGAACAGTTCGGACCCCAGCAATTCGGATGCTATGGCGGAGGTGTTTAGCGCAACAAAGGGTTTGCCCGCGCGCGGACTGTGTTCGTGCAAGGCGCGTGCGACAAGCTCCTTGCCGGTACCGGATTCGCCGGTAATAAGGACCGTCATGCTGGAGCGCGCAAGGCGTCCGATCGAACGAAATACCTCCTGCATGGCCGGTGCCCTGCCGATCAGCGAGGGGATACCGCCGGGCGCCTCGGCCATGCCGGCCGACAGGCCGCGGCCGTTCTGTCGCGCCGCCTTACTCACCAGCGCGATGACCTCATCGAGATCGAAAGGCTTCGGCAGGTATTCGAATGCACCGCCCTGGTACGCCGCCACCGCGTTGTCGAGATCGGAGTGCGCCGTCATGACGATAACCGGGAGTTGCGGGTAATGCCGGCTCAATCGCTCAAGCAAGGCGATGCCGGAAAGGCCCGGCATTCGTACGTCCGTAATCAGCACGTCCGGCTGGCTGTGTTCCATGGCTTCCAGCAGGTGTTCCGCGCGCTCGAAGCTGCGCGGCGTAAATTCCGCCTGTTTGAGGGCTTTCTCCAGCACCCAGCGTACCGACTGGTCGTCGTCGACTATCCAGACCTGCACGTCAGTGGCGCCCATTGCCGTCACCGCCGTTGGTCGCCAGCGGAATGCGCACGAAGAATACGGTTTTGCCCGGCCGGCTTTCGAATTCAATCAGCCCGCCGTGACGGCTGACGAGATCCTGCGCCACCGAAAGCCCCAGACCGGTGCCATCCGGCCGACCGGTTACCAGCGGATAGAAGATTGAATCCTGCAGACCCGGTGCTATGCCCGGTCCGTCGTCTTCGATTTCGATGCTTGCAACCGCACCGTAGCGCACTTCGCCGATGGTGAGGTTCGTCAGCGCACGAGTGCGCGCCACGATGGCGCCCTGACCGCCTAGCGCGGTCAGCGCATTCCGTACCAGGTTGAGAATTGCCTGCACCAGCTGGTCGCGATCGAGATCGATCAGTGGCAGTCCGGGATCGTACTCGCGGCGAATGGTGATTGCCGGAGCTGCTTCGGGGTGAACCAGTTTCAGGACGTATTCGATAATCTCGTGCACATTGACCGGTTGCTTGTTGGGCGGACCGGCGGGACCCAGCAATGTGTCGACCAGTGCGGCGAGACGATCCGCCTCGCTGATGATGACGCTGGTGTATTCGCGCAGATCGTCACTTTGCAGTTGCCGCTCCAGAAGTTGTGCAGCGCCGCGCAAACCGCCGAGCGGATTCTTTATTTCGTGCGCGAGCTGCCGGATCATCTGCCGGCCCGCGCCGTGTTGCATGATCAACGCGTTTTCGCGGGTAATGCGATAGCGGCGCGTGATGTCCGTCATCTCCACCAGCAGGCGATTGTGGTCCTCGCTGTTCTGCATCAGCGAGACGCGACAGTCGATCAGTCGCTCTGAAGCATGTGAGTCCGTCGGTGCCAGGCGCAGCTCATTGGCGTAGGTAACGCCGGTCGCGAGTACACGATCCAGGATGTCCGCGAGGACCGGGTCGTCCTGCACAAGCGACAGCAAGTGCCGTCCGCCGGCCCGATGCCGGCTGATGCCGAGCAGGTCTTCGCCGGCCGGGTTCATGGTGACGATGCAGAGATTGCGATCGATGACGATCGCCGCGGTAAGAAGAGTATCGAGTACGTCGTCAGCGAGCCCGCCAGGGCCGGACGATGAGGCGCCGCCGCGCCCGGAACCAGTCAGTTGCCCGGAGCGCCCGGTCGATTCACCACTGTGGTCTGCTGCACGTAGAAACGATTCGGCTGGCTGCGAATCTTCAGCTCGCCGTTTGCATCCACGACTTCCGCCTGGATGTTGTGCACCCCGCGATACACTTCCTCGAGCTGGAATTGCAATCCACTGACTTCCTGCAACTCCCCGTCGAAATAAATGCGTACCTGGTGACCCGGCTGCAATGACGGCTGCAGCTCGAGGGTAACGTCCAATGTACCGCCTATATTCCACAGTGTTTCTTCTGCCGCCGGCGAACTGACGGTGAGGCTTTCATAGCCAGTTGCGTCGCCCGACTCTTCGTCATCACTGGATTGCTGTCGCGGAGACGGCGCGATGCTGCGCACGCGCGTGCCGGGCGCCGGCGCGCTTTCGAGTTGCACCTGTTCTGCGCCAGGCTCGGGGCGATCCGAATAATGGACGACGCCGTCGGCATCGACCCAGCGATAGGCTTCTTCTGCAAGCAGCACGTTGGCGGCCAGCAGCAGGGAGCAACCGAGAAAGAAGGTTTTTCGCATGCGTTTAGCATAGCAGCGGTTATCGGTTCCGGGCCAGCAGCATCGGAGGAAACGGCGCCAGCATTACGCTTGCAGGCACCGTTCCTGGCCGTTATGTCACCCGGCAGCGGCCGTGGTCGCGCCCGGGGCCGCGCGACCCGGCAACCTGCCAGGCGCGCATCCTGCACCTACAGGCTGTAGTACATGTCGAACTCCACCGGATGGGTGGTCATCCTGAGGCGTGTCACGTTCTGCATCTTTACGTCGATGTAAGCGTCGATCAGGTCGTCCGTGAACACGTCGCCCGCTTTCAGGAACGCACGGTCGGCGCTGGCGGCCAGCAATGCTTCTTCCAGAGAGAACGCTACGTGGTCGAGATTTTTTTCCTCTTCCGGCGGCAGGTCGTACAGGTCCTTGTCCATCGCGTCACCCGGATGAATCTTGTTCTGGATGCCGTCGAGACCCGCCATCATCAGTGCTGCGAATGCCAGGTACGGATTTGCCATTGAATCGGGAAAACGCACTTCGATGCGGCGGCCTTTCGGGTTGGCCATGTACGGTATGCGGATTGACGCCGAGCGATTGCGCGCCGAGTAAGCAAGAATGGTCGGCGCCTCGAAGCCCGGCACCAGGCGCTTGTAACTGTTGGTCGCCGGATTGGTGAACGCGTTCAGTGCACGCGCATGCCTGATGATGCCGCCGATGTAGAAAAGCGCGATATCGGACAGACCGCCGTAGCCATCCCCGGAGAACAGGTTCTTGCCACCCTTGAACAGCGACTGGTGCACATGCATGCCGTTACCGTTGTCGTTGACCAGCGGTTTCGGCATGAAGGTCGCGGTTTTACCGAAGCTGTGCGCCACGTTGTGCACGACGTATTTCAGTACCTGCACTTCGTCTGCCTTCCGCACCAGCGTGTTGAACTTGACGCCGATCTCGCACTGGCCGGCCGTCGCTACCTCATGGTGATGCACTTCGGTCTCGATGCCCATCTCTTCCAGCGCCAGGCACATCGCCGAACGAATGTCGTGCAGCGAATCGACCGGCGGCACCGGAAAGTAACCGCCCTTGACCGTCGGCCGATGACCGGTATTCATGTCTTCGTAACTGCGGCTGGTGTTCCAGGCGCCTTCCTTCGAATCGATCGAGTAGAACGCACCGTTCATGGTGTCGTCCCATCGCACGTCGTCGAACACGAAGAATTCGTTCTCGGGTCCGAAGTAGGCTTCATCTGCGATGCCGGTCGACTTCAGGTACGCCTCGGCACGCTGGGCGAGCGATCGCGGGCAACGGTCATAGCCCTGCATGGTCGAGGGCTCCACGACGTCGCAACGCAGAATGAGCGTCTCTTCCTCGGAGAACAGATCCATGACCGCGGTTGCCGCGTCGGGCATCAGGATCATGTCGGACTCATTGATGCCCTTCCAGCCGGCAATGGACGAGCCGTCGAACATCTTGCCTTCCTCGAACAGGTCTTCGTCGATGACGCGGGCCGGCACGGTTAGGTGTTGCTCCTTGCCTTTGGTGTCCGTGAATCGCAAATCGACGAATTTGACTTCCTTTTCCTCAATCAGGCCAATTACCTCAGCAGCGGTCATGAACGTTTCCTCTGGTTGTTTTAGTCAGTAGCATGGCGTCATCACGTTGCACAATCCATGCCACGGGTCGGACCTCAGCAAGCTATTGATTATAGGTGGGTTTCTGCAATGCCGCGCCCAGCGACTGCACAATTTTAGTGCATCCTGAACAGACTCAGGCACCATAATAGTGCAAACCCTTGCGCCATGCACCGTCGGCGATGCACTGCGCGGCGGGCTGTCCGGCTAACACAGGCGCGCTATACTGCGGCGCCTCCAGTAGTCCGCGAAATCATTGATGGTCAAGGAAAACCCGCCTGTCTGCCGTAATTTCCAGGAGCTTATTCTGACCTTGCAGCAATTCTGGGCCGAGCAAGGCTGCGTCATCGCGCAGCCCTACGACATGGAAATGGGTGCGGGCACGTTCCATCCGGCGACCTTCCTGCGCGCGGTCGGCCCGGAGCCGTGGAGCGCCGCCTACGTGCAGCCCTGCCGGCGGCCGACCGACGGGCGTTACGGCGACAACCCGTTCCGGTTGCAGCATTACTACCAGTACCAGGTCGTGATCAAGCCATCTCCGGAAGACATCCAGCAGCGCTATCTGAAGTCGCTGGCCGCTATCGGCATCGACCCGCTGGTGCATGACATCCGTTTCGTCGAGGACAACTGGGAGTCGCCGACGCTTGGCGCCTGGGGCCTCGGCTGGGAAGTGTGGCTTAACGGCATGGAGGTCACGCAATTCACCTATTTCCAGCAGGTCGGTGGACTCGAATGCCGGCCGGTGACGGGCGAGATTACTTACGGCCTCGAGCGTCTCGCCATGTACCTGCAGAACGTCGAAAGTATTTTTGACATCACGTGGACGGACGGCCCGCTCGGTCGTATCACATACCGCGACGTCTATCATCAGAACGAAGTGGAGCAATCGCGTTACAACTTCGAGTACGCCGACATCGATGCGTTGTTCGCTTCATTCGACCACGCGGAGCATGAATGTCAGCGGCTCATCGAGGCAAAACTGGCGCTGCCTGCTTACGAGCAAATGCTCACGGCGTCACACACGTTCAATTTGCTGGATGCCAGGCAGGCGATTTCAGTAAGCGAACGGCAGCGCTTCATCCTTCGCGTACGCAATATGTCGCGCGCTATCGCGGAAGCATATTTCGCGAGTCGCGAAGCGCTGGGGTTTCCGATGCTCGCGACCGTCAAGCCGAAGCAGACAGGCTGAAGCATGGCAAACGTTGAAGCGGCTGATTTTCTGGTCGAGATCGGCACCGAGGAGTTGCCCCCCAAATCCCTGCGCGATTTGTCGGCCGCCTTTGCCGCGAATCTCGTGTCTGAGCTGGATCGACAGCACCTCGGGCATGGCGACGTGTCGGCCTTCGCCAGCCCGCGACGCCTGGCGGTGCTGGTGCGCGGACTAGCACGAGCACAAGCGGCGCGTGAGACGGAACTGCGCGGACCACCAGTCGCGGCGGCATTCGACAAAAGCGGCGAACCGACCGCGGCCGCACGCGCATTCGCCAACAAGTGCGGTGTCCCTCTGGCGGAAGTGGGCCGCACAAAAACAGCGAAGGGCGAATGGTTGTCGTGTCGATTGCGGGAGGCCGGACAGAGCGCTGCCGCACTCATTCCGGCGATCGTGCAACAGGCGCTCGACAAATTGCCCGTGCAACGCCGCATGCGCTGGAGTGATCACGATTTCGAGTTCGTCAGGCCGGTACACTGGGTGCTAATGCTGCACGGTGACTCGTGTCTGACCGCCCGGGTTGCCGGTGTCACGTCCGGCGGTATTACCTACGGCCATCGTTTTCTTGCCCCTGCTGCGATCGAAGTCGGGGCACCCGGCGACTACGCCGAATTGCTCGAGAGCAAGGGTTTCGTGCTGGCGGATTTTGCGTTGCGGCGCCAGTGCATCGAAGATGGCGTGCGTCAGGCAGCGGCCGAGGCGGGCGGGACTGCCGTCGGCGACGACGCGCTGTTCGACGAGGTCACGGCACTGACCGAGTGGCCGGTCGCTTTGACCGGAACCTTCGACGAGGTGTATCTCGAACTTCCCCAGGAAGTAATCATCGCTACACTGACCGGCCATCAGCGCTACTTCCCGATCGCCGATGACGCAGGCAAGTTGCTCAATCGCTTCGTCGTCGTCGCCAATCTCGCCAGTCGTGATCCGGACAAAGTTCGCGACGGCAACGAGCGCGTAATTCGCCCGCGACTCGCGGACGCGGCTTTTTTCTGGCAGCAGGACCAGCGGATAAGTCTCGATGAGCGCCAGTCTGCGCTTAAAGACGTCATCTACCAGCAAGGCCTCGGCAGCCTGGACGATCGCAGCCAGCGCGTTGCGTCTCTCGCCATGCACCTCGCCGAGCACCTGTACTGTGCATCGCCGGCCGTCGAACGCGCCGCCCGGCTTGCGAAGTGCGACCTGCTGACCGGCATGGTGGGCGAATTCCCGGAGTTGCAGGGAACCATGGGTCGCTATTACGCAGAGGCGGCCGGGGAAGCACCCGAAGTGGCCACCGCAATCGGCGAGCAATACCTGCCTCGCTTCGCAGGCGATGGCCTGCCTGCATCCCGCCTTGGCCAGCTGCTGTCGATCGCAGACCGGCTGGACAATCTTGCCGGCGCGTTCGCGCTCGGCAGGAAGCCGTCGGGCAACCGCGACCCCTTTGGGCTGCGGCGCGCAGCGCTCGGGATCGTGCGCATCGCAATCGAGAAGGACCTTGATCTCGACCTGCCCGCGTTGATCGATACGGCGCTGGATCTGCAACCTGTCAAGACGACCGATGCGCAGGCCGTTGCTAACGAACTTTATGATTTCGTCGTCGAGCGTATGCGCACCTGGTCGGCCGATCGGCTGAAACTGACGCCGGAATTGTTCGAGTCCGTACGTGTCCGTCGACCGTCATCGTTGCTCGATTTCGATCAGCGACTGCGGGCAGTTGCGGCGTTCGTGGAACTGGAACCAGCCGCGACGCTTGCCGCCGCCAACAAGCGCATCGCGAACATTCTCCGGCAGGCGGATTACGATGGCGGCGCGGCAATCGATGCAACGTTGCTGAGTGAACCCGCAGAGAAGGCATTGCATACGGCTTTACAGGCTGCTGACCAGGACATCCGTCCGCTGCTGCAGCGTCGTGACTACACCGCAGCACTTGCACGCCTGGCCGGCTTGCGTGACGCGGTCGACCGCTTCTTCGATGCGGTGATGGTGATGACCGATGACGACGATTTGCGACGCAATCGCCTGGCGCTGCTCTCGGAAATGCGCGAGCTGTTCCTGGAAGTGGCGGATATTTCGCGCCTGTCGATCGGCTGATAATCGGCAATGGCGACGCGGCTGATAGTGCTTGATCGCGATGGCGTCATAAATTGCGACTCCGATGCCTTTATCAGGACACCGGACGAATGGCTGGCGCTGGAAGGAAGTCTTGAGGCAATCAACCTCCTCTCCCGAAATGGCTTCACTGTTGCGGTAGCAAGCAATCAGTCGGGTCTTGGTCGGGGATTGTTTAATCGGCAGGCGCTCCGTCTCATCCATCGAAAGATGCGTCGCGCGGTGCATAAGGCGGGCGGTTCCATCGACCGCATCGTGTGTTGCCCGCACACGCCGGGGGATGCGTGTGACTGCCGCAAGCCCGCACCGGGGTTGCTCATGCGGCTTGCTCGCCACTACGCCGTGTCATTGAAAGGGGTGCCGGTCGTCGGCGATGCGGAACGCGACTTGCTGGCCGCTGAAGCCGTGGGCGCTCGACCCATTCTGGTGCTGTCCGGCAAGGGCCGGTCCACCCTGGCTGCGCGGGAGAAATGCTGTACGCCTGTCGAGCACTACGCAGACCTTCTCAGCACAGCGAAGTCCCTGTTGCGCGAGCAGAACCGCAAGGTCGCTCGATAATGCTGCTCATACGCTCACTGGTGTTCCAGCTTTATTTTTTTGTCACCGTCCTCGCTTTTTCGCTTCTGGTGCTGCTGAGCTGGCCCTTTCCTTACCCGGCCCGCTTCGCGCTGGCGAAGGTCTGGGGCCGCAGCATGTTGTGGGCCGGGCGATTCTTCTGCGGTATCGATTTCGTTGTGGAGGGAGTGGAGAATATTCCGTCCGAGCCCTCCGTGATTCTGAGCAAGCATTCCACGGTATTCGAGGCTTACGCGCAGCTCGTCGTCTTCCCGCCGCAAGCATGGGTAGTGAAGCGCGAACTGCTCTGGATCCCCATCTTTGGCTGGGGCTTCGCCGCGTTACACCCGATTGCCATCAATCGCAATGCGGGGCGCACTGCGGTAATGCAGGTCATTGGGCAAGGCAAGAAGCGCCTGGCAAAAGGTATGTGGGTCACCATCTTTCCGGAAGGCACCCGGGTGCCTGCGGGCACTACCAAGAAGTACGGTGTGAGTGGCGCCGCACTGGCGCAGGCCGCTGGCTGCAAAATTGTTCCGGTCGCGCATAACGCCGGCGATTTCTGGCCGCGACGCAGTGTACTCAAGAGGCCCGGTGTAGTGCGTTTTTGCATCGGGCCGCCGATCGATCCTGGCAGTGAGGCGCCGCGCGACATCAACCTGCGCGTCCAGGACTGGATTGAAACGAAGATGCAGGAAATCAGCAGCGGTTACGACATAGGGCAGCGGCAACAAAAGGCGCCGTGATTTTTGTGGCCACGCGTCTTGCCCGGTAGATGCGGGCGCGTCAGACGTCCAGATTGGAAACCGTCAGCGCATTGCGCTCAATGAACTCCCGGCGCGGTTCGACCTGGTCGCCCATCAGCGTGGTGAACACTTCATCTGCCTTGACCGCGTCTTCGATCCTTACCTGCAGGAGCCGCCGGGTTTCCGGATTGACGGTCGTCTCCCACAACTGGTCCGGATTCATTTCGCCGAGGCCCTTGTATCGCTGTACGGACTGTCCGCGGCGAGCTTCGCTCATGAGCCAGTCGATCGCCTCGTGAAACGCCGTTACATCTTCGCGCTTGTCACCACGCTGCACGTAGGCGCTCGGTCCAAGCAGGTCCTTGAGCTTCGCCGCAAGTGTCATTATGTGAGCATATTCGTTGGTTTCGAAAAACTCGCGAGGCAGGTAGCGTGTTGTGCCCACGCCGTGTTGTACCCGCACGATAGCGATGCGCACGCCCTCACCGTCTGCATCACCGCGTTCCAGCGTCGCATGGTAAGTGCCACCGTTGCCGCCTTTGCCGCGACCTTCCTGGACCTTGGGCAACGCGGCGGACAGTAAATCGGTCCAGCGTGCGAACGCGTCCAGATCCTCCGTCGCACCGGATTCCAACCGCGGCAGTTTGGAAACAGCGCGCAGTACCGTCTCGTCATAGCGATTGGCGAGTCGCGCCATGATGCTTTCGACCGCCGTGTACTCTTTAGCCAGCGCTTCCAGCGCCGGCGGCGATAGGGCCGGAGCGTCGGCGTCGACGTGTAGCGCTGCGCCGTCGAGAGCCGAACTCAGCAGGTACGCCGTAAGCTCGGCTTCGTCTTTCACGTAGACTTCCTGCTTGCCGCGCTTGATCTTGTACAGCGGTGGCTGTGCGATATACACGTGACCGCGCTCGATCAATTCCGGCATCTGGCGATAAAAGAAAGTCAGCAACAAGGTGCGGATGTGCGACCCGTCGACATCAGCGTCCGTCATGATGATGATGCGGTGATAGCGCAGTTTGTCTGGATCGAAATCATCCCTGCCGATGCCGCAGCCCAGCGCCGTGATCAGCGTGCCGACTTCGGCTGAAGCCAGCATCTTGTCGAAGCGTGCTTTCTCAACGTTCAGGATTTTGCCCTTGAGGGGCAGGATCGCCTGGGTGCGGCGGTCGCGGCCTTGCTTGGCGGAACCGCCGGCGGAGTCGCCCTCGACCAGGAACAGCTCGGACAGCGCCGGATCCTTCTCCTGGCAGTCCGCGAGCTTGCCGGGCAGCCCCGCGATGTCGAGCGCTCCCTTGCGGCGCGTCATCTCCCGCGCTTTGCGCGCCGCCTCCCGGGCACGCGCTGCATCGATGACCTTGCCAACAATGGCCTTGGCTTCCTGCGGGTTCTCCAGCAGGAATTCCTCGAGCCGCTCCGACATCGCCGATTCGACAACGGATTTGATTTCAGATGAAACCAGTTTATCCTTGGTCTGCGACGAGAACTTCGGATCAGGCATTTTCACCGACAGAACCGCTGTGAGTCCCTCGCGCGCATCGTCACCGGTCGGTGTCGATTTCTCCTTGCGGCTCGATGCCTCCCGGTCGATGTAGCCGTTCAGCGTGCGCGTCAGGGCGCTGCGAAACCCGGCCAGGTGGGTGCCTCCGTCGCGCTGCGGAATGGTGTTGGTGTAGCAAAACATGTTTTCCTGGTAACCATCGTTCCACTGCAGCGCCGCCTCCACCAGGATGCCCTCGCGCTCCAGCTGGAAATGAAACACCGCCGGATGCACCGGCGTCTTGTTGCGATTAAGGTGGCGCACGAAGGCCTTGATGCCGCCCTCGTATTCGAAAACATCTTTCTTGTCTTCGCGCTCGTCGATCAGCTCAATGCGCACGCCCGAATTGAGGAACGACAGCTCGCGTAAGCGTCGCGCGAGAATGTCATAGTGAAACTCGACGTTGGTAAACGTCCCGCTGGACGGCTTGAAGCGCAGCGTCGTGCCCGTTTTGTCCGTATCGCCCATAATCGCCAAAGGCGCCACCGGCTCCCCGTGCCGATACTCCTGCTGGTGGATCTTGCCTTCGCGATGAATAGTCAGCATCAGTTGTTCCGACAACGCATTGACCACCGACACCCCGACGCCGTGCAGTCCGCCTGAAACCTTGTACGAGTTATCGTCAAACTTGCCGCCCGCATGCAGCACCGTCATGATCACCTCGGCAGCGGAGCGGCCTTCCTCCGGGTGCAAATCGACCGGCACACCGCGGCCATCGTCCGTAACCGTCACCGATTCGTCCGCGTGAATGGTGACCGTAATAACGTCGCAATAACCGGCCAGTGCCTCGTCGATCGAGTTGTCGACCACCTCGAAAACCATGTGATGCAAGCCGGTGCCATCGTCGGTATCGCCGATGTACATTCCCGGGCGTTTACGGACCGCGTCGAGGCCCTTTAAGACCTTGATATTGCTCGAAGTATAGGTTTTCTTATCGGTCATTCCGGATCCTCGGGACACAAGCGGCTCATTGTATCACTGGCGGGGTTGTGGAGGGGTGTGCAGGCGTCGTGTCAGTGGCTGTCGGCATCAGCGGCAATGGCTCGAAAATTACTCCGGGTTTGGCCTCCCCTGCGGGGGGTCCTTTGGTGGAAATAAAGCGGACCAAAGGGAGCCATTCCATCAAAGGACCCCCCGCAGGGGAGGCTCCGAGGCGGTGTGGAAAGCGATAGAAGTGAGCCCGTCAGGTGGTTAGCCGACGGGGGTGAGGACGCCTTGTTCCACGTGGAACAGGGTGGGTGGTTCGGGGAAGATCTTGTCATCGGCGTGCAGGGCGGTGGCGATGACCTGGCAGCCGAGAGCGCTAACTTCGTCCATCAGGCGACTGAGTGAGTCGCGGTCGAGTTCCGCGGCAGGATCGTCGAGTAACAAGAGGAGTGGGCGGCCAAGGTAGGTCTGTACGACGGCGGTGGCGGACAGGATGAGGCTGCAGGCGAGTAATTTCTGCTGGCCTCTGGATACGCGCTTTCGTGCCTGGCGTTCGTCGCTGCTCAGGCGTATATCGGCCCGCTGGGGTCCCGATTGCGTGCTGCCCAGTTGGCGGTCGCGCTGCCGGTTCGCTTGCAGGGCTGCCGCCAGGCTCCGGTCTGCCGGCCAGCCACGCTGGTACTCGAAGGCGACCGGCTCGCCCAGTAAACGGCGGACCGTGTTTTCCAGCGCCTCACGGGCGGTTTCCAGAACCCTTGTCCGCACTTCGTCGACGCGCAGCGCCAGTTCCTCGAATTCGCGGTCCCAGCCGGCCAGGGTGGCGGTTTCCGTATCCTCTCGCAGCACCGTGTTGCGCTGGCGCAAGGCGCGTCGAAAGTCCCTCCACAGCGTCAGGTAGCCGTGTTCCACGTGGAACGCCATCCAGTCCAGGTAGCGGCGGCGGCCTTCCGGCCCGGCTGCCACCAGATCGTGCACGTCCGGATCCACAATTTGTAACGGCAGGACCGCGGCCAGCGCCGCAGCGCCGCCGCCCCGATCCCCGTCCACGCTGATCTCCAGGCCCCCGCTACCGTTCCTGACACCCAGGCTTGACAGCCGATCGCCGTGCTGCACCCGCCCCCGCAGCAGGAAGTCCCGGCTGCCATGCCGCAGCAACTGTCCGGCACTGGCGCCGCGAAAGGACTTACCGCGACCCAGATAGGCGATGGCCTCGAGCAGGCTGGTCTTGCCCGATGCGTTACTACCGTAGACCAGGTTGTAGCCGGGTCCTGGCTCCAGCGTAACCGACTCGAGGCAGCGGAAATCCGTCCCTGAAAAGCTGAGAAGCGTCATACGGGGGAGCCAGGAGCGCTGCGGCAGTGGATAAGCTGTCGAAAAACCCCGCCTCGCGCCTGAATTTGCCGCTGCGGGCCAGCGTCAATAAGTGGACTACCTGTGGATAAATCCACTACGGCGCGTCCGTGCGGACCACGTCCATGCACACCGCGGGCAGGGCACCGCCGCCGGACTATAGCCGCATCGGCATGACGACGTATTTGCAATCCTCATCATCCGGCTTGCGCAGCAGGCAGCTCGAATTACCATCCACCACCGACAGGCTGATTTCGTCCGCGTCTATCGCCCCGAGCGCGTCCAACAGGTAGTTCACATTGAAGCCGATCTCGATTTCCTCGCCCGGGTAGGTGACCTCGAACTCCTCCTCGGCCTCTTCCTGTTCCGGGTTGTGCGCCTGCAAAACGACAGTTCCCTTGCGGATGATCAGCCGGATACCGCGGTACTTTTCGTTGGACAGGATCGCGGTACGCTGTAATGCATTGCGAAACGCCTGGCGATCCGCCAGCAACTGGTTGCCGGTTTCCTGCGGGATAACGCGCTCGTACTCCGGGAAACGTCCGTCAATGAGCTTCGATGTGAAGCGAATTCCGTCCAAATGGATGCGAATGTGATTGCTGCCGAGCTCCAGCTTCAGAGCGCCTTCCCCGCTCATCAGACGCTGTAACTCTAAAACGCCTTTTCGCGGCACGATCACCTGCTTTACCGGCACTTTACCGGTAGATTCAAGCACAATCTGGCAAAGTGCAAGCCGATGGCCGTCGGTCGCCACCGCTCGCAGGTGCTTTTTACCCGTCTCCAGCAACAGTCCGTTCAGGTAATAGCGAACATCCTGCTGGGCCATGGAAAAATGGGTCTTCTCCAGCAGCCGCACCAGGGAGGCCTGAGGCAGCTCCAGGCTTTCAGCCGCATTGATATCCTCAACCGTGGGAAATTCGGCCGCCGGCAGCGTTGTCAGCGTAAACTTGCTTTTCCCGGAACGCACCGCGATTTTCTCGCCCGACAGGCTGATCGTCACCTGGGCCTTTTCGGGTAGCGCCCTGCAGATCTCCAGCAATTTGCGACCCGGCACCGTCACCTCGCCGCCGCTTGCGACCTCAACATCCGCACTCGCGACGAGTTCCACTTCCAGGTCGGTTCCGGTCAGCGACAGCTTCCCGTTCTTTGCTACCAGCAGCACGTTCGCAAGAATCGGCATGGTCTGGCGGCGCTCAACAACCCCGATTACGGCTTGTAAAGGTTTTAGCAAAGCCTCACGAGCTGCGATCAACTTCATCGATTCCACCTGTTAATAAATATTGGAAATAAATCCATTTCTATTATTATTAAGGCCTGACAGCCCTGTGTATAACTTTATAAATACTATATAAAACAAGTCTTTAAATTAGTTTTTCGGCGCCCATACCCGGTGCGCGAATCGCCCGCTGATTGTAGATAAGCTGTGGATAAAAATTTCCCGGAAAGTTGTGCACGGCTTATGCACATTATCCTGTCAGAGTTCTCAACAAATTCAAAAAATCTTCATCGACGCGCTTTTCGCACTCCCGGAGTGCGGCAATGCGGCGGCAACCGTGCAGCACGGTCGTGTGGTCGCGTCCGCCGAACGCGTCGCCGATTTCCGGCAGGCTATGATTGGTCAGCTCCTTGGCCAACGCCATAGCCAGTTGCCGGGGACGAGCGATCGACCGGCTGCGACGCTTTGACAACAGGTCCGCCACACGAATTTTGAAGTACTCCGCCACGGTTTTCTGGATATTCTCGATCGATACCAGCCGGTCCTGCAACGCGAGGAGATCTCGTAACGCTTCCTTCGCGAAATCCAGGCTGATCGGGCGACCGGTGAACTGTGAGTTGGCCATCACCCGGCGCAACGCCCCTTCGAGCTCACGGACGTTCGAACGAATGCGCTTGGCGATGAAAAAAGCGACCTCCTCCGGCAAACGGACGTTCTCCGCCGCCGCTTTGCTCATCAGGATTGCCACAGAGGTTTCGAGTTCCGGGGGTTCGATCGATACCGTGAGGCCCCAGCCGAAGCGCGACTTAAGCCGCTCCTCCAGGCCGTCGACTTCCTTCGGGTAGCGGTCACAGGTCAGTACGATCTGCCGCTGTCCTTCAAGCAAGGCATTGAAGGTATGAAAAAACTCCTCCTGCGAACGCTCCTTGCGAGCAAAGAACTGGATATCGTCGATCAGCAGCGCGTCAAGCGATCGATATGAGCGCTTGAAGTCAGAAATTGTGTTGTGCTGCAGGCCCTTGACCATGTCCCCGACAAAACGCTCGGAATGCACGTAGGCGACGCGAGCATTGGGATCTCGCGCCGTCATCGCGTTGCCGATCGCCTGCATCAGGTGGGTTTTGCCCAGGCCGACGCCGCCGTAAATAAACAACGGGTTGTAGGACTTGCCCGGATTCTCCGCTACTTGCGATGCGGCGGCGCGTGGCAGCTGATTGCTCTTGCCTTCGACAAAGTTGCTAAACGTGAACAGCGGATTCAATCGAGATGCCACCGGGTTGGCGGCACTGATTGTGGCCGGGCGTGGCGTTCGCAACGGCGCCGAACTCTCCGTCTGCCGCGAACCCACCTCTACAACAACTTCGTTGCCGCCGCCGGCGCCGCCAACCAGTTCGAGAATTCGTTCGATGTAATGCTGTTGCAGCCAATCCACCACGAATCGATTCGGCGCCAGCAAACGCAGGATACGACCCTCCTCGACGGCTTGCAGCGGCCGGATCCAGGTATTGAACTGCTGTTCCGGCAGTTCCGCCTGCAAATCGCGGACACAGCGATTCCAGAGGTTGGTTTCAGCCTGCAAAGTTCCCCCAAAAGGCGTTTCTTGTTACGACGATGGTAGATGACGGTATTCCGGACCGGGCAGTCTATAACGTCCGATCAGGCTTCGCCACAGAGCAAAAACTTCTGCAGAGGACAGTGTGACCGGGCGGTGAATAGCGCACGGCAGTTGCTGCGTTACATCGACCAACCATGCAACAGATTGCGCAACTGCGCTGGTTTGGTTGACACAAATTACCCCCCCGCGTACTCTAACCGGCTATTTTTCCGACTGCCCGTACGCGGCGGTCGCCAATGCAGGTATCACGGAAATGAAACGCACGTTCCAGCCCGGCCGGCTCAAAAGAGCCCGTACCCATGGATTCCGCGCGCGTATGGCTACCAAAGCGGGGCGTCTGGTAATAAAGCGGCGACGTGCCAAGGGGCGGGCGCGACTCACTCCGTAGCGCTGATGTAATACCGTCGCGACGAATATCACGACAACGATCAAAGACAACAACAAGGGCTCTGCGCCGTCCGCACGAATCCACCGACTGCCGGACGCCGCTGCGTACAGCCGCGTGTTTGGCGGGGCCCGTCGCAGCCGAGATCAACTGTTCATCGTACTGGCCCGGGCGAACGGATCGGACACGGCGCGGCTCGGGCTGGCGATAGCGAAGAAGAACTGCCGCCTCGCGACCGGGCGCAATCGCCTGAAGCGCATTGTGAGAGAGTCGTTCAGGCGACAGCAGGGGGAACTGGCCGGACTCGACATCGTGGTCCTGGCCCAACGGGATGCGAGCCGCGTGGACAATGCGACACTTTTTGACAGCCTGGCCAAACACTGGCAAAAAACCCGCTCCGCAAATGCTGCTGCAACGATTGCAAAACCGCCAACAGGCCCGGGGCTAGATGGATAATCAACGACTGCTCGTCTGGGCCGCTTTCGGTCTCATGCTCTGGTTCACCTACCAGGCGTGGATGCAGGACTACGGGCCGCAGCCGGTGCGACAGGCCGCACCGGCTGCGGCCGCGCCGGCGGACGAAGCGCCACCGCCCGACGACCTGCCAGACCTGCTTGAACCGACGCTGGATGCACCACAGGCCGATCGCGGCCCAGCGCTGGATGCGCCGCAGGACAGGCCGCAGGAGGCAAGCCCTGTCGGCGGCGACATCATCCGCGTTCGCACTGACGTGCTCGATGTCGAAATAAGTACCCGCGGCGGCACCCTGCAGCAAGCGACGTTGCTCAAGTATCCCGTCGCCAAGAACCGGCCCAACGAACTGGTGCAGTTGCTCGGCCGGGAACGCGGCAATCTCGGCCTGATCCAGACCGGCCTGCGCAGCAGTGGCGACGGCGCGGAGCCGAATCACCTGGCCGACTTTCGCAGCACGGTGCAGAACTACGAACTTGCTGGCAACGACGAACTGACCGTCTCCCTAAACTGGGCTGGCGAGTCCGGTATTAGCGTCACCAAAGAGTACCGCTTTGCTCGCGGCAGCTACATCATCCCGGTACGACAAACGGTAACCAACCGAAGCGACACCGAGTGGCGTGGCGCAGAGTACGCACAGATCCAGCGTCACTCGGCGTCGCCGGATCGTTCGATGTTCGACGTCGATTCGTACTCTTTCCAGGGACCGATCATTTACGACGGCGAGCGATCCAGCAAACTGGACCGCGACGGTTTGCTGTCTGACGGTCCGTATACGGTCAACACGACCGCCGGCTGGGTAGCGATGATCCAGCACCACTTCCTGAGCGGCATCGTGCCTGCGGCCGACGGTGACAAGCGGCTCAGCGTGTCGGTGCGGGATAACGTAGCGGTTGCCAGCGCCATCGGGGCCGCGCAGACAGTTGCTCCAGGCCAGAGCGAGACGTTCGAGACGACGCTGTTCGTTGGTCCGAAACTGCAAAGCCAGTTAGAAGACGTGGCACCGACGCTGAAGCTCACCGTCGATTACGGCTGGCTCACCATCGTTTCCGATCCCTTGTTCTGGTTGCTCAGCAAGGTGCACAGCGTCGTCGGCAACTGGGGCCTCGCCATCATCATCGTCACCATCCTGATCAAGCTGGTGTTCTACAAACTGACGGAGACCAGCGGCCGGTCGATGGCCAAGATGCGCGAGATCCAGCCGCGCATGAAAGCGCTGCAAGAGCGCTACAAGGACGATCGGCAGCAATTGAGCCAGGCGATGATGGACCTCTACAAGCGTGAGAAGGTCAATCCGGCTGCCGGCTGCCTGCCGATACTGATCCAGATGCCGTTTTTCCTCGCGTTCTACTGGGTCTTGCTCGAGAGTGTCGAAATGCGGCAGGCGCCTTTTGCGCTGTGGATAACCGATCTGTCATCGCGCGATCCGTATTTCATCCTGCCGCTGATAATGGGGGCGGCCATGTTCCTGCAACAAAAGCTTAACCCGGCGCCCGCCGACCCGGTGCAGGCCAAGGTCATGCAGATCATGCCGATCGTGTTTACCGGTTTCTTCGCGTTTTTTCCGTCCGGACTCGTGCTGTACTGGGTAACGAACACGATTTTGTCGATCGCCCAGCAGTGGCATATCAACAAGGTTGTGCATGCAGAGACCGTCCGCCGCAAGTCGAGCAAGAAGGAGTTACGCAAGAAGGACGACGGCAAGAAAACAAAAAAGAAAAACAATGCCTCGAAGGCCGACGAAAAGAACACCACGGACGACGACGACTGAACGTCGCCGCACGCGGCTCAGTCGGCGAGACGCGAGCGCACCTTGACTTCGCCGTGCAGCGTTCTGTGCACGGGACATTTATCGGCAATCTCCAGCATGCGCTGACGCACCTCGCTGCTCAGCGAACCTTCAAGCTCGATAGTGCGTTGCAACTCGTCGATGCGGCTATTCCCGGTCTCACAGTCTTCGCAGTCACGCGCATGAATTTTTTTATGGCGTACGCGTACCGTGACCGCATCCAGATCGAGCTTCTTGTGATCGGCGTACATACGCAAGGTCATCGACGTACAGCTGGCGAGCGCTGCAGACAGTAAATCGTAAGGGGTCGGACCGCGGTTCTCACCCCCCAGGTCCTCCGGTTCGTCCGCAATCAGCGGATGACCGGCTGCGTTGATTTCGGTGGTGAATCCCTGCCGGGTGCGCACGGCGACCTCGCCTGGGTCGGCGGTGAGCGCGGCGCTGACTTCAATGGCAGGCAGGTAGTTGCCCGCCCATGCCGCCAGCACGCGGCCCGCGTAACGGGAGTCGGACGCGCTCGACAACAAGTGATCGGCTTTGTCGAGACTCAGAAAGCTTTTCGGATGTTTTGCGGCCATGAAAAGTTTGCTGGCTTCATCGATTGATACGGTTTCGTCCCGCGGGGAGTGCAGGATGAGGAGCGCCTTGCGCAACCCTCCAATACTTTTCGGCAGTGGATGGCGCTCGAGGTCATCGAGAAAGTGCTGATGTATGTTGAAACTTCGCCCTCCGAGTTCAACCTCGGCAGAGCCGCTGGTTTCAATGTCGTCAAGCGCAGCTGCAAACTGCTTGACGATATGCGACGGGTGCGACGGTGCGGCGATGGTCGCGACGGCAACTGCGGAGGGTATGTTGGCCGCGGCTAACAGCACGGCAGTGCCGCCCAGCGAATGTCCGACCAGCAGGGCCGGTGCTGTAAACTCCTGCTCGAGATAGCGTGCAGCGGCCAGCAGGTCGGCCACATTGTTCGAGAAACTCGTAGCGGCGAATTCCCCTTCACTTTCACCCAGCCCGGTAAAATCGAAACGCAATACCGCGATTCCGGCATCATTCAGTGTGCGAGCGATGTGCGTGGCGGCTTTCAGGTTCCTGGAGCAGGTAAAGCAATGAGCAAACAAGGCGTAGGCGTGCGGCTTCTGCGCAGGGGAGTCGAGCATGCCCGCAAGCGACTCGCCGTCGTCGTTCATAAACGTTACTTTCTGGTGCAGTGTGCGATGGACCATACTCGATTAACTCCTGTGGCACCGATAGAACAGGGTGCAGCCTGAATGGACGACTTGCCAGCGTATCCGCACGATACGATTGTTGCCGCGGCCACGCCACCCGGCAGCGGCGGCATCGCCGTCGTGCGTATATCGGGACCGCTGGTCACCGAAATCGCGCGGGCGATGGTGGGCAAGCTGCCTGAGCCGAGAGTCGCCATGTTCGGCAACTTCCGCGATGCAAGCGGCGTGCTGCTGGACCAGGGGATCGCGCTGTATTTTCCTGAACCTCAGTCGTTTACCGGCGAGGCAGTACTGGAGCTGCACGGGCATGGCGGACCGATCGTGGTGTCCGGCCTGATAGAAGCTGCAATACAGCTAGGGGCGCGCCGTGCCGAGCCCGGTGAGTTTTCGAAGCGAGCCTATCTCAACGACAAACTCGACCTTGCCCAGGCGGAAGCAATTGCGGATCTCATCGGGAGCGGTACGTCGCAGGGTGCGCGGGCCGCTTTGCGCTCCCTGTCGGGTACTTTTTCGGAGACCGTCATCGACCTCGCCGAGTTACTTACACGCTTGCGCATGCATGTCGAAGCGGCGATCGATTTTCCCGAGGAAGACATCGACTTTCTCTCGGACGACACCCTTAAGGCGCGCTTGCTGGGCTGCGAAACGGCGTTTACATCGCTAAGGCAGCGGACCGTTATCGGCCGTGTACTGCGCGATGGTTATCGCGTAGTGATTGTCGGCAGGCCGAATGCTGGTAAATCAAGCCTGCTCAACTTTCTCGCTGGCGAAGAAACCGCGATCGTAACTGCGGTGGCCGGCACGACACGCGATGTGTTGCGCGAGGTGATCAATCTCGACGGCCTGATGGTCGAGTTTGCAGATACCGCCGGTTTAAGGAACGACCCGGACCCGATTGAAGCCGAGGGCATCCGGCGTGCACGTCTGGCGCTCGCGAACGCCGATGCCGTACTGTGGATGACTGACGCAAGCGCGAGCGTTGCAGACCAGGCAATCGACGAGGAACTGCCCGAGGATATCCCCGTCATCCAGGTGTGGAACAAGATCGACCTCAGCGGAGATCCGCCGGGTGTGCGCGTGGACGAGCCGCCGCAGGTCGCTATCTCCGCGAAGACCGGCGCCGGTATCGATGCGCTGCGGGCGTTGATCTGCGAGCTGGCGGGCTATCGCGACCTGGGCGAAGGCGCATTCACGGCACGACAACGGCACGTCGATGCACTCGATCGCGCCTGGCAGCATTTCCGTGCGGGACAGCGCGCACTTTCGGAAGCACAAGCGGGCGAGTTGCTGGCCGAGGAATTGCGCCTGGCCGGCCGGGAACTCGGGACAATCACCGGCGAAGTAACCAGCGACGACCTCCTCGGCCGCATCTTCTCCGAAT
>CAZSDL010000021.1:0-26309 GCA_964605635.1 uncultured Woeseiaceae bacterium
CGAAGACGATGGCCTGGCGCTCAGCTCGCGAAACCAGTACCTGACGGACGAGGAAAGACGGATCGCGCCGCTGTTGTACGGCACCCTGCAAACAATCGTTCGTGACCTGCAGGCCGGCAAGCGGAACTACGCCGAACTGGAATCGAACGCAGTGTCGGCCCTGGCGGCCGCCGGATTCGTACCCGAGTACGTCAGCATTCGGCGCGCAGAGAATCTGCAGTTACCCGATCGGGATACGGATGAACTCGTGGTGCTGGCGGCTGCCCGGCTCGGCAAGGCACGCCTGATCGATAACATCCTTGCTGAGGTCTGATCCGGGCTAGCCCGACACGGTATTGCGACCGGCATCCTTGGCACGATAGAGCGCTTCGTCGGCGGCGCGCAGCAGGGACTCGAAATCGCCGTCGGCAGTGAGTTCGGCAACGCCCATCGAAATTTCCACCGGTATTTGAATCAGCGAATCGCTGCTGGTCTTCATGCTGCCCGATACGGAATCGCGCACCCGTTCGGCTATCGCCAACGCTTCCTGCTTGCCCATTCCCGGCAACAGCACGGCGAATTCGTCGCCGCCGAAGCGCACGAGATAGTCGCGCGGCCGGAACTGGTTGCGCAGCACGTGACTCACCGCCGACAAGGCCCGATCACCGGCAACATGGCCGAACCGGTCGTTGAAGGACTTGAATCGGTCGATGTCGATCATGACCAGCGATACCGGCTGACCGTTCTGTTTGCAGCGGCTCACTTCCCGGGGAAACGTCTCCTCCATCGAATGCCGGTTGCTGAGCCCGGTGAGCGCGTCCGTGGTCGCGTGCCGCTGGAACTTCCGAAGGTCGCCGTAGTTCGCCGCAATGACGTGGTTGTGACTGCGCACTCTTTCTGACAGTACCACCAGCAAATTCTTCGAAAACGCGTGCGAGGCGTTGACCATGTCCCACAATATCGACTGGTGAATGACCAGCAGATGCGTCGGTTCGGCGGCGACCACGTACGCGGACGGATCCCGATCTTCGATGATCGACATTTCGCCGGCACACGCGCCCGCATCCAGGATGGCGACGACCGGCGCATCCAGTGAGCCGATATGCACGTTCAGCTTCCCGGACAGGACGACATAGACGCTTTCGTTTTTCGAGCTGGGAGACAGCAACAGGTCACCGGCGGAAACGTCCTGCCGGTCGCATTTCTGCAGCAAAAGCTGGACATCGTCCGGGCAGACGCCCTGAAACAGTTCCAATCCCGCAAGAAGTGAACGCTTGTAATCAGAGTTGATGCTCAGTGGCTCGGCCGACACAACTATCCTTCCTGTTTTTGTTACGCGTGCAAGTCCCCGACAGGGTTATTTACGTGAATTGTTATGCAATGACAATGTCAGATGTCGCATTCCGGCGTCGCCAGTGCTTTGCGGGCAGCGGCGAAGTGGGCGCGGTCATCCGGCGTTGCTGCCGGATATTGCATGTGCAGGGCGCTAAGGGCGTCTACAATGAGACCGGCCACCGTCGCTCGCGCGAACGGTTTGTCGTCCGCCGGTATGGCATACCAGGGTGCCCAGGGCCGCGAGGTCGCATTCAACGCGTCTTCGTAACAGCGCATGTACTCATCCCAGTATTGCCGTTCGTCGATGTCGGCCGGATTAAACTTCCAGTTGTTATCCGCAATATTGATCCGGGCAAGGAATCTCTCCCGTTGTTCTTCGCGCGACACGTTCAACCAGAACTTGAGGATGATCATGCCGTTGTTCGCCAGGTGCAGTTCCTGGCTGCGTATCGATTCCAGTCGCTGCTCCCAGATCGTGGTGCGGTCAACGGTTGGCGGCAACTGCTGTCCGTCGAGGATTTCCGGATGCACGCGCACGATCAGCACCTCTTCGTACTGGCTCCGGTTGAACACGCCAATGCGGCCGCGCTCCGGCAGGCAGCGCGAGGTTCTCCAGAGAAAGTCGTGGTCCAGCTCATGCCGGGTCGGCCTGCGAAAATTGTGCACCACGAAAGACGAAGGATCGGCTTCCTTGAGTACCGCGCGAATGGTGCCATCCTTGCCAGCCGCATCCATTCCCTGGAAAACGAGCAACAGAGACCAGGTGTCGTTGGCCGTCAGGCGACGTTGCTGGTTGCGCAATCGACGACCGGTTGCGACGAGTTTAGCTCTCGTTGTGGCGCGGTCGGCGTGTGTATGCCGCGTCAAGGCATCGGCAACGCGGAAGTTGCCGTCAAAGGGTACGAGAAACGGGGAGTCAGGGGGTTTGAACATCGTATTCTTCTTTGTTGTCGGAGCGGATTTATTGCCGGATCGGTGCCGCCTGGTGAACTGCCTGGTGACTATCCGGTTGCCGGCCATGTCGTTGCAAGGCCCACTGTACATGTTCCCGAATCATCGGCGACTCATGCTGCCGCCGGGCGGCCAGGGCGTCGATCACGGCCCGGCTGCTTTCGGCGTTACCGAGCGCAACGGCAATATTCCGCAGCCAGCGCTGGTAGCTAATACGGCGAATCGCGCTGCCCTCGGTCTTCTCGTTCCAGGTCGTCTCGCTCCAGAGAAACAGGTCAACCAGTTCCGCATTGTCTAGATCGTGACGTGGCGCAAAATCGGCTTCGGCGCTGCGTTGCGCAAACTTGTTCCAGGGGCAGAAGATCTGGCAATCGTCACAGCCGTAAATGCGATTGCCGATCAGCGGCCGCAGGGCCTCGGGAATCGAGCCGTCAAGTTCGATGGTCAGGTAGGATATGCAACGGCGCGCATCGAGCTGGTAGGGCGCAACAATCGCGCCGGTCGGACACACGTCAATGCAGGCCCGGCAACTGCCGCAGTGCGACTGTTCCGGCTGGTCGGTCGGCAGTTCAAGGTCCGTATACAACTCGCCGAGGAAAAACCAGGAGCCGGCCCGCCGGTTCAGGAGGTTGGTGTGCTTGCCGATCCAGCCGAGACCGGCTTTCTCCGCGAGCGGTTTCTCGAGCACGGGTGCGCTGTCCACAAACACACGGTGACCGAACGGGCCGATCGCCGCCTGAATTCGAGCGGCCAACAAGCGCAGGCGACTGCGCAGGACCTTGTGGTAATCCCGGCCGAGCGCATAACGCGATACGTAGGCTTTGCTCGGGTGGTCGAGAAGCGCTTCGGCCTTGGCCTGATCCTCCGGCAGGTAATCCATGCGCACAACGATGACACGCAGCGTGCCGGGGACGAGCAGGCCCGGGCGACTGCGTTTTTTGCCGTGTCGCGCCATATAGTGCATCGTGCCGTGAAACCCCTGTTCCAGCCACGACGCCAGGCGCCCTTCGGCAACCTCGAGGTCGATGTCGCTGATGCCGGTTTGCTGGAATCCCAGCTCGCGGCTCCACTCGCGTATGCGCGCGGCGAGTGCATGCGGGTCTGGTGGGGCAGGAATGCTGGCACTTGCGGACATAGCAACTCAGTATAATTGACAAGGTGTCGCAACATTCGCGACCCGTCACCGGCAAGGAAAATAAGCAAGGAAAATGGGCAAGGAATATGCGTTGAATCTGCCCGTCGCAATCTATTCTGCGGATGCGGTGCGCCGTATCGACCGGCAGGCCATGGAAAATGCCGGCATTCCCGGATACACGCTGATGCAGCGTGCCGCGGCAGCTGCCATCGACATCGCGATGGCAGCGTATCCTGCGCCCAGGCATTGGCAGGTCGTTTGCGGCGCCGGCAACAACGGAGGCGACGGCTACGCGCTGGCGCGCCTGGCAGCAGAGCAGGGCATCTCGCTATCGGTCATCGCCGTGACGCCCCCGGCTGCCTTGGGCGGAGATGCGGCATCCGCATACCGTGACTTTGCCGCCGCGGGAGGCATCGCACAGCCGTGGAACGGTACTCTGGACAGCCAGGCCGATTTAATTGTCGATGCCATCCTGGGAAGTGGCCTGGATCGCGCAGTCGAGGGGGCTTTCGCGGAGGTCATCGAATCGATCAATCGCCACCCGGCAACGGTGCTTTCACTGGATCTGCCGAGCGGGCTGGGTAGCGATGACGGCACGGTTTTCGGCCATGCGGTGCGCGCTGACCTGACTGTCACGTTCGTGGGATTGAAGGCCGGGTTGTATCTGGGGCACGGGCCTGCGCACACGGGCGAGGTGCATTTTGCCGGGCTCGGGATTCCGGACTCAGTGCGGGCGACAGTGACGCCGTTGCTGCGGCGCATCGGCGACAGCGCCATTCGCGATGCACTGCCGCCACGCAAACCGGATGCGCACAAGGGTGATTTCGGCCACGCAGTCATCGTTGGCGGGAGCCCGGGCATGGCGGGCGCTGTCAGCATGTGCGGACAAGCTGCCTTGCGTTGCGGCGCCGGCCGCGTGTCGGTGCTGACCCACCCCGGCCATTGCGCGGCCCTGCTGGCGGCCTGTCCCGAGCTGATGTGCCATGAAATGGCTCATCCAGACGATCTTGCGCGGCTCCTGGAGAATGCTGCCGCCGTTGCCGTTGGTCCTGGCCTGGGCACCGGCGATTGGGGGCGTTCACTGTGGCGGCAAGTGTCGCGTTGCGACCGGCCGCTGGTGGTCGATGCAGACGCCCTGAATTTACTGGCGCGCGAACCGACCCGCTGCGATCACTGGATATTGACGCCGCATCCGGGCGAGGCGGGGCGTTTGCTGGGCAGCAGTGCGGCGGACGTGCAGTCCGATCGCCTCGGTGCATTGGCGGCACTCGTGGAACGGTATGGCGGTACAGTGGTGTTGAAAGGGGCTGGCACCCTGGTGTCGTCAACGAACGGCGTGCCGTGGCTGTGCACGGCTGGCAACCCCGGCATGGCAACGGCCGGCATGGGGGACATCCTGACCGGCGTCATCGTGGCATTGCTGGCACAGGGCATGAGCCGGGAGGTCGCAGCGCTCATCGCCGCAGGAGTGCATGGCCGCGCCGCCGATGCCGCGGCGGGCAAGGCGCCACGCGGCATGTTGGCGACCGACCTTCTGCCGCAGTTACGCCGATGCGTCAATCCATGCGAATAACAAGAGACCTCCCGGACACGGCGGCAACAGAGGCTCTGGGTCGGGACCTGGCCGCCGCACTGCCCGCCGGGTTCGCCGGCTGGATGCTGCTGCTCGACGGCGAGCTGGGCAGCGGCAAGACCACACTGGCGCGCGCCTTCCTCGATGGCCTGGGACATTCCGGCCCCGTGCCGAGCCCCACCTACACGCTCGTAGAGGCCTACGAGTTACCGCGTGGGGTTATATATCATATTGATTTATATAGGATAAATAAGGAAGACGAATTGCGGTACCTGGGCTGGGACGCATTCGACGACGGCTTGCGACTTATCGAATGGCCGCAGCGGGCGCCGCACATGACCGCCCCGGCCGATGTCCGCGTGCATCTTGCCTACGCGGGCGGCGGACGCGTGGCAGATATACACCTTGCAAGTGCGCGGGCGGCCCGGGTGTTCGCAGCGCCACTTGATCGCAATACCCTGGGCGAGCGTCGTGCGCGGCTGGATTAATCCTTAGGTCTCCAGTCTATCTTTATAATATTGATAGATAAATGTTGGTTTTTCCGCTGGTCTTTGTATACTCGCAGGTCGAGCTCCTTCCGGACGGTGAGCGCACTCCGCAATGCATCGAGCAGGTTCGTTAATTGCAGTCTTGCTGCTGGCCGTTGCCCCGACAGTGCAGGCGGCGACGGTCGAAAATATCCGGCTATGGGCGGAAAACGACCGCACCCGGGTCGTTCTCGATTTGAGTGGACCGGCCGACCACAGCATTTTTACCTTGCGCGGCCCGGATCGCCTCGTCCTGGACCTGCAGGACAGCCAGCTTGCGACGACCCTGGAAAACTTGCCGGCGGGCCTCGGCACGGTAAAAGCGATACGCACCGGCCGGCGCGCCGATGGTCAGTTGCGCGTGGTCCTCGACCTGAGCCAGGCCGTCCGCTCACGCAGTTTCGCTGCCGGCCCGAATAACCAGTACGGTGATCGCCTGGTTATCGACCTGCAGCGTGAGGGTGGCCCGCAGACTATCAAGCGCGCCTCGGAAGGGCGCCAGGCCGGACGCGACATCGTCATTGCGGTCGATCCCGGCCACGGCGGCCATGACCCGGGCGCCATCGGCCGCGGCAAGACGCGTGAGAAAGACGTTGCCCTGTCTGTCGCAAAGAATCTTGCGGAGCGCATTGATCGGGAACCGGGCATGAAAGCTGTCCTGACCCGCGACGGCGACTATTTCGTTGCACATCGCGAGCGCATGGAGATCGCGCGCCGCCACAAAGCGGATCTGTTCGTCTCGATTCACGCCGATGCTGTGCACGATCAGCGCGCACGGGGAGCATCGGTTTACGCATTGTCGTTGAAAGGTGCGACTGACGAAGCCGCCATGCGACTGGCGCAGCGCGAAAACGCGTCGGATCTCGTCGGTGGCGTGTCGCTTGCCGACAAAGATGCCGTGCTGGCCTCCGTTCTCCTCGATCTTTCCCAGAACTCGGCGCTCAGTGTGAGCCTCGATGTCGGCACGCAAATCATAGGAGAGCTCGCCAAAGTCGGCGCGATGCATCGACGCACCGTGCAGCAAGCTGGATTCCTCGTACTGAAATCGCCTGACGTGCCATCGATTCTCGTCGAGACCGCGTTCATTTCCAATCCGGCTGAAGAAGCCAAGCTCAAGTCCCAGGGGCATCGCGACAATCTGGCAAACGCCATCCTCGGTGGCGTGCGCCAGTACTTTTATGCCAATCCGCCGCCGGACACGAAAATTGCCATGGAGCGTCGGCGTGCCCCGGCCAGCCAGGTCGATTACGTCATCGCGCGCGGCGATACCTTGAGCGGCATCGCGGCCCGTTACAAAGTCAGCATGTCAGCAATACGCCAGGCCAACCAGTTGTCGAGCGACAACGTCCGCGTCGGCCAGAAACTCACCATCCCGGTGTTTGCGGGAACCTGACCCCGTAATCGCGCGCCGCTACACTTCGCCGCGCGCATTTGAAAGAATGGCGGCCCTTGCACACTTGCTCCCGCAGTTCCGATTTTCATGCCGATTCGACAATTACCCGAGCACCTGGTTAACCAGATCGCTGCCGGCGAGGTGGTCGAGCGCCCGGCGTCCGTGGTCAAGGAACTGATCGAGAACAGCCTCGATGCCGGCGCCCGCGCTGTTTTCGTCGATCTCCAGTCGGGCGGCAGCAAGTTGATTCGCGTCCGCGACGATGGCGCCGGTATTCCGCGCGAGGAATTGGCGTTGGCCTTGTCGCGACATGCGACGAGCAAGATCGCCAGTCTGGACGATCTGGAGGCTATTGCTTCTCTGGGTTTCCGCGGCGAGGCGCTGCCGTCGATCGCATCGGTAGCACGGCTCACCTTGCGATCACGGACTGCGCATGCCGATTCGGCTTGGCAGGTCGCGGCACACGACGGAAAGCTCGGCGAAGCGGAACCTTGTGCGCATCCACTCGGCACAACCGTCGAAGTTCGTGATCTCTTTTTCAATACGCCGGGTCGACGCAAGTTTCTGCGCACCGAGCGAACAGAATATCAGCATATCGACAAATGGCTGCGGCGCCTTGCCCTGGCGCGGCCCGACGTTGCCTTTACAGTCACACACAACAGTCGCACGGTGCTGGAGCTTGCGGCAGCACACGATCGTGACGGAGAGTTGCGTCGACTGGAAATCATCTGCGGTGCGTCGTTTGCCGCCCAGGCCATTCATCTGCGACGTGAGGGCGACGGTATAGCGCTGGCCGGATGGCTGGGAGTACCTGCCTTCAACCGCGCTCAGCCCGACCTGCAATTCTGGTTTGTCAACGGGCGCAGTATCACCGACCGCACCCTGGGCCACGCGGTGCGGCATGCCTATCGCGACGTGATGTTTCACGGCAGGCATCCTGCCTATGTGCTGGCCCTGAGTATCGACCCCGCAAGCGTTGATGCGAACGCTCACCCGGCCAAACACGAAGTGCGATTTCGTGACGGTCGCCGCGTGCACGGCATGGTGGCCCAGGCAATCGAACTCGTGCTTGCCGAGGCGCGGCCGGGGACACCGACAATGTCTGTATCGGCGGCTGGTGGCGGCACGGTGTTTCGTCAGAGTGCGATGGCGCTCGGCCACAAAACAGGGCCGGCGCAGGTTCGCGACGCGATGCCGGCTTACGCTGCACTTAACGGCGCAAGCGAGCCTGAGCGCGATGAGCAGGACAGCCCACCGCTCGGATTCGCAATTGCCCAACTGGGCGGCATCTATATTCTGGCTGAGAATGAAGATGGGCTCGTGGTAGTCGACATGCACGCGGCACACGAGCGCATCGTGTACGAGCGCCTCAAGGTCGCCTTCGACGAGGAGCACATCGTGCGACAGCCACTTCTGGTCCCGGTTACGCTGGAAGTATCAGCCCCGGAAGCCGAACTGGCGGAAGACTCGGCGGCAGCGTTCGAACAACTCGGACTGGTTATCGATCGCAACGGCCCGAATTCGCTGGTCGTTCGCGAGATGCCGGCGCTGCTCAAGCACGCAGACGCAGAGAACCTGGTGCGCGACATTCTTGCCGACCTTGCCTCTGGCGGACACAGCAACCGCATCGAACGCTCCAGCCATGAACTGCTGGCCACCATGGCCTGCCATCATTCGATGCGCGCCCATCGCACCCTCACAATCAACGAGATGAACGCGCTCCTGCGCCAGATGGAGGGCACGGATCGTT
This sequence comes from uncultured Woeseiaceae bacterium, assembly GCA_964605635.1. GTDB lineage: Bacteria > Pseudomonadota > Gammaproteobacteria > Steroidobacterales > Woeseiaceae > IDS-8. Next base: position 8,644 of record CAZSDL010000021.1, read on the forward strand.
CGGCACAGTGCAACCATGGCCGTCCCACCTGGACCAGCGTCAGCCTCGCCGACCTGGACCGCCTGTTCCTGCGCGGACAGTAGACGCGCAAAGCAGGCCAGAGTCGCACAGGTCCATGCCGATATTGCCGCCCTTGACTGCGGTCTGCCTGATGGGGCCGACAGCGAGTTGCAAAACAGAATTCGCCGTGCGACTGGCCGAAGCCTTGCCGATGGACATTGTCAGCGTGGACTCGGCGATGGTGTACCGAGGCATGGACATCGGCACCGCAAAGCCGGATAGCGCGACGCTGGCCCGTGCGCCACATCGCTTGCTGGATATTCGCGATCCTGAGCAACGCTATTCAGCCGGGGAGTTCGTCCGCGACGCGTGGCACGAGATCGGGCTTATTCGTGCAACGGGCCGCATGCCGCTCCTGGTCGGTGGCACGATGATGTATTTTCGCGCGCTGACGCGCGGCATTGCGCGGCTGCCGGCGGCGGATGAGTCTTTGCGCTCGGCGATCGATGCAGAGGCCGCCGAGGTCGGCTGGGCAGCCATGCACCGGCAACTGGCGACCGTCGACCCTGCCGCCGCGAAACGCATCAATCCGAATGACAGCCAGCGCGTTCAGCGAGCGCTCGAGGTATACCGGGCCAGTGGCAAGTCACTGTCCGACTGGCAACGTACGCAGGCAGTTCCCGTGACGCCGTCCCGCTTCCTGAAAATTGCGCTGGTCCCCGGGAATCGCGCCGAGTTGCACCAACGTATCGAACGCCGCCTCACACGTATGTTGGACGACGGATTTGTTGCAGAGATCAAGCGCTTGCGCCAGCGTCCGCTGCTGACGCTGAAGAGCCCGTCGATGCGCGCGGTCGGCTATCGCCAGTACTGGTCCTGCCTCGATGGCGCGATGGACCCGGGAGAGGCCAGATCGGCGGCGCTGGCAGCGACCCGCCAGCTCGCCAAACGACAAATGACCTGGCTTCGCGCCGAGACGCAACTGCGGATTATCGACCCCCTTGAATCGAACTCATTTGCCACCATCTGGTCGACTATTGGTCGTGAATTGAATAAATATTGACGCTATGGCCGGAATTGGCCTGTGATAGACTTTTCGTTCGCTAGGGCGGACACGGCGACAGGGCACCCGGCGCCACCGGGCTACCGTGTTCACAATTGAGATTGCTGCGCTTTTAGCAACAACAAGAATAAGGAGACCCAAAATGGCAAAAGGGCAATCGTTGCAGGATCCCTTTCTTAACATTCTGCGCAAGGAAAAAGTACCTGTGTCCATTTACCTGGTCAACGGCATCAAGTTGCAAGGCCAGGTTGACTCTTTTGATCAATTTGTTGTGCTGCTGAAGAACAGTGTGAACCAGATGGTTTACAAACACGCGATCTCGACAGTGGTACCGGCGCGCAATGTGCGCTTGCCGTTACCGGAAGACGAAGCGGGAGCCAGTGACGACTGACAAGCAATTTACGCTGCACCCGGAGGTCCTGATTGTTTGAACGACCTCAGAGCGGTGAACGCGCCATTCTGGTTCATGCAGCACCCGGCGGAATGCCGGAAGTCACCGAACGGGAAGAGTTTGTCGAGCTGGCGACGTCTGCGGGCGCCGTCGTCGTCGACCAGCTGCTCAGTGCGCGCAAGAATCCGGATTCCCGCTACTTCATCGGCACCGGCAAACTCGATGAGTTACAGCAACGCATCGAGCAGCACGGGGCCGAACTGGTTATTTCCAGTGCCGCATTGACGCCTGCGCAGGAACGCAACCTGGAGCGGCGGCTGCAATGCCGTGTGCTGGATCGCAGCGGACTCATTCTCGATATCTTCGCGCAGCGCGCCAGGAGCTTCGAGGGCAAACTGCAGGTCGAACTGGCGCAGTTGCGTCACCTGTCCACACGGCTGGTGCGAGGCTGGACTCACCTGGAACGGCAAAAAGGCGGTATCGGCCTGCGCGGGCCCGGTGAAACGCAGCTCGAAACGGATCGCCGCCTGATTGGCAATCGCATTCGCCAGCTCAAAGAGCGTCTTGAGCACGTCGACAGTCGCCGGGCGATGAATCGGCAGAACCGGGTGCGCGCGGAAATTCCGACTGTCGCCATTGTCGGCTACACGAACGCCGGTAAATCGACTCTGTTCAATGCGCTCACGGCAGCCGGCGTTTACGTCGAGGACAAGCTGTTCGCGACGCTGGACCCGACATTGCGCGGCCTGGAGTTGCCGGACAAGAGTCGCATCATACTGGCGGATACCGTTGGCTTTATTCGCGACCTGCCCCACGAATTGATTGCCGCATTCCGCTCGACCTTGCAGGAAGCGCGCGAGGCGGACCTGATCCTGCACCTGATCGACGCCAGCGATAGCAATCGCTGGCAGCGGGTGCGTCAGGTCAATGCGGTACTGCAGCAACTCGATGCGGCCGATGTCCCGCAAATCAGGGTGTACAATAAGATTGACCGGCTCGACGGCGAGGCGCGCCGCAGCAAGGCGCGACATGGAACGGCGCGTGCTGTCTGGATTTCGGCGGTTACCGGCGAAGGCCTGCCGCAATTGCTGGACACAATAAGCCAGCGCCTGCGGCGCGAGAAGGTCCACGGTATTATTCATTTGCATACCGGACAGGGCCGTCAGCGTGCGAGACTGTTCGATATGGGCGCCGTTACGCAGGAGTTTGTAGTCGACGGCGGCTGGATGCTGGAACTCGACATGGACGTGCGGGATTTCCACCGATTCATCAAGCGTGAGGACCTGCCGGCCGATATCCTGCAGCAGGAAAGCGGACCGAACGCGGTTCACGCAGTAACGCAATAACAGAGATGAGAATGGCCTGGAACGAACCTGGAAACGGCAAAGATCCCTGGAAGAAAGAGGGTGATGACACAAACGATCTGGACCGGATCGTGCAAAACTGGCAGCGCAAAATCAGCGCCATCCTGGGTGGCACATCGCGGCCGTCGGGCGGCTCCGCCGGGCCGTACGTGCTGATCGCCCTGGTCCTGGTTGCCTGGGCCCTGACCGGACTGTACCGGGTCGACGAAGCCGAGCGCGGCATCGTGCAGCGCTTCGGCGCCTACACGGCCACGGCGATGCCTGGCCTGCACTGGCACTGGCCGTACCCGATCGAGGCTGTTGATATTGTGAATACGGCAGCGGTCGCCAATTACTCATTTCGTACGGAAATACTGACCGCTGACGAAGCGTACGTATTCATTCAGATGGTCGTCCAGTATCGGCGCGTCGACCCGGTCAAGTTCAGTTTCGAAGTTGTCGAACCGGAAATTACGCTGCAGGATGTAACCGAAAGCGCGCTGCGTGAAGTTGTCGGCACCAGCTCGCTTGAAGTGCTGGTCACGGAGCGTCGCGACGAGATAGCTCCGCGTACCCAGGAAATCCTGCAAACGACGCTCGACACTTACGGTGCGGGCATCGAGATCACGTCGATCAGCCTTGAGACCCTCGACTATCCGCAAGCGGTGCAGGAAGCCGTTGACGATACACAGAAGGCGCGCAACGACCAGGACCGTTTCATCCTGGAGGCGGATACCTACGCTCAGGACCTGGTCCCCCGGGCGCGTGGCCAGGCGGCACGTATTCTGCAGGACGCCGAGGCCTATCGCGATCGCGTCATTGCTGCGGCAGAAGGTGAAGCGGCACGTTTCGAGTCGGTTCTTACGGAATATCAACGAGCACCGCGCGTCACCCGCGAACGCCTTTACATTGAAGCCTTGCAGGATGTCTACAGCCGTTCAAACAAAGTGCTGATCGATGCCGACGGCAGTGGCAATCTCCTCTACATCCCGATCGACAAGCTGATCGGCGGCTCGGGACGTACTATCGTTTCCGATCCAGCCATGCCACTCGACTCGCCGAATGCAAATGAGGGCAGCCGGAGCGTCGTCGATGAGGAAGCGATGCGCAACCGGAGGACTCGCCAATGAACAACGTACGATTTGCGGCGCTGGCAATCGCCGGGTTAATTCTGGTTGGACTGGGCCTGTCCGCATTTACCGTCAACGAGCGCGAACTTGCGATAAAACTGCAGGTCGGCCAGGTCGTGCAATCCAGTTACGAACCCGGACTGCATTTCAAAATTCCGGTCATCCAGAACGTGCGCAAGTTTCCCAAACGCATTCTCACCATCAGCGATCGGCCGGAGCGAATTTTCACCGCTGAGCGGCTTGCATTGCAGGTCGACTTCTTCGTCAAGTGGCGCATCGTCGATGAGGTTCAGTTCTATACATCGACCGGGGGCTCATTGACACTTGCCAATGATCGACTCCAGGAAATCGTCAAGAATGCCATCGTCACCGAGTTCGGCAAACGAACCGTGCAGGAGGCGATTTCTGTCGAGCGCGCGGAGTTGATGCGAGACATGCTGGCGTTCGCCTCCGTTACGGCCAAGGGACTTGGCGTCGACCTCATTGACGTACGTGTCAAGCAGGTCGAATTTCCGGATGACGTGCGCAATTCCGTTTACCAGCAGATGCGCGAGGAACGTGCACGCGTGGCTGCCGAGCGCCGTGCCGAGGGCCGCGAGATTGCCGAAGAGCGTATGGCACGGGCAGACAGGGACAGAACCGTCATTCTTGCTGACGCAAATCGCGAGAGCCAGATGATTCGCGGTAACGGCGATGCTACCGCGACCGAAATTTATGCGATCGCCTTCAACAGGGACCCGGAGTTTTACGCTTTTTATCGCAGTATCAATGCGTACCGGGAATCCATGGGCAGGTCCGGCGACATCCTGGTAATCGATCCGAACAACGAGTTCTTTCGCTACCTCAACCAATCGAGCGGTGACAGGTAGCCGCCCGTTGCAGTTCTGTCTCGACGCTGGCGCCGACGCTTTGACCTTCGCTAGTCCGGTATAAGTACCGCCATGTTGCAGGACATCCTGACGGCGTTCGCCCTCTACCTGATCATCGAGGGAATGATTCCGTTCGTCGGACCAGCCCGATTCCGGCGCACTGTCGAACAGATTTCGAAGCTGAACGACAATAACCTGCGCATCGCGGGTCTGGTAGCAATGGCGGCCGGGTTATTGCTGCTGTTCATTGTTCGGGCCTGAGCGCGGTCGCCTGTCAACAGATCCTGATACTGGGAATTCGCACATGGGAAGAAACGTAGTTGTCGTCGGAACGCAGTGGGGCGACGAGGGCAAGGGCAAGATAGTCGATCTGTTGACCGACAAGGCCACTGCAGTGGTGCGTTTTCAGGGCGGTCATAACGCCGGCCACACCCTGGTGATTGGTGGCAAGAAGACGGTTCTTCACCTGATACCGTCTGGCATTCTCAGGGACGGAGTGAGTTGCCTGATCGGCAACGGCGTGGTGCTCTCCCTCGAGGCGCTGATCAGCGAAGCTGAGGCCCTGACCAAAAACGGCGTCCCCGTTTTCGAGCGCCTGAAAGTCAGCCCCGGTTGTCCGCTTATCCTGCCGTCGCACGTCGCGCTCGACGTCGCGCGGGAGAAAGCGCGGGGCGCTGCTGCGATCGGCACGACGGGACGTGGTATCGGCCCAGCGTACGAGGACAAGGTCTCGCGCAGGGCGTTACGCGTGTCCGATTTGTTTGTGCGCGAAAAGTTTGCGGCCAAACTTGGCGAAGTCCTGGATTTTCACAACTTCCTTTTGCGCAATTATTTCCGTTCCGAACCCGTCGACTTTGCACGCACACTGGATGCGGCTATGAAGTCGGCTGAACTGATCGCGCCGATTACCGCGGATATTACACAAATATTGCAGGATATGATGAGTGCCGGCCGCAGTGTTCTGTTCGAAGGCGCGCAGGGCGCCTTTCTCGACATCGATCATGGCACCTATCCGTATGTAACGTCGTCAAATACGGTTGCGGCAGCCGCAAGTACCGGCACCGGGGTCGGTCCGCGCGACCTGCACTACATTCTTGGCATCGTAAAGGCTTACACGACCCGCGTGGGTGCCGGCCCGTTTCCGACCGAGTTATTCGACGACCAGGGCGAGCACCTGGCGACCGTTGGCGCTGAATTCGGCGCCACGACCGGGCGTCCGCGACGTTGCGGCTGGTTCGATGCCGTGGCATTGCGCCGCTCGATCGTCAACAGCAGCGTTTCAGGACTTTGCGTCACCAAACTGGACGTCCTGGACGGTCTTGAAACCATCAAGATATGCGTTGGCTATGCGATCGATGGCGAGCCGATTTCCGGGTTGCCGATATTGATCGATCGTTTTGCCGACTGCCAGCCGATCTACGAGGATCGTCCGGGCTGGACGGAATCAACCGTTGGAATTACGCGATTCGAGGAGCTGCCAGCCAATGCGCGCAGCTATCTCGCACGCATCGAGGAGCTGGCCGGTGTGCCGCTCGACATCATTTCGACCGGGCCCGACCGCGCACAGACCATCGTGCAACGTCACCCGTTCGACTAGACCCTGGCCGGACAGCGGAGGCCAGCAAACACAACAACAGCAGATAGCCGGCCGCTCCGCCGCCTGAACTACCGCCACTCGAGCTATCTTCGCGCGTGACGGTAACGGTGACGGTTGCGGAGTCGCTCAGACCCAACGGATCGGTGACCGTCAGGCGAAACTGCAGCATCGTGTCCGACGTCACCGACGGCGCCGTGAAAGTCGCACTCGCCGCATTGGCGTTGTTCAGAGTTACATTCGGTCCGGCAATCTGCAGCCATTGGTACTCCAGCGTGTCGCCGTCGCTGTCACTCGATTGCGTTCCGTTCAGCGTGACGAGGGCGTTCGCGGCAACGACCTGGCTGCTTCCGGCAATCGCGTTCGGGGCGGTATTGCTGCCGCGGCCGTCTGCAATGGTCACACGGACTGACGAGCTGCCACTGATGGTTGCGCCGCTTGCATTGCTCAATTCCAGATCGAAAAACTCCGAGTCTTCGCCGGTGCCGTCATCGACGATGCGGAACAGGAGGTTCCTGGGCGCGGCGTCCCCGTCGCTCCACGACACGCTGCCGCTCGCGGGCCCGTCATAGTCGCTGCCTGCGGCGGCAGTGCCTCCCGTTACCGCGAAGTCAACGCTCACTGCTCCCTGGGCGCTTCCGGTGCGTTGCAGAACCACGACCGCGGTCGCGAAACCACGCTCGGCTATTTCGATCGCGTCGCTGAAAAACCGGATCTGCGACGACGACCCCGGGTCGCTAACATTAACGCTGGCGACACTTTGCGCGCCCAGGGTTGCGCCGCCTTGCGGATTGACGAGCCGGATCATCAGGTGTTCGAGATTTTCACTGAGGCCGTCGCCGACGAGGGGCACCGATACGACCTGGTTGGCGGACACACCGTTGCCCCAGGCCAGGCGCTCGGTAACGGCCTGGATATCATCGCTGTTCGTTGTCGCATGCAGTACTTCGATATCCACGCTGACCGCGCCGGCAGTTCCGCCGCTGCGTTGCACCGCAAGCTGTACGGTCTGTCCCTCGGTTCCACCGGCCGATGGCGTTACAAAAGACAGCGTTCCTTGCGGCACATCGAGGCTGCGATCGCGGGCGAGGTAAAGGCCGGTATCGATATCGCTGATGGCGACGGTTCCGTTCGAAAGGTAGGGGTATACACCCCACGCCCCGACGAAACTGGTGTTATTGCTGAACGGGTAGGTGTCGAGCAGCCCCACGGCCTCCGGAGCAGTCGGGTCCGAAATGTCCAGAATGATCAGGCCGCGACTGTAATTGGAAATGTAATAGCGGTTACCGCGTACGAAACCATTGTGGTCAATTGCGCTTGTCGAACCGGTCCAGAATCCGACCTCTGCAGGCGCTTCGAGATTGTCCAGCGAGAAGACGCGCACGGTCGTTTGCAGCCCGCGCTGTTGTTCATCGAGTTCATCGTGAACGAACAGGTGCAGGCGGTCTTCGGCGACCCAGCCCGAGTGCACATAGCTTGCGTTGCTGTACGGTGTGCGGCTGAGGCGCGACGGCTGCGCGGCGTTGGTCACATCCCATACATCGACTGTCGTTTCGTTGAAATCGATCATCACCTCGCAGTAGGAGGTGCCATTGACACACTGTGTGTCCTTCCGGCTATCGGTGATGATCATGGATGCTGCATCGTGCATGTAGTCGGGTGACGAGGCGCCACCGACAAAGCTCGGCGACGCAGGGTTCGCCAGCGAGTACGCGCGATAACGCCCGCTGCCGAGGTTCGAGCCGGCAATAATTAACGTCGGTGTTGCCTCGGACAGTGCGATACCTGTGCGGTAGTCGGTGTTTGTCGCGTAGGCATTGTGGGCACTGAAAAAATCGCCGGTATAACCGGTGCGGCGGACACTATGTGGCAAGTCGGTCATGTCGATGACGAACAGGCCGTCGCTGGACCCGTCTGTCGTTACGTAGGCGTACGCCATCCAGCGGCTTTCGCCGGCATCAAAGTACTGGTACACCTTGATATCTCGCCACGACGCGCGCTGGCCATCAATAAAACCGACCTCGACGGGCGCTGAAGGATCGGTGACATCGATCACTGCGGTGCCGATGTTGTAGCCGACGATGGCGTATTCTCGATCGGTATTCAGATCGACAAAGCCCCAGACATCGGTGGCTGACGAGGGTGGGGTACTGATATCGGCAAACGAAAAATGGGCGAGCAGGTCAACGGCGTCACACTCGAGTTCTCCGGCCATGCCTGCAACACAGGGGCTCGCAGTTGCACCGGATTTCAGCTGCTGATGCAGGGCAAGAAGCTTCTCGGCTTCTGCGGCAGTCGGACCCTCGATATTCTTGCGATCCGCAATGACGTGCAAACCGCGATCGCGCAACAATTCGCGATACTCGACCGGAACGCCCGTGAGGATGGAAACGCCTTCGGATGGACCTCGAAACTCCTTACCCGGCTCCACGCCGCCAACCACATCGATCATGCCGCTGACGATATGGAACAGATCGCCCGTATCGGCGACATCGTAAGTGCCCGGCGCCAACTGCACGCGTGAACCTTTGCCGGCAACCGAAAGCGCATAGCCCAGCGTACGGCAGGGTTGCTGTGGCTCCAGGCAACGATCGCGGTCGGTGCCGGTGTCGGCCACGTACAAGGTTTCGTCCGCTCCACCATGCGCGCGGAGCTGGTCCGCGGCAATGAGCGCGCAGAAAAGAACCACGAGCCCTCGCCAGCGGGCCTGACAGGGAGCCCGACCGGCACTGCGATTCAACATAAGGAAACTGTAACAACGCATGAGAGGACGAATTGTACCGCGGGCCTGTACATGCCGATACGACCCGAAGAAGCAGTAGAGGTTGCAAGGCGGGCGCAATCGCGGCTCAATTGGCAGCGTTTCTTGTCAGAGTACCAGAACCTCTTGCCCATCAATCGATCGATACCCGCCGGACCGTTGCGTTTCAAGGCCGGGGCGGGCGCCTATGAGGACATCCGCAAGCGCGGCTTCGCAGAGGAGCGCATCGGCACGATTGCCGGTGCATCCGGAGGTCCCAAGTGGCTGGTGCTGAGCCAGTTGGACCGCGTCATTGTCGAGCGCATCCTGCCGCGCCTTGCCGGGCCAGTGCACCTGGTCGGGTCCTCCATCGGCGCCTGGCGTTTTGCCTGTTATGCGCAAGCCGATCCGCTGGCAGCCATCAATCGTTTCGAGCACGCGTATATTGAGCAGAGCTACAGTGCGCGACCCGATGCAATCGAGATTACGCACAAGACGAGAGAGATTTTGCGCGAAGTGCTCGGTGAACAAGGGTCCGCCGAGATACTCAATCATGCGCAATTGCGTTCGCACATTCTGACAGTTCGCAGCCGCTACCTGACAATGAGTGAACGGCGTGCGGTTCTTGCATCCGGCCTGTTGCTTGCGGCGGTTGCGAATGCCGTCAGCCGTCGTTCACTGGGTGCATTCTTTGCACGTGGCCTGTTCTACGACCCGCGTGATTTACCCCCCTTCTACAATGCAACCGGGTTTCCGCTCGAGCGGATCGCACTAAGCGAACGTAACCTGGACGATGCGATCGCTGCATCGGGCTCGATTCCCCTGGTCCTGACCGGGGTGCGGAATATCCACGGTGCGCCACCAGGCGTCTACCGTGATGGCGGTGTTATCGATTACCACCTGGATCTGCCGCTCGGCGAACCCGACCGATTGACCCTGTTCCCACATTTTTTTGAACAGCTCACACCGGGCTGGTTCGACAAGCGCCTGCGCTGGCGCAAGCACAACCGGCTGCATCTCGACCGTACCGTACTCGTTTGTCCGTCGGCCGAGTTCATTGCTGGTTTGCCCGGTGGCAAGATCCCGGACCGTTCGGACTTCATACGCATGACACCGTCCGCTCGCGTCGCTGCCTGGCGCTCGGTGATCGATGCGTGTCGCGCACTGGCCGATGACCTTAACGACGTGCTGGACCATGATCGGCTCGCCGGGCGCCTCGAGCCGCTGTGACAGGCTTAGCCGTTGCCAGCATCCTGAATTCGCCGGGGACCGGTGTGCAGAAGGCAGTAATCCGGCGTATCGTCTGACGCATCCGCCGACGAGATGCCGATTCGCATGCTGTACTTCGCCATCATCGGCGCCGTCATCGTTCTCTGCTTGATTGCCGTGAACTCGATCGAGTCGGTTGGCTGGGGACGCGGCCTCGCCATGGCGCTGCAGGGCACCGTGTGGATCTGGATGTCGGGCATCATTCTTTCGGAAGCCATCGGCGGTACGAACTGGTGACCACTTTCGGTCTGCAAACGTATGCGGACATCATGAGCGACTTTGCGGCTGGCGAACGTTACGTCAACCGTGTCTGGTCGACGTCGGCCGACGGATACGGAGAAGAGGCAAGGCGTTACCTGGAACGCGCCACAGCCCGCTTTCATGCAACGCGCGAGCGACTTCACAGTACGACGGCCGCGGTGACGGACACGCGGTAATGTGCCGGCTAATTGTGAGTTCGGTCACGGCACCCGGAAGCGCTCCGCTGCTACGGTTGAGGCAATTCGACCGAAACTTTCTAACCGGTTCTGCGCAGTCGATTGCGGCGCCGGGCGCGTGGGGAGACGATGATGACGAACAGAACCTTTGCATTGGCCGGCCTGGTTGTACTGCTGGGCACGGCTGGTTGTGCAGGCATGAGCGCTGATGAGTGCGTCGTCAGTGACTGGCACATGATCGGTTTTGAAGACGGTGCGCGTGGTTACTCGGCAGATCGTCTCGGTGAGCACCGGAAGGCCTGTTCGAAACACGGGGTTGTACCGGAATTTGCAGCCTACCGGTCGGGACATGCCGAAGGACTCCGCGACTACTGCCAGCCGTCACGCGGCTTCAATGTCGGATCCAGCGGCGGTCGGTATAACGGCATATGTTCCGCCAACCGGGAAGCGGAATTCCTGGATGCCTACAATTCCGGGTATCACCTGTACAATCTGCGCAGCCGGGTGAATGCAGCCAGCGCACAAATAAGTTCCAAAGAAGCTGAGCTCGAACGAACGCGACAAGAAATTCGCCGGACGGAAGAAGCCCTGATCAGTCGCGATACCCTGATCGAAGATCGCGTACTATTACTTGCGGATCTGAAGGAATTGTCAGAGCGTACCGGCCAGCTTGAAGCCGAAATCTACGTACTGATCGAAGAACGCGCACGACACGAGCAGCAATTAGCATCGTACCAGGCCGTACTGGCTAACTCCGGCTACTGATCTGGCGATTCGCCGGTTTGAGTGCCGGCGACGATTCCTGGTTGGACCTTCAGGAGTCCGGTGACTCGCGTCGCCGATCATTCGCGCCGCGCTGCTCCTGCCGGAATACGCCAGTATCCCCGCTGAGGCTTGACGGATACGGTGATCGGCGCTCCTCGCCGCTGCGCCGGTCTGCATGGTGTACGAACTTGCACTGACAACTGTCGACATCGCAGCCTTTCAACGGGATCAACGGCGCGGCATCGGACAGGAAGCGCTCGCCGTGCAGCGCGCGGGCGGCGTCACAGGCGATCAGTCCGGTACGAATCGACACCGCGTGGAATTTCGAGGTGGTGGCCAGCAGATCCACAGGTTTGTTTGGCGAACTTTTGGCGCCCATTGCGCCGGACCGCCTGCCGCGGTAAATCACGAAAACCGCGATAGCCAGGACCAAGAGGCCAATTATCAGATACATGCGGGCATCCGCCGGTTAGGTGAGGATTCGAAGCTACTACTGTAAACATCTGGGACAGAATTATCATCTCTGATGAAGCCACGGGCACGCGCGTCCTCGTAGTTTTGCAACAACAAGCCAAGCTGACGGCGCAGGAAAAGATCTCGAACCCGACTTACTTTGCGATGGCGAAAATGGACATCTGGCTGGCGCCACCGTGAATCGGATGCTGGTCGCCAAGGTCCGAAAACGAAACCCCATAGCCGTTGCGTACCGCCACGCCTTGCGCCCAACGCCGAAATTTCGGCCTTCCCCATTCGAAGCGGTGATCGGGATGCCGAAAACTGCCGGGGGGCATGCCCAGCAGTGGGTTGTAGTCCGCGTTCGGGGTGGTAACGATCACGGTCGCGGGCCGCATCGTGCCGAACACGGACCGCTCAAGAATCGACAGCAGGCCCGGATCGATATGTTCGATTGTTTCCAGGAGGATCGCGCAGTCGTAACCGCCCAACGTGTCACCGGCTTCCGTCATCGATGCGTGCCGGAGATCGACCTCCGCGACAGTATGCCCTGCCAAGGTATCGAGGCGGTTGCGCAAATTCAGCAGTGCTTCCGCCGACAGATCGATACCGACAATTTTCTCGATTTGCGGCTCAATCACCAGCTGTAAAAGAAGGTCGCCATCGCCGCAGCCGAGATCAAGTACCGTTCTCGCTCCGCAGTCCAGCACCGCCGAACGCACTGCGTCAAGGCGCTGTTCGTGAATCTGCGTGGTCATTTCCGGTGCAGTGCAGGAGTGTCTGTGAGATGGTGCCGAGAAGAGGACTTGAACCTCCACGGGGTTTCCCCCACTGGCACCTGAAGCCAGCGCGTCTACCAATTCCGCCACCTCGGCCAGGCCGTACCGCGTACAATTGCGGTCCTTGCGGGTGGCGCACTGTACTCAAACGTCACTGACACTGTCAATTTTCGACCGGCTCTGCCGGCTAAGTGAGCATTTTGAAAAGGCCAGATAAACCAAAGTCAGGGACGGCAAAAGGCCGCCGCTACAAACATCCCGTACCAGGGCGTAACGAGTTATTGCAGTTCCTGCGCGACGCCGGCCAGCCGCTGGTGCTGGAAAAGATCATGCAGGGATTTGAGCTGAAGGGGCAGCGTGCACAGGCCGCGCTCGTCGAGACGCTGGGCCGTATGGTGCGGGCAGGCCAGATCATCGAGAACCGGCGCCACGAATACTGCCTGGCCGAGAAACTCGAGCTGGTCACCGGCGTTGTCAGTGCTCATCGAGACGGATTCGGGTTTGTTCTTCGCGGCGACGGCGAGCAGGACGTTTACCTGTCCGCACGAGAGATGCGTTCGCTGATCGACGGCGACCGGGTGGCCGTCAAGGTCTCGGGGAAAGATTTCCGCGGCCGTCCGGAAGGGCGGCTGGTCGAAATACTCGAACGCGGGACACAGGATATTGCCGGCCAGTTCATTCGGGAACGCGGCATCGGCATTGTGATTCCGGACAACCCGAAAATTTCGCACCGGGTACTGATTCCGCAAGGCGAGTCCGGCTCCGCGCAGCCGGGGCAGATCGTCGTGGCCGAAATTCTCGACTACCCGACCGATGCCGAGCAGGCAACCGGCCGCATCATTCGTGTAATCGGCGAACCGGCGCAACAGGGCATCGCAACCGATATTGCGATTCACGCCCACGGCATTCCGGAAACCTGGCCGGCCGCGGTCGAGAAGGAAGTTCGCAAGTTCGGCAAATCCGTGCCAGCAGCCGACAAAAAGGGGCGGACCGATTTCAGCAATTTGCCGCTGGCGACGATCGATGGCGCGGATGCACGAGATTTTGACGATGCCGTCTACTGTGAGCCGGCATCGAATGGCTGGCGGCTGTTGGTCGCCATAGCGGACGTCGCTCACTACGTTGAAGTCGGCTCTGACCTGGACCGCGAGGCCATACGGCGCGGTACATCTGTTTATTTTCCAAACCGCGTTGTGCCGATGCTGCCTGAGGTCCTGTCGAACGAATTGTGTTCGCTCAAGCCTGACGTCGATCGACTTTGCATGGTGTGTGATATGCGCATCGATTCGAGCGGCAAGGTGACACGCTCGAAATTCGAAAATGGGTTGATGCGTTCGGCGGCGCGACTGACCTACAGCCAGGTAGCTGATTTCCTGACTACTCAGGAGCGTGCGGCGATCCCGCGTGCTGTGCAGACGAGCCTGACGCATCTGCATGCGCTGTATAAAGCACTGGCCGAAGCGCGGCAACGCCGCGGAGCGGTGGAGCTCGACATTCCGCAAACGCGAATCGAACTCGACAGTTCGGGAGCGGTCAGCCGCATTTTGTCGGTGCCGCGCAACGATGCACATCGGCTGATCGAAGAGTGCATGATCGCGGCCAACGTCCAGGCGGGCAGTTTTCTCAAGAAGCACCGAATTCCAGGCCTGTACCGCGTGCACGCGCGGCCGGATCCGGATCGCTTCGCGGATCTCAGGCAGTTTCTGACGACACTCGGATTGAAAGTGCCGCATCCCGATCATGTAGAACCGCGACATTTCAATCACCTGTTGCAACAGGTCGCAGACCGCCCTGACGCCCAAACAATTTCGGTAGCGATGCTGCGTTCCATGATGCATGCGGAGTACACACCGAAAAACATCGGCCATTTTGGACTCGCGCTGGAAACCTACGCGCATTTCACATCACCGATCCGGCGCTACCCGGATCTGCTTGTGCATCGAGCCATACGGCACATTATCGACGTAGGCAACGCGGGCAGTTATCGTTACGCACCGGGCGATATGGAACGTCTCGGCGCAATCTGTTCTGCGCATGAGCGGCGCGCCGAGGAAGCGACGCGAGATGTCGAAGCACGACTCAAGTGTCAGTTCATGCAGGACAAGGTGGGCGGTGAGTACGACGGTGTCGTCACGGGCGTTACCAACTTCGGCGTTTTCGTGCAACTACTCGATCCGCAGGTCGACGGCCTCGTGCATGTCACCAGCCTGGAAAATGATTACTATCATTTCGACGCCGGCGCACTTGCGCTGGTGGGAGAGCGCACGGGAAAACGCTATACGCTGGGCGATCGACTGCGCGTGACTGTAGCGCGGGTCGACCTCGACAGCCGGCGCATCGATTTCCGCCTGAGTGGTGCTGAGGGAGAGGCATCGGTAGCGGGGCGGCGCGTTGGCGGATCGCGTGGGGGGGCGGGCAGCGGCGGGCGCGGGCGGCAGGGCAATCGTTCACGCCCGAAGAAATGAGCCTCTCCAGATGAGCCCCTCGAGATGAGCCCCTTGAGATGAGCAAGGCCCGCTACGTGACCGGATTGCGGGCGGTTGAACAACTGCTGGCTACCCCCGGCAGCGACGTGCGCCGGATTTTCGCGGAGTATCGAACGCCGAATCCGCGTGTACAAGCGATTATCGATGCTGCCAATGCGCGCGGCATCGATGTGCAGCCTGCCAACCGGGCGCGCTTGCAGCAGCTTTCGGGTGAAGCGCGGCACCAGGGTGTCGCTGCCGAGGTTCGTCGCAGCTCCCTGTTGGACGAAGCGGGGTTGCGCGGATTCGTCGAGCAGCGCCTTACAGAGCCGAGTGACCGGCGACTTTTACTGCTGATACTGGAGGGCATTCAGGATCCGCACAATCTTGGCGCCTGTCTGCGCACGGCAGATGCGGCCGGGGTCGATGCGGTGGTCGTACCGCGGCACGGCGCCGCCGGCATCAACCCCACCGTCAGCAAAGTGTCTGCCGGTGCGGCGGAAAGCCTGCGGATTGCAACCGTCGCCAATATCGGCCGGGTTCTGGGCTGGCTGTCGGACTACGGTGTGACCATCGTCGGCACCAGTGACGCCGGCAGTCATAGCCTGTTCGATACGGACCTGAGTGCCCCGCTGGCGCTCGTGATGGGCGGCGAGCACAGTGGACTGACGAAGTCCGTTGCCGATCGTTGCAATCGGTTGGTGCACTTGCCCATGCACGGCGCGGTCGCGAGCCTGAATGTGTCCGTTGCTACCGGTATTTGCCTGTACGAAGCGCTGCGCCAGCGTCGGCCCTCGCTTGCAGACCAACCCCGGCTTGGGTAGGATGCGCCTCCCCGACCCGCAGGCTTGTCTGCGACGGGGACCTCCTTGCCTCACCGGTAATGCCGGGAGGCTGTAATCCGTAAGGGGATACAATGAGACATTACGAAATCGTGTTTCTGGTTCATCCGGACCAGAGCGAACAGGTGCCTGCCATGGTGGAAAAATACCAGGGCATGGTCACAGGCTCCGGCGGAGTCGTGCACCGCACCGAGGACTGGGGCCGGCGCCAGCTCGCACACCCCATCCACAAAGCCCACAAAGCGCATTACGTACTCATGAACGTTGAGTGCAACAACGAGGTACTCGACGAGATTCGCAGCGCGTTTCGCTTCAACGACGCCGTCCTGCGACACCTCGTGATCAGTCGGCAGAAAGCCGTTACCGAGGCCTCGCCGATGGCCGTAGCAGTCGAGGAAGAGAAGGGCAAGGAGCGCGACGCCCAGCGCCGACGCGATGCCAAGGCACAGTCGGAGGCCTCACTGGCCGGAACCGACAGCAGCGATGGAGACGATGCCGGATCATCCAGTGATGACTCGGACGAGGACGACGAAACGGACAGCGATGACGACGACGCAACGAGGACCAAAAGGTCATCGGTTGCCGGATTCGGCAGCGCCTGACAGGAAAACTGACCAGGAAAAAACTGACGATGAGCCGATATTCACGCAGGCGGAAGTACTGCCGATTTACCGCTGAAGGCATAGAAGAGATCGATTACAAGGATCTTGGCCTGCTCAAGGCCTATGTAACCGAGACCGGCAAGATCGTACCGAGCCGCATCACCGGGACCAAGGCTAATTACCAGCGACAATTGTCGACGGCTGTGAAGCGGGCACGCTACCTGGCATTGCTGCCGTACACCGATCGGCATTGAGCACGACTTGGCGGGTCCCGGTGTCGATGCATGCGCCCGCTAGCCGCATGGCTGGTTGCGCGACCGCAGAACGCTGTCATCGGATTGGCAGCATCACTGTTGTTGCCGTTTGCGCAAGTGATCAGCGGTACCGTCATGTCGTTGCTGGTGCTCAGGCAAGGCGCCCCGCAGGCGGCTTTGCACGGCGTCATCGCAGTGGCCCTGTTGCTGGTCATCTCGTTGCTTTTAAGTGTGCCGGTGTCCCAGGTGTTGGCCAATGCTGCCGTTATCTGGGTACCGGTTATGCTACTCGCGGCACTGCTGCGCAGCCGGCGTTCGCTGACGCTTACCCTGCAGGTAGCGGCGCTCATCGCGTTGCTTGTGACGCTCGCGTTTTACCTGTTGCTGGGCGATCCGGCGACCTACTGGAGCGATGTGCTGGTCAACGTTGCCGCCGCGTTCCGGGACATGGGGCTGCAGCAACACGCGGACACGCTGCTGGCGCAGCGCGAGATCGTTGCAGCCCAGATGACGACGCTGGTGGTTTTGGCAACCTGGTCGCTTTACGTGACCGTCTTGCTGCTCGGCTATGCGATCTTCCGGTTGCTCGCGGACAAACCGGCCGAGTTCGGGCGATTTTGCGACTTGAATTTCGGCAAGGTGTTGGCGCTGACTATGGCCATAACGTCGG
>CAZSDL010000022.1:0-25245 GCA_964605635.1 uncultured Woeseiaceae bacterium
GCGCGCACGCTCAAGGTGCCGCTCGAACTGTCGCCGCTCGTGCTGAACATCTTCAGGGACGGTGAACGGCGCTATGGCCCGCGGGAACTGTCACCGAACATCATCCGGCGGCTCGAGGACGCCTGTTCGGTGCGCGTGCTCGGCGAGGGTTTCCCCGCCGCCATCGTCGACGACCAGTCCAAGACAGAGGGCTACGAAGTAATCCCGACAGGCAGCTAGAGGACCGGTTTGTCTGCCATCTCGAGGTGCAACTGCGTGCCCTTGTAGGGGTGCCTGCGCGCGACCTCTTCGTTCAATTCGACGCCAAGACCCGGTGTCTTCGGCGGAATGACGTAGCCATCCTGCCATTCGATCGGTTTTTTCAGGATGTCGGCATGAAATCCCTGCCAGCGCTCGATGCCTTCGAGGATCAGGAAGTTCGGGCTGCAGGTCGCGAGCTGGATATTCGCCGCGCCCACCACGGGGCCGCAATAGAGATGCGGAGCGATCTGCGCATGCTGCACCTCCGCCATCCCGGCAATCTTCTTCGCTTCAAGGATGCCGCCGACGCGGCCGAGATTCAGCTGCAGGATGGCGGCGCCGCCCGCGCGCAGCAAGCGCGCGAAGTCGTACTTGGTCGCCAGCCGCTCGCCGGTCGCAATCGGCACGGAGGTGGCGCGCGCGACGACCGCCGATTCCTCCGGGCTGTCCGGCGGCACCGGCTCTTCCAGCCACAGGGGATCGTAAGGCTCGATGCGGCGTGCGAGACGGATTGCGCCCGCGGCCGTCATCTGGCCATGAGTGCCGAAAAGCAGATCCGCCTTGCTGCCCACCGCTTCACGCAGTTGACGCATGAAGCGTTCGCACCGGTCGAGCGCCTCCAGCGATAGCTGACGACCGTCGAAAGCGCCGTAGGCGCCAGCGGGATCGAACTTGATCGCGGTGAACCCCTGTTTGACGTACTCCACCGCGCGCTCGGCCGAGCGATCCGCGTCGTGATAAATGGCATCGCTCTCGCCCGCCCGCGGATAGATATAAGTGTAGGAGCGCAGCCGTTCGTGCACCCGGCCGCCAAGCAACTGATACACGGGCTGACCGGCCGCTTTGCCGACGATATCCCAGCACGCCATCTCGAGCGCGCTCAAAACGCCGACGAGCGTCAGATCCGGATGCTGCGTGAAGCCGCTGGAATAGACTCGGCGCCAGATCGATTCGATGGCGTGCGGATCGTGTCCTGCAAGATAGCGCGCAAACACGTCCTCGAGCATTCGCGCGACGAGGTCCGGATGAAATGGCACGCCATAGGCCTCACCCAGGCCCGAGACGTCGTCGTCCGTCGTCAGTTTCACGAACACGAAGTAGCGGCCACCAAAGTGTGGCGGCGGATTACCGACGACGAAGGTCTGAATGTCTTTGAGCTTCATGGAGAGCGGCTCACTCGCGCTGGATGCAGCAGACTGGTGGGTTCGTAGTATAAGTATAAACCCAATCGCAAATATCGGATCGCGGTCGGCCTATGCAAGAAAGACTTCCCGCCAGCTAGAAATAGCATTGACGAACGCGATCGCTTTCAGCCGCATGGATCCGCCCGCGCAACGTCGTGCACAAACGGCGATGGAGGCTGCACTTTGCTGACGGTCCGTTCGGACCTGTATATACGGGGTCATGGCCGTCCTGGGTAGTCTTCGCGGGCGGGGCGGCATGACGGCCACGCCGTGACACTTTGGCCGGGGCGTTGCACAATGGCGCGCCGACAAAGGCCTGGGGCGCCGAGGAGAAAAAGATGAATCGAGTGCGGATCGACCGGCGGTGGCCGCCGCTCAACGGGTTGCGAGCTTGTATCTCCTCACTCAGCCGGAGGCGCTGACCGACATGGCTGTTGCGCTCTTCCGTTCATGGCCTATCGAGCACTTTGGTCCGAAGAAAGCCGAAGACGAATCGCACATCTGCATTGCCGTCTCGAATGACTGAGGCGGCCGCTACTCCAGCCGCCGATGCAGCGGGCGGAAACCGCCGATCGCGCAGGCGAGCTGGCGCGGATAAACGCTCCGACCCGGCGCCAGATCGCTCTCGCAGCTATCGGCACCTGGTCAATCCGTTCGAGCCGCTGAAGATCTTCTCCGATGACCAGGTTGCCGCCATCCACGAAGCGGCCCTCACGATCCTGGAAAACCATGGCATGCGCGTGCTGCTGCCCGAGGCACGCGAGGCCTACCGACGCGCGGGCGCGGCTGTTGATGAAGCGACGTTAAACGTGCAGCTCGACCGCGGTCTCGTCACGGAATCGCTTGCGAAAGCACCGCGCGAAATAACGCTGCATGGCAGGGACCCGGACCGGCACATACCGATCTGGGGCAGGCACGTGGCATTCGCGCCGACCTCGGGTCCGCCGAACATCTCTGATACTGCTCGCGGCAAGCGCGCAGGCACGTTCGAGGATTTTTGCAACATCCTGAAGCTGTGCCAGAACCACGAGGTAATCCACATGCTCGGCGGTTGCGTTGAACCGCAGGACGTGCCCGTGCAGTTCCGGCATCTCGAGACGACGCGCTCGATGCTGATGCTAACCGACAAGATTCCACAGGTTTATTCGCGCGGCCCGGGCCAGAACGCCGATAATTTCGAATTGATTCGCATCGCCTACGGCCTTACGCAGGAGGAATTCAGGTCACGGCCCTACGTCTCCACGATCATCAACACGAACTCGCCCCGCCAGCTCGATATTCCGATGGCGAACGGCATCATGGATTACGCCGCGGCGGGTCAGGTTCTGGTCATCACGCCGTTCACGCTCGCTGGCGCCATGGCACCCGTAACGATTGCCGGCGCGCTGACGCTTGCGCACTCCGAGTTTCTTGCAAGTCTCGCGCTCGCGCAGATCATCCAGCCGGGCGCCCCCGTCGTTTACGGGAGTTTCACGTCCAATGTCGACATGAAATCCGGGGCGCCGGCTTTCGGCACGCCCGAGTACGCCAAGGCCGCGTTCGGCGCAGGCCAGTTGGCGCGCTACATCGGATTGCCCTGGCGCTCGTCCAATGCCACAGCTTCAAACTTGCCGGATGCCCAGGCGGCCTACGAATCGCAGATGAGCCTCTGGGGCGCATTGCTCGGCGGCGGCAATTACATCCTGCACGCAGCCGGCTGGCTCGAAGGCGGCCTTACGACCTCCTACGAAAAATTCATGCTCGACATCGAGATGCTGCAGATGTTTGCGGAGTTGTTCCAGCCGGCCGGCGCGACACCTGAGGACCTCGCCCTGGATGCGATCGCCGAAGTCAACTCCGGCGGCCACTTCTTCGGCTGCGCGCATACGATGGCCCGTTATCGCACCGCTTTCTATTCGCCGCTCGTTTCGGACTGGCAGAATTTCGGCCAGTGGACCGAGACCGGCGCAAAGACCGCAACGGACCGCGCGCATACGCTGTGGCAGGAGTCGCTGGCGCGCTACATACCGCCCGCGCGCGATCCGGCCACGATCGAAGCGGTCAACGACTTCGTTGCGCGCCGCACCGCCGAAGGCGGAGCCCCACCCGTCAGTTGATGGGAGTTCCAGGATCAGTATGCGAACACATGTTCAGGTAGCGGTGATCGGCGGCGGTGTGGTGGGCGCCAGTGTGCTCTATCACCTCACCAAGGCGGGCTGGAAGGACGTACTCCTGATCGAAAGGAAGGAACTCACGTCGGGCTCGACCTGGCATGCCGCCGGCGGTATGCACACGGTGAACGGCGACCCAAATGTCGCGAAGCTGCAGCAATACACCATCAAACTCTACGAGGAGATCGAGCGCATTTCCGGTCAGTCCTGCGGTGTTCACGTCACCGGTGGACTTCTGCTTGCCGGCACGCCGGAGCGGCTTGACTGGCTCAAGATGGTGGTTGCGCGCGGCCGTTATCTCGGCATGGAACTCGAGCTCCTCTCGGCAGCGGAAACCAAGAAGATTTATCCGCTGATGGACGAGACCCATTTTGTTGGTGCCATCTACGACCCGATCGAGGGGCATGTCGATCCGTACGGCGTGACACAAGCCTACGCAAAATCGGCGCAGATCGGCGGTGCGGAAGTGATGCGGCAGACGCGCGTCGTCGACCTGCAGCCGCTGCCGGATGGCAGTTGGGATGTCGTCACCGAAAAGGGCACGGTGCGCGCGGAACACGTCGTGAATGCCGGCGGCCTCTGGGCGCGCGAAGTGGGCCGCATGGCCGGCATCGAATTGCCGGTGCTGGCGATGGAACATCACTATCTGATCACCGAGGATCTGCCGGAGCTCGAGGGCCAGAAAGAGCAACTCGCCGTCATCGATTTCGAAGGTGAGATCTACATGCGCCAGGAGCGTGGCGGCATGCTGATGGGCACCTACGAACGTGCGCCCGTGCCGTGGTCGCCGCGCACGACGCCCTGGGATTTCGGACAGGATCTGCTGCCGAACGATCTGGATCGCATAGCAGCAAGTCTCGAAGTGGGTTTCCGGCATTTCCCGCGCATCGAGACAGCCGGCATCAGGAAAGTCGTGAACGGACCCTTTACTTTCGCACCCGATGGCAACCCGCTCGTTGGGCCGGTCCCCGGACTCAGGAACTTCTGGGTCGCGTGCGGGGTAATGGCGGGTTTCAGCCAGGGTGGCGGCGTCGGGCTGACGCTGGCGAACTGGATCACCGAAGGCGACCCCGGCGCGGATGTCTGGGCGATGGACATTGCGCGCTATGGCGAGTGGGCGACGCGCGCTTATACCAATGCCAAAGTGCGCGAGAACTATTCGAGACGCTTTCGCATCCGCTTTCCGAACGAAGAACTGGAGGCCGCCCGGCCATTCAGGACGACACCGATCTACGAACGCCTGCAGGGCGAAGGCGCGGTATTCGGAGAGTACTGCGGGCTCGAGCATCCGCTCTGGTTTGCCCCAAAGGGAAGTGCTGCGCGCGAGGACGTGACCTTCCGTCGTTCGAATGCGCATGTTGCAGTTGGCGACGAATGCAGGACCGTGACCGACGCGGTCGGGCTCGTCGAAATCTCCAACTATGGCAAGTTCAGGATCACGGGGACTGCCGCCTCGGCCTGGCTGTCCTCGATCATGGCGAATCAGCCGCCGGCCGTCGGCCAGCTCGCGCTGACACCGATGCTGAACGAGCGCGGGCGCCTGATCGGCGACTTCACGATGTGCCGCGTCGCCGAGGACGATTTCTTCCTGATCGGCACGTATGCAGCCGAGCGATACTACCAGCGCTGGTTCGAGCGTCAGTTGCCCGCGACGGGTGTGACGATTCGACCGTGTGCGATGGAATACGTCGGTCTTTCGATTGCGGGCCCCGAGGCGCGGCCACTGCTGCAGTCGCTGGTCGACATCGATCTGGCCACGGCATCATTTCCGTTCCGCGCGTTCCGGCAGGCGGATGTGGGCATGGTACCGGCGTACCTCGGCCGCGTGTCCTTCACCGGCGATCTCGGGTATGAAATCTGGGTAAGGTCCGAGTATCAACGCGCGCTCTTCGAACTCCTGACGCAGGCGGGCCGCAGGCATAGCCTGCGGCACTTCGGCGGGCGCGCGCTGAATGCAATGCGTCTCGAGAAGAGCTTCGGCAGCTGGGCCCGCGAGTATCGGCCGATTTACGGACCCCACGAGGCAGGGCTCGACCGCTTCGTCGACCTTGGGAAAGGGACTTTTGTCGGTCGCGAAGCGGCTGCCGTGGAGAGGGAGCGCGGCGGCGAACGCAAGCTCATCACCCTCGAAGTCGACGCACGCGACGCGGATGCAATCGGCGACGAGCCGATCTGGCACGAGGGACGCATCGTTGGCTGGGTGACAAGCGGCGGCTTCGGTCACCGCGTGCAAAAATCGCTCGCGCTCGGCTACGTCGACAATCAGGCTGCGGCGGCGACGACCGGCTTCGAAGTGGAGTTGATCGGCGAGCGCCGGACCGCTGTCCGACTCGCGACTCCCGCCTTCGACCCGCAAGGCGCACGGATGCGTGCCTGAGGCGCGATCGCTCCGCGCGGCAGAGTGCCGGCCGCTTCAGGCGATCGCGAGCGGGCCCAGCGCGGCGCGCAGCTCCCCGAGCCAGGGCTCGAAGTACCGCCACTGGTCGACGCCGTCGCGGTTGATCGGGCGGCGCACCTGCTCGGAACTCGCGGTGTGCACGCGGCGCTCGGTGCGGTGGAACTCGACGCAGGCCGGCTCGAACTCGAGACCGAGATGGTCGAGGATACGTCGTACGCTGCCCTCGAGGTCGTCGATGACGTTTTCATGCTGCACACGCAGCACCCGCCCCGGCAGCACGCGGTCCCAGTGCTCCATGATCTGCACGTACATCCGGTAGTAGCGCGCGATATCTTCCAGGTTGTAGGTGAACTGCTGGCCCGAAGCGAACAGCTGCTTGAAATTGCTGAAGCAACAGGCCATGGGCTCGCGTCGCGCGTCGATGATCTTCGCGTTCGGCAACATCAGCTGGATCAGGCTGACGTGACGGAAATTGTTCGGCATCTTGTCGATGAAAAACGGTTTGCCGAGCGTACGGTAATACTTCGTATCGCGAATGTAGGCCTCGCCGAAGCCGCAGTAGTCATCCGCCGAAGGCAGCGCCAGGACGCCAGGGTAGCGTGCGCCGCTCGCGTGCAGGTCGAGCGCGCTGACCAGACGAGGCACGTCGGCCAGCTCCATCGTCCCCTCGATCTCTGAATGCGAGGCGAGGATCTGTTCGAGCAGTGTCGAGCCCGCCCGTGGCAGCCCGACGATAAAGATGGGCGCCGGGTCCTCGCAGCCGTAGCCGCGACGCTCGGCGAAGAACCCCGCGGTACAGAGTTCGGCCTGCCGTTCGAGTGTGCGCTCCAGCACCTCCGGCTGAAACGTGCACTCCTCTTTCTTGAGCGCATTCCCCTTGGCATAGAACCGGAACGACTCCGCATGTTCGCCGTGGTCTTCGAGGCCCTTGCCCAGCGCGAAGCAGAGGTGATAGCGGTCCTCGAGTGATGTGCGCGGTGCTTCGAGCTGTGCGCGCATCCCTGCGAGCTCTTCGTGCGTGAATCGATAGGTCTTGAGGTTGGCGAGGCTCCAGTATGCGTCGCCGAAATTCGGCCGCAGCCTGGCCGCTTCGCGGTACGACCGTTCCGCCTCGTCGCGCCGCCCCTGGGTCTTGAGAGCGTGACCGAGCGAAAGATGCAGCTCGGGATCCTCTGCAAGCCGACTGATCAGCTCCTGATACAGCCCGATGGCCTGGTTGGTCGAGCCTTCTGCGACCAGTATGCTGGCCAGCGTTATGCGATGACCAGGATTGTCGGGCTCGGCGGCAATCAGCATGTCGATCTGTTCACGCGCCTCTCTGTGCCGGTGCAGTGCAATGAGGGCGAGCACGTAATCGTGACGGGCAGCGCGGTAGGCGGGAGCCTTCGCCAGCACGGCTTCGAGCAGGAGCGCCGCATCCTTCGAGAACTCATTCCGGTGGGCGACCTGCGCGAGCACGCGCATGGCCTCGATGTCGCCAGGCGCGCGCTTCAGGTAAGCGCGGATCAGCTCCTCGGCCTCGCGGAGGTTACCGTCGCACAGCATGCTGCGCGCGGTCACGACTTCCGGCGCCAGTTGCGAAAGTTTGGCGACGTGCTGACCCGCAGTCTCGGCATCGCGCTGGCGACCAGCCATTGCGTAAAGCGATGCCAGCACCCGCCAGCTGGCGGGCAGCGCCGGGTTCAGCTTGACGGCACGGGAAAACGCACGGATAGCCTCCGGCGCCTGGCGCAGGAACACGTGGCAATGCCCGCGCTCCTGGAAGAGCCTTGGGTAGGCAGGGTGGAGGTTTTCCAGCGCCTCAAGCGTCGCAAGCGCCTCCGGCAGCCGCTGCAGGTGGCGCAGGCACACGGCGCGCATGTACAGCAAATCACGGTGCCCCGGCGCCGATTCGATCAGCCCGTCAGCCCGGGCCAAGGCATCGCCGTAGCGTTCCTGCTCGATCAGACGACGAAGTTCGCCGAGGCTCACTTCGAGGCCGGCAGGCGGCCCGGGCGTGGCGGGAGTGGCTGCGGTCTGCACGGCCCTATGATGCCGGATGGGAGGATTCAAAGAAAACTGGCCGGCGGCAAAACCGCCGGCCCGTCGCCCGACTGACTCGCTCAGTTCTGGTCGAGGTTATAAGTGAACCGCAGGCCCATGGTGCGCGGTCTTATCGGCACCTCGGCCAGGATGAACTGCGTGCTCGTGGAGTAGAGGCTCTTGTTCTCGTTCGTCAGGTTGATGACATAGAACTCGGCGCCCCAGTTGTTCTTCGTGAAGCCGACCGAGGCGTCCGCCGTGGTCCAGGACGGCTGGTCGTTCCGGTTGACGACGGCGGCCGACGAGAATGACGAGTCCTGGAACTGCACCGCCGCGCCGACGTACGGGGCATAGTCGCCGACGTTCCACTCGTAGCGCGCACGTACGTTGCCCTGGAACTCGGGCGCGAAGGCGAGCGGCGTGCCGGGCGTGCCGAACACGTCCTCCACGCTCGCGACGTTAGTGCAGGTGTTGGTGCCGGTGTCGAACGCCAGGCAGGACTCGGTGATCGTCCCGCCTAAGGTCGGGCTGTCCGGGTTGTTGTTGATGAACTGCGGCGAATTCTTGAGCTCCGTGTCGTTGAACGAAGCCGCAGCCGAGATCGTCAGGCCGTCGGTCGGCACGAACATCAGGTCGACTTCCACGCCGTTGACCTGGTATTCCGGACCGTTGACGAAGAACTGCAGGTTCGGGAATCCGAGCTGTGGGGCGAACAGGCCGCTCTGCACGTTGTCCCAGGTCACCTGGTATACGGCGCCGTTGAACTGCACGCGGTTGTTCGCCAACACTGTTTTCCAGCCGACCTCGAAGTTGGTGAGATCGTCCGACTCGTAAGACGTCGGCATGCACCACTGCTGGATGTTGTTGGCCGGATCGCGGACGCCGCAAGCGGACGTGCGGTTGAAGCCGCCCGGGCGGAAGCTCTCGGACCAGGTCGCGTACAGCATCACGTCGTCATTGACTTGCCAGCTGATGTTGGCACGACTGCGGAAACCGTCCTCCTGGTTGTCCTTGTCCGGCCGCTCGTCGACGTTGGTGCCGAACGGTGTGGTGCAGGGTCCGACCGCGCCCGAGCCGTAGGTCTTGCAGTAGAAGCTGCCCAGGAACGCGCCGCGGAACGAGTTCTCGATGTCGAAATAGCGCGTGCCCAGGGTCAGCGTCAGGTTCTCGAGGATGTCGAAGTCTACCGACAGGAAGGCCGCGGTCTGCGTGTACTCGCGGGTGAAGTCGTTGAAAAATCCGACGTTCGGATCGCGGCGGTTCGGGTTGTTGAACGTGGCGCTCGCAAAGGCCGGCGCGGCCGCCGGGTCAAGATGCAGGAAGCAGTCACCGACCGACACCCCGGTGTCCGGGCACTCGGGCACCGACTTGTAGAACCAGTCGGTGTTCGCATTGAGCTCGCGCGTCTCGTAGAACAGCCCGCCGATAAAGCGCAAGCGCTGGTCGTCCGGGCTGCTGAGACGGATCTCTTGGCTCGTGTTGGTGGACTCGGACGTGTCGTTCCAGAAGCTCGCCGGCGAGAAGCATTGGGTCACGCTGGCGCCCGAATAGCCGGTGCACTGGTAATACGTGCCCCAGACGCCGCGCGCGTAGTTGGTGTAGTCGTTTGCGGTTTCCGAATCCCGGGTCAGGTACGCGCCCGCATAGACCAGGTCGAGCTCGCCGACCTTCCCCGAGACCGTCAGCGCGGTATTGACGAACTCGTCTTCGGTAAAGCCTTCGTTGAACAGCGTGACCTGCAATCTATCCAGATCCTGTCCTTCGGACCCCACCGGCAGCTGATAGAAGACGCCCTCGGATTCGATCTTCTGGTAGGCCACCGAAAGGAGCGCGTCCCAGTCGTCCGTAATCTGCCATTTCAGGCCGCCGCGGGCGCCCTGGTACTCGACCTCGTTGATGTCGTTGGCGACGATGTCCGCGTTGTCGATGACGACCGAGTTGGCCGGCACGACGCCGCCGGTGCGCAAGGCGAACCCGAGATCGGTGCCTTGCCGCGTGAAGGTGCTGAACACATTGTCGATGTAGCCGCCGCGCAGTTCCTGGAAGGCGACCAGCCGCAACGCCAGCTTGTCTTCGGCCAGCGGCATGTTAAGCACCGCCTCGAAGTTGTAACCGTCATCGCCGCCGGAGGTGCTGGAGTAGCCGGCCTTCAGCTGGACCGAAGTTTCGTCAAACACCGGCTTGTTGGTGATGTACCGCAGCACGCCCGCCTGCGCGCCTGCGCCGAACAGCGTGCCTTGCGGGCCCGTCAGGACCTCGATGCGCTCGAGATCGGCCGCGTACATGTCGAGATTACGACCCGGCGAGAGGGTCGACTGCTCGTCGAGATAGATCGCGACATTGGGCCACGGTCCGTTCGTGCCGGTGCCCTGCGTGCCCAGGGCGCCGGTCGCCAGGCCGCGCATGTAGACATTGCTCTGCCCCGGCCCGAAGTTCGCCACTGAAACGCTGGGCAGGAACCGGACGTAATCGTCCAGCGTCGAGATATTGAGTTCCGCCAGCGCATCGCCGGTCAGCACCTGAACGGAAATTGGCACGTCCTGCAGGTTTTCTGTGCGGCGCTGGGCCGTGACGATGATTTCCTCAATGCCGACGGTTGCGGTGTCCTGGCCCCGGGCTCCGCTGGTCGGGCCCGCCGCAAGAACCGCGGCAACCGCGGACGCAATTTTGTGGTTCATAACCCCCCCTGGGTTGAGCGTTATCGTCGCGACGCCCACCGGGTCGGTGAGCTGTCGCCCTTCGTCTACGCTGCCTCGCCAGGTGGCCGGCAACTGCAAACCGCCCCAAACATTACAAGCCGCGGGCCTCGAAGTCTACAAGCAGGGCGGTCGGCCGCCTCGGCGCGATAAAGTTCCACGCGCTCGACCCGGGCCGATCGGCCACGTTCGCCGTCGCACCCGATTGTGTGGCGTGCAGTGTGCTGACCATCGATATCGTTTGTCTCGCGGGCGCTAAATGCGGATACTCGCCACGCGCCGATTTGCCACCGCGGCACGGACTGACACTGCTTGCAGGAATATGACTACATCATCGTCGGCGCCGGCTCCGCCGGCTGCGTGCTCGCCGAGCGCTTGTCCCGCGGCGGGCGGCACCGCGTGCTGGCGCTGGAGGCCGGGGGCAGCGACCTGCATCCCTGGATCAAGCTGCCGATCGGCTACGGGCGGCTGTTCTACCACCCACGGCTGAACTGGCGTTACGAGACCGAGCCCGAACCCGCCTGCGGCGGGCGCCGCGGCTACTGGCCGCGCGGGCGGGTCGTCGGTGGCTCAAGTTCGATCAACGCGCTGGTCTATTGCCGCGGGATGCCCTTCGACTTCGACGACTGGCGCGCCGCCGGCGCCGCCGGCTGGGGCTGGTCGGACGTGCGGCCGCACTTCGAGCGCATCGAAAGACACGTCGGTAAAGACGGGACAGAGCGCGGGGTCGGGCCGCTGTTTGTCAGCGACGTGCGCGACCGCGTGCACCCGACCAACCGTCACTACTTCGCGGCGGCCGTGGAGTGCGGCCTGGCGGTGTCCGATGACCTGAACGGGCCGCAACCGGAAGGTGCGGGTTACTACCCGATCACCGTTAAGAACGGCCGGCGCTGGTCGGCAGCGGACGCTTTCCTGCGTCCTGCCCTCGGCCGCTCCAACCTGACCTTGCTCACGCACGCGCTGGCGCGGCGCGTGCTGTTCGAAGGCCGGCGCGCCAGCGGCATCGAAGTGCTGCACAAGGGCGAACTGCTGACGCTGCGCGTGCGACGCGAGCTGATTCTCTGCGCGGGCGCGGTGAACACGCCGCAGCTCCTGCAGCTCTCCGGCATCGGCCCTGGCGCCCTGCTGCAACAGCACGGCATCCCGCAGGTATTCGCGAACGACAACGTAGGCGGCAACCTCCAGGACCATCTCGCGGTCACCTACTACTACAAGGCGACCGAGCGGACGATGAACAACGAGCTTTCGCCCTGGTGGGGCAAGGCCTGGGCGGGGCTCAAGTACCTGCTCGCGCGGCGCGGCCCGCTGGGGCTGAGCGTCAATCAGTGCGGCGGTTTCGTGCGTTCTTCGCCCGCGGCGCCGCGGCCGGACTTGCAGCTCTACTTCACGCCGCTCACCTACGCGACCACCAACACCGTGACCGGCAAGCGCCAGATCGTCAACCCGGATCCGTGGCCGGGGTTCCTGATTTCGTTCCAGCCAGCGCGCCCAAGCAGCCGCGGCCGCATCGATATCCGCGAGCCCGATATTTCGGTGGCCCCGGCAATCCGGCCCAATTACCTGTCGACGCAGTGCGACCTGGACAAGGTCGTCGCCGGCGGCCGCCTGCTGCAGGCGATGGTGCGCACCGCGGCCCTGCGGCGCCTGATCCGCGAGGCAGTTCCGCCCGACATCGAGCGGCTCGACGACCAGGGGCTGATCGCGGATTTCCGCGCGCGCTGCGGCACGGTGTACCATCCCGCCTCAACCTGCCGCATGGGTCGCGATGCCGGCAGCGCGGTGGTCGATGCGCAGTTGCGCGTGTTCGGCGTCGAGCAGCTGCGCGTGGTCGATGCCGCCGCGTTTCCAAGCGTGACCTCGGGCAATATCAACGCGCCGACGCTGATGCTCGCCGACAAGGCGGCCGATGCGATCCTGGGCAGGGACTGAATCATGCGCATCGTGCGGCTCGAAACCTTCTGCAACAGTTTTGTCGGGTTCGTGCGCCTCACCACCGTGGACGGCCGCATCGGCTGGGGCCAGCTTGCAACCTACAATGCGGATATCACCGCGCAGGTGTTTCATCGCCAGATCGCCCCGTGGTCGCTTGGCGAGGACGCCTCCGACATCGACGCGCTGGTTGACCGCATTGCGGAGCGCGAGCACAAGTTTCCCGGTTCCTACCTGCACCGCGCCATGGCGGGTCTCGACACCGCGCTGTGGGACTGGCGCGGCCGGCGCGAGGAGAAACCGGTGGCGGAACTGCTCGGCGGCAGCGCGGGAAGCCTGCGAACCTATGCCTCGTCGATGCGCCGCGACATCACCGCCTCGGCAGAAGCGGAGCGGTTCTCTCTGCTGCGCGACACACACGGCTTCGATGCCTTCAAGTTCCGGGTCGGCTCCGAGTGCGGCCATGACCGCGATGAATGGCCGGGACGCACCGAGGAGATCGTACCGGCCGTGCGCCGCTCGCTCGGCGACTCCGCGACCCTGCTGGTGGATGGCAATTCCTGTTACTCGCCGGCGCGTGCCATCGAAGTGGGGCGAATGCTGGAGGACCATGGTGTCTGCCATTTCGAAGAGCCCTGTCCTTACTGGGAGTTCGAGCAGACCAAACAGGTTGCCGATGCACTCTCGCTCGACGTCACGGGTGGCGAGCAGGACTGGGACATGCAGCACTGGAAACGCATGATCGCGATGCGCGCAGTGGATGTGATCCAGCCGGACGTGCTGTACATGGGCGGCATTGCGCGCACGCTCCGCGTCGCTGCGCTCGCGGCCGCCGCCGGCCTGCCCTGCACCCCGCACAGCGCCAACCTCTCACTGGTGACGCTGTTCACCATGCACCTGCTGCGCGCAATCCCGAACGCCGGCAAGTACCTGGAGTACTCGATCGAGGGAGCAGACTACTACCCGTGGCAGGTTGGGCTGTTCGCCGAGGATCCGTACACGATTCGCGACGGCCGGGCCACCGTGACCGGGGAGCCGGGCTGGGGCGTGGAAATCCGCCCGGACTGGCTTGCAGAAGCGAGCTATCAATGCAGCGAGGAGCGCGCATGAAAGACACGGCGGGGCATGTGGCGGCCTATTTCGCCAGCGGTACGATCGCGGGACTGCCGCATGGCCACTTCATCAACGGTCGCCAGGTCGAGGCGGCTGCCGGCGCAAGATTGCAAAGCTACGACCCTGCCACTGGCAAGGTCTTCGCGGAATTCGCCGCCGGCGACGCCGCGGACATTGAACGCGCGGTAGCCGCCGCGCAGGCAGGTTTTCGCCGCTGGTGCGAGACGCGGCCCGAGCACCGTGCAGAAGTGCTCACGCGCATGGCGGCGTTGCTGCGCGCCAATGCCGCGCGCCTTGCCGTGACCGATTCGGTTGATTCGGGCAAGACCCTCGCCGAAGCCGAGGGCGATGTCGCCGCCACAGCGCGACTCTTCGAGTACTACGCGGGTGCGGCCGACAAGCTCGAGGGACGCTCCATACCGCTGGGCCCGGATTACATGAGCTGGAGCCTGCGCGAGCCGGTCGGCGTGACCGCACACATCATTCCGTGGAACTACCCGACCAGCACCTTCGGGCGCGGCGTGGCGCCGGCGCTCGCCGCCGGTTGCGCGGTCGTGGCAAAACCCGCGGAGACCACGCCGTTCACCGCGCTGCTGATGGCGGAGCTCTTGTGTGAGGCCGGGCTGCCGGACGGCGTGGTCAATGTCGTCACCGGGCTCGGCAGCACCGCTGGCGCGGCACTCGCCGTGCACCCGGGCGTGCAGCACCTCACCTTCACCGGCTCGGTCGCGACGGGTGTGCGCGTGATGCAGTCCGCCGCCCCCAACATTACTCGGCTCACGCTGGAGCTGGGCGGCAAGTCGCCGCTGATCGCGCTCGCGGACTGCGACCTGGAGGCCGCGGCTGCCGGCGCGCTCTCGGCGATTTTCAGCAACGCGGGCCAGGTCTGCTCGGCGGGTTCACGACTGGTGGTTGAGCGCGCGATCCACGCGGACCTGCTCGATCGGTTGCTGTCGAGGACCCGTGCGCTTACGTTCGGCCATGGACTGCGCAATCCGCAGATGGGCGCAATCAACTCCGCGCAGCACCTCGAGCGCATCGAAGGCCACGTCGAAAGAGCGCGCCAGCGCGGCTGCCGGATCCTGTGCGGCGGTCGATCGACACACGATCCGCAAACCGGTGTCGGCTGGTTCTTCGAACCGACGATCATCGATGACCTCGCCGCGGAAGATCCCGTCGTACAACAGGAGATCTTCGGCCCGGTGCTGGCTGTGCAAATAGTCGATGACGAGGCCGCGGCGCTCGCTGCCGCAAACGCCACGGAGTACGCGCTGGTCGCCGGCATCTACACGCGCGACATTGGCCGCGCACTGCGTCTCGCACGCGAGGTCGACGCAGGTCAGGTGACGATCAATGAGTACTGGGCGGGCGGCGTCGCGGTGCCCTTTGGCGGCAACCGCAAGTCCGGTTTCGGCAAGGAGAAGGGACAGGAAGGACTCGACGCCTATCTGCGGACCAAGACCATCACGGCTCGCCTCTGAGGCGGCCAGCCCGCTGATACAACGCAGCGCCGAAAAGAATGCCGCCATCGACACGCCGAAGACACTGCAGTCCCGCGCCGTCCGCTATACCCAGTTCGCGATCCTCGGCGATGCGGAACCCAAACCGCAACCTGAGTTTCCGAACCTGGATGCCGCCGTCATCTCCGGCGACCTGCACATGGATCGGGTCACCCATTCGAAGCAGATCGATGATGTGCACTACCTGCACATTCCGGTGCTGGAGCGCACCAAGACTCTGGACGAGACCCAACACACGCCGATGTTCCGGGTACTCACACGCGACGCTTCAGGCGGCGTACAGGTGGACACTTACGACGTGGGTGTGAAAGAGCCGCTGGCCCGGCATGCGTATCGGTTCACATTGCCGGGAGCCGAGCGCGAAGAGGCACTCACGAAGAGTCATTTGCCCGGATATATCAGCGATTTCGCGGCTTCTCGTTTGCCCTTTGCAGCGCTCAGTAATTGATGCCGGCGGCAACGATGCGTCTGCAATTGCCTGGCTGACACCCGCTCGGATTCGTACTCGGCTCCTGATCGAAAAAGATCCTGATGGATTTCCCCTGAGCACGGCCGCTCATTATCAAATCCAGCATCATGCGTGCATTCTTCTGTGAATACGGTGCGGAGTAGTAAGGAATATCCTTGACGAACGGCGGAATTTTCACGCCGCTGAAGTTAGCCCAACTTGAGCAGTTGGGAGTTGTTTGAGGCGATTTTCGACAGGGGTGCTGTAGTCGGATCAGTGACTTGCACTTGTAGCGGCGCGGATTTGGCCATGTAGTGCCGACTTTTTGCCTAAGGCATTGATCCTATTACGGCGCTACCTCGATTCTGCGCAAGTTGGGCTAAGCAGACCGTGCATTGGCGCTTCCTCGCTCGGATCGAAGGCGAGATACGCGTTCTCGATGTCGTGTGTGATCAACGATAGCGACAATACCGCCGTGGACGCCGAAAACGGCATGTGCACCAATTGTCACTCCGGCGACATGGGCATCGGCTGGCATGCAGGGCCGCATGGCGCCAACGATGTTGGCTGTGCCGACTGCCATCAGAGCCACGCGCGGTTGGACGCCGTGCAGCAGACGTCGACCCAGGCCGATGTCTGTGCGGATTGTCACCAGCTGCAGAGAAACGAAACCCGCAAGGCTTTTGCCCATCCGATCGCCGAGGAGAAGCTGGCCTGCACGGACTGTCACGGCATGCAGGGCTGCATGAACTGTCACTCGCAGGTACACGGTTCCAATCATCCCTCGGGATCCAAGCTGACACGCTGATGACGACGACGTCCCCCACATGCGCGACCAGCCCATGGACTCGACGCCGGAAACTGCTGGCGGGATTCTGCGCGACGGCGCATACGTCCGCGATGCCTGGCGTACTCGCTGGTCACTCGAGGATATCGGGCTGGACGCCAGGTCCGTCGGCGTTGAAGGTACCCGCGCAGGGACTTTCGACTACCGATTCGCGTATCGCGAGATTCCGCGACGCCAGTTCAACACGACGTCGACGATCTTTGCGGAAACGGCCGGCGACCTGTCGCTGCCACCATCGTGGATACGCGCACCGGCAACTGCTGGCTTTGCTGCACTCGGCGCCTCGTTGAGCCCGCGAAACATCGGCAGTGATCGAAGCATTTACGATATTGGCGGCAGCTTTCTGCCGGGCACAAACTGGGAATTGTCGGCCGCCTTCCGGCGGCAGGAGCAAGACGGAAACAGGATTCTCGGCGCATCCTACTTCACGAATGCCGCCCTTCTGCCGGTGCGCATCGATTACGCAACGGACGAGGTCGACGTCGGCGTTCGTTACGTGAACGAATCACTCACGCTATCGCTCGGTTGGCATCTATCGGAGTTCGACAACGGCCAGTCCGGGTTCGGCTGGCAGCATCCGTTCACGACGTCTGCCGGTGCCGAGTCCACGGAGCTGGCGGCTCCGCCCGACAACCGCTTCCAGCAGCTGACCTTTTCTGCCGGATACGCCCTGCCGGTGTGGAATGCCTACGCAAGTTTTTCGGCCGCCACCGGTGAAATCGAGCAGACCGAAGCGTTCCTCGCGTACACGAGGAATACGACGCTGACGACATCGGTATTGCCTGCCGTCAGCCTGTCTGGCGACGTCGATACCAGCCGGCTCGCATTTGCGTTCACCGCCAGCCCGACCCGGAAAGCGCGGCTTCGATTGACTTACCGCTACGACGAACGTGACAACAACTCGGCGCAATACCTCAATGACCGGGATTTCCAGGAAGTCGCCGAACAAAGCGAGGATAGCGGCTGGGGACGGATACGCTGGCGGCCGCTACAGACACTGGAACTCGACCTGCGCGGCGGCAGCGCCAAGCGCGACATTGATCGCTACAATGAAGCCGTCGCGGTTGCTTTCGGGCAAAACCCTTTACTCAGAAAGTACAACCTTGCCTACCGCTATCGCCAGTTTGGCGAGCTGACCCTGTCATATTCGCCGACAAAGCTCCCGGTATCGGTCGTCGTAAACTCATTGTACGCGGACGACCGTTATACGAAGTCGCTGCTCGGCATGACGAGCGGAGAAGATGTGCGCCTTGACGTCGACGTCAACTGGCTGCTGTCGGAGCGCACGTCGTTTTCTGTCAATGCCGGGCTCGAGGACGTGTCGTCGATGCAGGCCGGCAGCGGCATCTCCGGTGCACCGGACTGGCGTGCGGCCCACGGCGACAAATTTTCGACCGTAGGCGCCGGCGTCAGCATTCGAGCTATCGCCGACAAGGTCGACCTGGCCTTCGACTACACGCTGTCCCGCGGCGAAACAGAGATCGCGCTCGATACCCTCGCCAGCGGCGTCGACGAGTTTCCGGAACTCGAGGCCGAGTCCGACTACCTGCGAGCGCAGCTATCCTATCGTCGTTCCGAGCGTCTGGATGTCACTTTCGATCTCCGCTAACAGCGATTCAGGTCCGAAGACTGGACTCTTGAAGGGGTCGTACCCGCGACGATCCCTGTCGTCCTGACCCTCGGTGCAAAACCCTACAGTCCGGAGGCCTTCATCTTCGTTATCGGATTCACCTATCGGGTCGGCGACACCTGATCACGGGCAACAGGCTCGAGCGAACGGCGGCGAGCTCGCAGAACCCAAGAAAGCATTGCTCGCGCTGAATGCCCGTACACGACGGCTCGAAGCGGTTTGCGAGGCTGCAGAACGCCATGTTCGCAGCGGCCATGCCAACCACGAGCACAGCTTGCTCGTGAAGCCGCTCGACAAAGCAGGAGATGGGGCACCTTGCAATGCAATAATGGGCGATTTTTTGCTCAGATTTCATTGCAAATCAACAGTGTGAGGATGCCGACGCGCCAGCGATACTGGCTCCCGATGCGGTGCGCGGACTGATGCTCAAGTGTTGTAACGAAGATGGGTGGATAGATGCATGCCCCTCGGGCCATGCATTGATCGTCAACATTGGCGACCATTTTGAGTTATGTTCCGCCGTACTTTGTGTTGACACCGCATAAAGTGATCAACTCCAGTGCTGACCCGGATTATTCATGAATGGCCGTGATGATTGCGCAGAGATTTGCTTGTACAAGGGATTTTCCGACTGAGCGGAATACCGAGTGGTTTGCCGAGTGAGGAAAATCTGTTGTGCGAACAAAGGACGAGCGAGAGCCCGCGTAATTGGTGACGGATGCGGGCTGGCGCGAGACAAGGACGCCTCGCTCGCAGGTCGGGCACGGAAGTGCCTGACCTGTCGGGAGCGAATCCGGCTGATGTCCGGATTCGCGACGTTGAAAAAGGTCAGGATGGCCTTTTTCAACGTCCTGTTAGGGACCCTGGAGAATTGATGGCAGGCAATGCACTCAGACGCTACGGTCAGCTTGCGGTACTCACGCTGGCAGCCGGTGCAGTTTATCCACTTATTTATTTGCGCCAGAATTTCGAAGTTTCGATACTGGAATCGTTCGGCATCACGATTGCTCAACTCGGCCAGTGCTACTCAATGCTGGGCGTGATTTTTGTCGCTACCTACCTTCCGAGTGGCTGGCTCGCCGACAGGGTTTCGCCTCGCGGCCTTGTTGCGTTTTCGCTGACGTTTACCGGCTTGCTGGGTATCTGGTTTTCGACCATGCCACCGTTTAACTCTTTGCTGGCCATTTTCGCGGGCTGGGGGATCGTGACGGGACTGACGTTCTGGGCTGCGCTGATCAAAGCCGTTGCTTTACTGGCGCGCCATGACGAGCAGGGTCGATTTTTTGGCATTCTCGACGGCGGAAGAGGGCTGGTCGAAGCGATACTGGCCAGTATCGCGATTTACTGGTTCGCCTATTCTTTAAATGATTTGGCACAGACCACCAGCGTCGCACTCCTCAAGGTTATCTATTTGTACATTGGATCCGCCCTGATCCTGGCCCCGATTGTTTACTTTGCAATTGACGATGCGAACGCAGAGGACAACTCTGCGGAACCATCGACAAAGCAAACGGGCCAGCTTCGAGCAGATCTGCGCATCCTCCTGACCAACCAGGCGCTGTGGCTGGCAGCGTTTTGCATTCTTTGCGGCTACCAGCTGTTCTGGGCGACGTATTCTTTTTCGGGATACCTGGAGAACATTTATGGCCTGACGGCGGTCGCGGTCGGCACTATTACAGTCGCGAAGCTCTGGATGCGGCCGTTCGGCGCCGTTGCCGCCGGTCTTGTCGGCGATCGTTTCAATCGAGAAAAAACACTGGCCGCACTGATGCTGGCCGGCACCGTATCGCTGGCTTTGCTAATCGCGCTTCCCACATCAACGAGTGCCCAGGTGCTCCTGGGGGTGGTTCTCTTGATCGGGTTAATGACCTATGCAATTCGCGGGATTTTCTGGGCTACGCTGGACAGCTGTGACATCCCCGTTCGAATTAAAGGCCTTGCAATTGGCGTGATTTCCCTGATCGGCTACTCGCCCGACATCTACCTGCCGTTGCTGAATGGATTCTTACTCGTGGCGTACCCGGGGAAGATGGGTTACAGCCTGTACTTCGGAATCATTGTCGTTATGGGCGTGCTCGGGACGTTGTCGGCCTGGCGTTTGCACGTTATCGTCTCCCGTCACGATCGGACGGCTCAAAATGACGATTAATCGCGCGAAGCCCCTCCCGGCCCTGTTGCTTCTACCGCGCAGGCAGCCTTACAGGACTCCCCGTTCTGCCAGTGCCTGCCTGAGGGGTAGAAGATGGCGCTCGTAATTCATCCACTGGTTCATCGCATCGCGGTAAATCGGCTGCCGGACCTGCTCTGAACTCGCAGTGCGTACCGCACGGTCCTTTTCGTAGTAGCAAAGACAGGCCTCCTCGAACTCGAGGCCGCAAAAATCGAGCAGGCGCCGAACCTGGGTCTCGAGGTCTTCGACGACGTCCTCGTATTGCACCGTGAGAACCTGCCCGGGCAGGATCGAATGCCAGTGGTCCATCAGGCGGACATAGTCGGCATAGTAGTTCGCGATGTCGTCCATGCTGTAGGTGAACTCCTGGCCCTGTGCGAACAGCTGCTTGAAATTAGCGAAGCAGGCAGCCATCGGCTCGCGCCGCGCATCGATGACCGTGGCGTTCGGCAGGATGCGCTTGATCAGCGCCACGTGCATGAAGTTGTTCGGCAGCTTGTCGATGAAGCTCGGCTTGCCTTTCCGGTATACCCGGACGCGGGCGAGATACTGCTGGCCGAGCGCTGCACGTTGTTCCTCCGTGAGTTTCTCGATATTGCCGGGATAGATGATTTCGTCGCTGCGCTTGCGCCTTCCGGACACATCCGTGGCAATCTGGCCGATGAACGGCAATTCGGCCGTCGCCTCCACCCTGGAGTGGCTCGCCAGTATCTGTTCGAGCAGGGTCGACCCTGCACGCGGCAGGCCGACGATGAATATCGGCTCGTCGGAGGCGTGACCCGTGCCATCGAACCGGTCTGCCGACGTCTGCGCAATTGCTGCGTCAATGCGCTTGCTCGTGTCATGTCGGTCGTAGGCGCTGAACTCACGCTTGATCGCATTGCCGGTGTGGTACGCGGCGAAGGACTCATCGTAGTCGCCGGCGTCCTCGAGCGCCTTGCCCAGCGCGAAAGCGAGATGAAACTTGTCGGTGCTCGGTGCGTCAACAGCCCCCTGGCAGCGGTCGACTTCGGCATTCTTTCACCGCACAATACGCGGCCTCCAGGACGATTCGATGACCACTTCGCCATGTTCCAGGCCGGATACACCCTGACCGTTCTTCGCGCCGGCGCGCTGTTCGCGACGGCCGTTCTGTCGGCGTGCGGCGGGGGCGCTCCGGGCGTCACCGTTCAAACCGGCCCGACCGCCGTCACCGCGGCACTGTCGGTGAAACACGGCAGGTCATGCGACGAACTTGACCTTGGGCTCGTCCAGGCGGAATTGGTTGGGCAGGGGGTGAGGTTGCAATGAAGCTGTTGGCTGGCGCAATTCTTTTTCTACTGATGCGACCACTCGGAGCAGCCGGACTGCCGGTCGTCGAGCCGGAGAGCGTCGGTTTTTCGAGCGAACGGCTCGGCAGGATCACGGAGTTCGTTCGCCGCGACATCGAGGCGGGCAAGCTCGTCGGTGTCGTCACGATGGTCGCGCGGCACGGCAAGATCGTGCACTATGAGGCGGCTGGAACCTACGGGCTCGACGACGACCGTCCTATCGACAGGGACGCGCTTTTTCGCATTTTCTCCATGACCAAGCCCGTGACCGCAGTCGCGGCAATGATGTTGTACGAGGAAGGCCGGTTCCAGCTTGGCGAGCCGGTGTCGAAATACCTGCCGGAGTTCGCGGACCAGAAGATCTATCGCGACGGCGAACAGGTGCCGCCGAAATCACCGATGACGATCGGGCAGCTGATGTCGCACACGGCGGGGCTCACTTACGGGGGATACGGCGATCACCCGGCCGAGATCGCCTACGAGGAAGCCACACTGACGGCAAGCCGCGACCTCGACGAGTTCGTGGCGCGACTGGCGGCATTGCCGCTCAGGTTCGAGCCCGGCACGCGTTACCACTACAGTGTGGCGACCGACATACTCGGCGCCCTCGTCGAGCGTGTGAGCGGCATGACGCTCGAGGACTATTTCCACGAGCGCATCTTCGAGCCGCTCGGCATGCGTGACACGTTCTTCAATGTGCCTGATGACAAGCTGGACCGACTCGCGAGCAACCACTACTGGGATGCCGATTATGGCGCAATGGCGGCGATTCCGGCGGACCAGGGCAGGCCGCCGAACGGCGTGACGCTTTTTTCCGGCGGCGCCGGGCTGGTTTCAACGGCGATGGATTACATGATCTTCTGCGAGATGCTGCGGCGGGGCGGCAGCTTCAATGGTGTCCGCATCCTCGGGCCGAAGACGGTGCAATACATGACGATCAATCACCTGTCTGACGAAGTGCGCAATGAAGGCGCGACCGAGTACCCGGCTTCGCACCTTTATCCCGGCCAGTCGTTCGGGCTCGGTTTCGGTGTCATCACCGATCCCGGCCAGAGCCAGGTCATTTCGTCGCCTGGCGAGTACTCGT
Source organism: uncultured Woeseiaceae bacterium (assembly GCA_964605635.1). Classification (GTDB taxonomy): domain Bacteria; phylum Pseudomonadota; class Gammaproteobacteria; order Steroidobacterales; family Woeseiaceae; genus IDS-8. The sequence continues at coordinate 22,745 of CAZSDL010000022.1, forward strand.
GGGGTGGCTTCGCGAACACGAAATTCTGGATCGATCCGGAGGAGGACCTGGTCGCGATCCTGATGACGCAGTTCATGGCATCACCCTGGAGCGACGAGACCCGCTTCAACATGAAGGTCGCGACCTACCAGGCGCTGACGGAGCTCGGGCCCGAGTGATCAGGTGCCGGTGTTGAGTTATTGAGTAGTTTCGTGATCGAGTGATCCGGTGCCGGCCAGGTTCCGCCGCCGCCGGAAGACCAGCGCGTAGATTGCCGCGTAGATGCCGATGACGACCAGCCCTACCCACTCGATCTCGAGCGGCGTGAACTGGTAAAGCAGCACGAGGCCGTAAAGCACGAGCCAGTTGCCTCCGATGTACCACCAGACACCGAAGCGCTCGACGGTCAGGTTCAGGTTCTGCGTGTAAAGCCGCGTCAGCGAGTCGAGGGAGTTGACGACGAAAATCACGCCCACGACGATCATCGCCCAGCGCCAGAAGTCACCGATCGAGATGTCGTTCGCAAAATAGTAGTAGAGCACCGAGAACCATAGCGCGATCGGGATCGAAGGTACCACGAGCAGCGCGAGCAGCAGCTGCCACGCCTTGAGGCCACCCGCGAAGCGCGCGACAAACTGCCCGATCATGATGCTCCAGGCGAACCACCAGTACAGGTAAAACTGGTGGTAATCCGTGATCGGCAGGACGAAGCGGTGAATGTTCGAAAAGTAGTCAGCAATGTTCACGGCCGAGCCTGCGAACCCCGCAATGCCCATGCCGGATACGAACCAGACGCCCGCGATGAGCGCAAAGAACAGCCACGTCGACGAAACACTGAGGATCGCGATGAAGCGAATGTGTGTGCTCGACAATGTCGCGAAGAGCACGACGCCGGCAACGAGGGCGAATCGGGCCGGGTCGCCAATGCCCTCTATGTAGTCGGGCAGGTAGGTGAGGAACAGGTAGCCGGTGAACGCACAGGTACCGATGATCACGACGTTGTTGACGAACTTGATGGCGGGGATCTCGAACAGGCGCAACTTCGGCTCGACGACGCAGAAATAGAATGTCGTCAGGAAGTAGAACGCCCAGACAAGGAATCCCCAGAAGCCGAACTCGATGGCCAGCGGGCTGGCAAACGCGTACTCCGGTTCGGTCGTGTACACACCGAAGTCGACGAGCGGGAACATAATGAGCCCGACATCGAGACCGGACGTGAACAGGATCGCGATGAACGTGAACAGCGAGGCGGGCAGCGGACCCTCACAGCGGACGTTGCGCCAGCGGGTCACAAGCACGAGCGAGGTCAGCGTCGTGACGATGACGGCGATGGACAGGATCAGTGTCACGACCGTGCCGGTTCAGAAGTGGCCGAGCCGACCGCGCACGGCATGCCTTGCTCCGGAGTCGTGTCCGGTCCGCCAGTGCCGGGCGGCGCTTCGCCACCGCAGCTCGCGAGGAAGTTGAGGACGATACCGGGGATCGTAATCCTGCCGGGAATGGTCATGGGCTTCTCCCCGTTGCCAAGCCGCGCAGCGGGTTGCCGTTCGTAATCGTCGGGAATATCGAAGAATTGGCAACCCGGAGTCGGTCGATACCCCGCACTCTGCATTCCGGGTCGACGACTGCCCGCGGGTCTCCGGCCGCCCCCATCCTGCAGCCGCAGGAAGGATGGTACGCGGTTTCGGCATTCCGCCGCACCCACGCATCGACCGCGTCGCTGTCGTCGAAGTCGAGCGCCGGCTGGATCTCGTCGCCGCGATAGGCGTCGGGGGCGGGCTGGGACAGGATCTCGCGCGTCAGCTCAAGGCACATTCGCCAGTCCTCGACGTCCTTCTCGGTCGACAGGTAATTAAAGCGGATTTCCGGATCATCGTGCGCCGCCGGTCCGGCGATACGAACGTGGCCGCGGCTCGCCGGCTTGTTCGGGCCCACGTGGACCTGGAAGCCGTGTCCATCGAATGCTGCGCGGCCGTCGTAACGCATCGCCGCCGGCAGGAAATGGTACTGGATGTCAGGCCAGCGGACGCCGGCGCGTGAGCGGATGAACGCGCAGGACTCGAAGTGGTTGGTCGCGCCGAGGCCTGTCTTCGTTAGCAGCCAGCGCGAGCCGATCAGGAATTTACTCACGATACCGAGCTTCGCGTTCAAAGTGATCGGTTGCCTGCAGCGGTACTGAAAATAGACCTCGAGGTGATCGGTCAGGTTTTCACCGACGCCCGGCAGGTCGTGCACGACGTCGACGCCCCCGTGCCGCAGCACGTCGCCGGGGCCAATGCCGGAACGCTGCAAAAGGAGCGGTGTTCCGATCGCGCCGGCGCAGACGATGACTTCGCCGCGCGCCTCTGCGGTCTGCGACTTGCCGCCCTTCGAGTAACTGACGCCGGTCGCAGTGCGGCCGTCGAGAAGCACGCGCGAGACCGTCGCGCCTGTGGCGACTTCGAGATTCCGGCGCACCCGGACCGGGTCGAGGTAGGCAAGCGACGTGGAGCAGCGCACGCCGTCGCGCACGGTCATGTGCA
>CAZSDL010000023.1:0-24482 GCA_964605635.1 uncultured Woeseiaceae bacterium
CTCGCTCCGACGGTTTCGATGCTGACATAATGGCCCCTTATACGTACTATCCGCCTCTTCCTGCGGCCTGTCATTGCTGGCCATCATTGGAGATCGCTCCAGCAATCAACGCGCAAGTATTATCTCATCAATGTGGAATCGTTCCGGGTTTTTCAACAAAATAGGTCAGAAGCGGCCGTTCAGGGTACTGCCTTATCGAGTTCTAATCTATTGTACTTCTTTAAGACTTCCCCTAATGTGCCGTGTGGCAGTCCCGGAACTCGAATTGTATTGGCTCCGACCATTGTGTCAGACGCCAGCATCGAATTCAGAATCGCTTCTTCCGTCGCCAATATGACACCAGCGCGGGAAATCCGCACGCTGCGTGTGATGTGGCGGGAGCTGGAAACGGCGCTACGGCGGTCCCTGCTTGGGCACGACGGAAGAAACTCCGGATACGGACAAGGGATTGCCTACCGAGTCACCGCGCCAGCTCTCGGCCCTACCACCCGGCAACCCGCAGTTCCTCGAAAACTATCTTCCGGACTCGCGCGCCACGCCTCCGTAGCCATTCGCATCAGCCAGGCTGTGTGCTGATGACAGCAGCTGCTGTGCCAATTCAGTATCGCCGTCCAGCCCGCGAGCCTGGAGCAACTGACCGCGTCGCAAATGGGTGAGCGCCGCGAAGAACTTCATCCCGTTTCGTTCACAAAGATCGGCGGCTACCATGAGATGCCGGTCCGCCTCGTCGTAACGTTCAAGCACGGAAGCAAGGCCACCGAGGTACAAACAGACCGGCCCTTCGGCGGTCAATCCGCCTGCGGACGAGAACTGATCCGCCCACGGCTCCAGCACGCCGTATAAGGCATGAGCGAAAACCCGATCGCCGCAATAGATCGCAGCATCGGCATACTCGGTCATACCATTCAGCCAGGCGGTGTCCTGAGGCAAGAAGTAGTTAGTGTCGGCAAATTCGGAGAGCAGCCGCGACACATCGTCGAGACGCTGCGCCTGCGCGTAGGCCATCGCGACTGACGCGCGGATGGTGGGCAGGCCCGGGTTAGCCTCCATCATTGCCTCCAGGTGTGGAGCTAATTCACCCATAGTGCCACGCATCCAGTTGATCGCTGCGAGCTGCACGCCGAAGCACATTTGTGCGTCGGGTTGACCGCTCTCGGCGCCTATCGCCAACGCCTCGCCGGCGAGCTTCTCCGCCTCGGCGATGTCGCCGGCCAGTTGCGCCCTCTTCGACATGTGAAATGTGTATTCCCAGCGCAATGGCAGCAGGTTGAGTCGACGCACGAGGGTGCCGGCAATGGCAAAACAGCGGTCCGCCTCTGTGACGTCGTTTGCGCGGATTGAAGCGGTAGCACGGTACATGGCCGCAAAATACAATTGCATTGGGTCACCGAGCCGTTCAGCCCGAACCAGCGCTTCGGCCGTCCACTTCAGCGAGGACTCAAGCAGCGACGGCACTGTCACTGAAAACGCCATTTGGTTCAGCGTACGCACCATGATCGCGTCGTCACCGGACGCTCTTCCAATTTTAAGAGCTTCGTCGGCGAGTGCCTGCCGGCGCTCCAGCGTGCTACCAAAGGCAAGTTCCGCACAAAGGGCTGCAAGCACAAGTGCGCGCTCGGGCACATCTTGCGGCAGCTGCTGAAGAGCAAGTTCCAACTGAGTGACCTTCTCTGAATCGCTTACACCCGATGTGCTGTGCCAGCCCCGGTCATTGGCAAGGACTGCACGCACCAGTTGCCGGGTATCGCCAAGCTCGGCGGCTCGTTTTCCTGCGGCAAGCAGCGTGTCACGAAATGCAGGGTCTCCGTTCTGACGTTGCGCAGTGCCAAATCCGATTGCAAGGTCGAGTTCCAGCGCCGTCTCAGCGACCCCATGCTGGTTGAGCAATGCCGTAGCGGACTCGAAGTAGTCGATTGCATCAGCGGGAGCGAGTGCACCAAGCGCGGCGTTGCCCGCCTCGAAAGCGTATCGGATTGCCTTTGGTACGTCAGCGATTTGCGGTGCGAAGCACCAATGGCGTGCCAGCTCACCAATGCGCGGGCCGGGCCGATCGCCGCAGAGATCCTCAAGGGCTTTGGCCAACTCCCGGTGTGCCACTGCCCGCCGTGCAGTGCTGAGGTCTCGATATAGCGAGTGCTGTATAAGGGCATGAGCGAAATGATAACGACCCGTTCCATCGGACTGATCCTGGATCAGGGCCGCCTCCTCCGCCTCGTCCAGCATGTCGAGCAGCGAACCTTCGTCAATCGCGGCCGCCCTTGCGAGCAAATCGAAGTCAAAATCACGCCCGATTGCAGCGGCCAGGCGAAGCACGCGGCCGCAATCCGCGCCGAGGCGGCCTATTCGCGCGCCGACAGTCTCGCGCACACTGTCAGGAAGGACGAGCGAGTCGATCTCGCCAGCAGCGATCCAGTGGCCGTCGTCGGATATGGCGCCGGTCGCTTTCAGATGGCGCAGCAGTTCCGAAACGAAGAAAGCATTGCCGTCGGTTTCACTATGCACGGCGTGGGCGATACTGGCGGCGACGTCTTTGACTGTATGCCCGACGATGGCTTCGACGCATTGCAGCACTTCGCCGTTGTCGAGTCCTTCCAGATCGAGGCGCGTGACCCCTGTTTGGCGATGCAGCGCGGCGAGCGTGTCCAGCAGGGCTTTGACTTCGTTGTCGCGATACGTGGCCAGCACCAGGATCCGCATTGGGCGCTCGGTGGCGGCGAGGTGCCGAAGCAACAGCAGACTTCCCTTATCCGCCCATTGAATGTCATCCAGCATCAACACCAGTGGCCGCTCGGTCGAGGCGGCGGCGAGTATGTCAACGACAGAGGCGAACAGCAGAGATCGCTCAGAGTCGGCGTCAGTCGCTTTCGCGGGCGGCAAATCACGAATACGTCCCGCCAATGCAGGCACAATACGAACCAGTTCGGAGCCATGCTCTGCGACGTGCGCGAGCAAGCGTTGTTCCGGAGCGTGGCTGACGTAGTGACCAAGGGTCTCGGCGAACAATTGATACGGCCTGATCAGGTCTTCTTCACAATGACCGAACAGCACGTCCGCGCCCTCGTCAAACGCCTGGCGCGCGGCGCGGGCAGCAAGTGTCGTTTTTCCCAGTCCGGCCTCGCCGCTGGCAAGTACGATTTCACGGGCTGGACCTTTGCAAACCCGCAACCACGCATCGCTGATCAACCGCAATTCTTTGCCGCGGCCGACGAAGTTTGTCGGCTCGATCTCGAGCCTTGAGGGAAGCGGAATTCGCGGCACCTATCCGGTCCTTGCCGCGCCGCCGCCCGAGAGCGATGCCAAGTAGCCGATAGCGCTGATACTGGGTTGGAAAAGATAAGCGCCGCCGCGCGTGTGCACGAATTGCGGAAATCCTCGGAAAGTGACGATCTCATCGCCGACAGGAAAGGACATACGACTGAACTGCGGATCATTGTTGCCGAGAATCGGGTCGTTGGAGCCCGTGATGCGGGGGTCCTGTAGTCCAAGGTTGGTCCAGTCGTAGAGCAACGCTTCGAACTGGCCAGTGAGACTGGCGCACATGAAGGACCCGAGCAGCCCGCGCTCAGCCTTTACAGGATCCGCGGCGTCGTACTCTGGGCCGTACGGTATGCCGCGACGAATGATACGGCGCGCGTGGTTGGTGTTTCTTTGCACGGTCTTCGCGTCGCGAGGATTGCTGCGGCGGAGGTGGCTTCCAATCGGACAGCGTTGTCCGTCGGGGTCTGTCGAGTAGCCGAAATTGTTGAGCCCCTCGTCTCCGATCGGCGGCCGCGGCGACGGCGTGGTCGGGGATAATTCCATCGGGACACCGTTACGCCAGCGCCCGAGCAGCTTGGCGGCAACCATCTCACGCATGGCCGCGTGCCGCGTCATCGGCGGATCCCACTGCGCTTCTTCGCCGGGCGGCAACAACCTCTCCCCGACGGGTTTGGCCACCAGCTCATCCGCGCAAGCGGTCAGGAACGCCTCGAATTCCTCAACCCGTTGTTCGAGCACGCGGAATGCGTTGAAGCTGCCATTATTGCCAAGCACCGTCGGCGTTGGCACCTCCCAGCGCAGGTTTTCGACCGGCGTCGGATGTCCAAGCAACATCGCGCCGATTTCAGCAAAGGGCTGATCGTCACGGCGGGTATCCGGACCGTGCACGCCGCGGAATTGCGGTTGCGAGATGCTGTCCTTGTACCCGAAGTGCACCCCGCCCCCTTTGAACCCGTCGCCATCGAGTTCGGCCAGTACGCGGAACGCTCCCCTGTTACTGAGTATGCGCTCGGCGACATGGGCGCGGCCATCCGAATCGTCCGCGTGTATCGAGATCATCAGGTGCACCCGTTCAACGTGCCGCCACTCTGCCTTCCATTTCGAAGGATCGCTGGGACCCGTATCGCCGATCAGCTTGGCGCGCGCCGCCATGCCCGCCACGAATTCGTGCGGGAAACTTTTCAGCGACGCAGCCGGTACGCCCAATGCGGCTAGGCCCGTATACGTAATCCCGATATTCACGCAGCTGCTTGGCGACCCGGCTGCCCATGGTTTGCCAGTGGTGATCTGGGGTGTGACGCTTTCGTCGCCACCGATTGCGTCGGACAGCCAGCGACGCGCCGATGCTGGCTTGTCGATGGACAGGACCAGGTGTCGAACATACGACTTGCCGTAGCCGCGCAGGATGTTGCCCTGGATGTCGGCGACGTTGAATTTGCTGTTTACGCTCACCACCCCAATCCCGATTTGTGACGTATCTGCGCAACCGAAATGCCTGGGTAACCACTGAAGCGACCAATTTGCACGTGGGGATTCTGGTCGAGCAACAACACCAGGTCACGTGAAAGATTCCTGATGTTTCGCTCCTCCGGAAACAGCGCAGTAAGATCGCGTGGAATCTGGAAGGAATCGTGGCGATGAATCCAGTCGATGAAGGCTTCAGGATGCTGCGCGCTCGGCGATGGAGGCGGATCTGCAACGAGACTCAGCAGGGAATCGAAGACAGAACCGAACACCGTTATGAAGTCGCGAATGTAGGCACGAAAATCGCCATCGAATACCGAGAACATGCAGAGATTGCCGTCGATCAGGTCGAATCGGGCAAAATGCACGGTACCGACATTGCTGAGCCCCGTGAACAATTCGTCGATGTTGGCGGCAACGGCCTGCACCGCCCGAGCGCGACCGACAGCGGTCTGGTCAGCGAGTGGCATAACGAGGTTCATGTGCATCTGCAAGTTAGCCGGCAAGGACGTCTCGTACCCGGGCTCAGGCGTTTTCACGGGCGCAACGATTCGCCAGAACGCGACCAGCACGCGCTCTCCCATGCGCGTCAAAAAACCGTAGATCCTGGAAACAAAGGTCATCTGCGATCTCCTCCCACCGGGCAACCACTGCCACCACGGGTACGGCAAGAATACTCATAGGCGCCGCGGCGTGCCGCCAACACCGGGTCGTCAGAGCACTCGATTCCCGGTGCCAGCCGCGTCGGATTGAAACTGAGGTGCTCGCACGCAGTGCCATTGTCGGCCGCGATATCCGTGATCCACAATTCGCCCAGCACGACCCGCAAGCGTGTCGTGTCCCAGACCTTGGTTGGGTCGTTGATGTCGTCGCCCTGCCCTGCGACATTGATCCGCAAGACAAAGCGCACGGGGCCGGCCTTGAGACGGTTGCGAAGCTCCTGGTGAAGGAATCTGTTGTCTCTGTCTTTTCGAGTGGAAGGCTCTCTGGGGCGGTAAGGGTCCGGTACGCACTTTTCAATTGGCTGCACGCCGGCCACTGGGTCCCAGTCGAAGCGACAATAGGTTACGGTGCCGTCAGCAGCGATCAGTCTGAACGTGTGAAGTGCGTGATAGGCGGCTCGCCCGTAGCTGACGGGGGTGACCAGCATCGTCGCAGCCACGGTACCAGGCCGAGCGGCCATGTGGGTGTTTGCGTACCGGGTAACACCTGCTGTGCCATCTTCGGGAAGATCTGGCGGCCGCGCCGGGTTTCGCAGTTGCAAGATGTCCAGCAAGCGTTGGAACCATGACTCGGCCTTGTCCGGCACCGGTATGCCAGCCGCCGCAAACTGCAAAAAAGCTTCCGGGTTCCGGGCAAAGAAGATGGGTAACGTAATGGCAATGAGATCAGACTCGCTGCCGTCTTGCAGATGAAACTTGACCGCCATGCCGCGTACATCCAGCGCGCTGTCGTGTTCAACCGGCGACCCGGAACCGTTGGAGTAGCGCAACGTCACCGGGATATGCGCGCCCTGGAATTGCTCCGCAAAGGTATAGCGTTTTGCAGCGTTGGAGGCGACAAAGTATCCGGTCGCGCCGATACCCACCGCGTGCACCGGCCGCATGCCGGCGCGATGGTCGGGGTAATCTGTCAATAGCGCATCGTACAGGCGCTTGCTCATGTCCGGCTCGACAACCGGCCGTTCACCGCACGGATCCGTCAGGCTGGGCACGTCGCCTCGCGCATGTTTGTCAAGTACGTCGTCGAAAAGCGGCGCGCGTTCCACGCGAGCGCCCAGTCGCCAGTGGCGTCTCTCGACGCCCATCAGGTGCAGTATGGTCGCCAGCACTGATGTGTGGTCGTAGGGCGTTTCGCCGCTGGCACGAAATACGGTTTTCTCCCGGACGAAGGGTGACACGAGTATGAGTGGCACGCGCACACCGAAACGGTCGAACTGAAAACCGTTTTCACGCGCAATCGGCACCGGCGTATCGGGGCTATTATGCCACGGCGGCTCCGCATTACAGGGTGGTGGAACGTGATCGTAGGTTCCGCCATGCTCGTCAAAATTAATTATGAATAATAACGAGTTCCAGATGTCCGGATTGCCTGAGAGCGCGTTGTACAGTTCCTTCACAAACTGCTCGCCCTTGCGAATGTCACCTGGCGGGTGATAGTCGGTGCCGTTGGGACCGAGACCCGGTCCTAACGGTAGCGTCCACGAAGGTTCTACGAAACTGAATCGGGGCAGCGTACCACTCGCGATCATGCCATACAGGGTGTTGTCAGCCGCCTCGCACGCAGAGCCGACATTGGCGAAATGCTTGTCGAAGCACGAGTCCCGCAGTTGTTCCATGATCCGTCTTGTATAGCGGTAGCCCTCTACCTGGAAAATACTCTCGAGCCAGTTCCCCTTGCTGTTAAAGATCATCCAATCACTTGGAAGGTTCTGGTCCTGCTCGTCCAATACGTTCCATATCGTGCGTTCCGAAAATTGTTTGCCGCCGGGTCGGGCGAACAGGTTCGAGCTGCGGTTGTTGACCCACGCACACAATTCCCCGTTTTTCGTCTTGCCGAGCGAATTACCGGCAGCGGCGAACGCCCGGTTGCAGTTGGTCTGCGTCGGCACGGAGGAAAAGTAGCGATCGGAAACGGCGAAGCGGCGCGCCAGGGTGTTCAGAACCGGAAGATCCTCCGGCGTGTAACTCATCATGATCTCGTCGTTGTTCCGATACCACCTGGCGTAGTCTCTATAGAATCCGCCCATCGTGGGCGTGGCAGGATCAGACGCAGGGTCAGTGCGCCGCTTCGGAGTGACGCTGCTCTCGAAGAGCTGCTCGTTGACGTGCTCGAAGGTCTCGTTGGGGTCGAAACGGGGCACGGTGTGGCGGCCCTTTGTTCCCCGTATGACGTGGTGCTTCTTGCCGTTTGCGTCGAGGTTGTAGAAATCCTTGTTCAAACCGTCGAAGTGGGGGCAGGAATCCGGCGGGTGCACGTGGACTGGAGAATCGTTTTCGTACAACCAGCCGAGAACGTTATCGAGCGACCTGTTCTCCAGCATCAGGTAGACAATGTGTCTTATCCCGGTGTGCTTTTCAGTATGTTTGTCGGTGCTCATGTCAGAGGGGCAAAATCGTCCTGGCCAGGCGAAAACCAATCACGTTGCCCCGGTCCATCGGACTTAAATGCAGGCGGCACGCCGAGCGAAGCTCCAAAGGATCGGACTTCCACGAGCCGCCACGAAGGACGCGCCGCGAGGCACTTCCTGTTTGCCATGCCGATCCATCATCGGGTCTTCCAGGCTCTGAATAATTGGCATTCCAGGCATCCTCGCACCATTCCAGGACATTTCCGTGCATGTCATGGAGTCCAAACGCGTTGGCTGGAAATGAACCGACGGGCATTGACTTGTGCCGATACTCGCGCGTGCCTCCGACCGCATCGCTGTGATCGCCATTGTAGTTTGCCTGCGCCGTCGAGATTGTTGCACCGAAGCTGAATGGCGTCGTCGTGCCTGAGCGACAGGCATATTCCCATTCCGCCTCACTGGGCAGCCGGTAGGCGTCGAGCTGGCCGGTCAAACCCAGCCTGTTGTTCAGCCAGGCGATGTAGGCCCTGGTGTCTTCCCAATTGACGCCGATTACCGGCCGGCGATCGCGTCCCCAGCCTTCGTCCACCGGCCTTTCCAGCTTCGCACCGACGGCAATCGCTGCGTCCCAATCGGCGAACGTCACCGTATAGTTGCCGAGTGCAAAGCGATAATCGATTCTTACTTCGTGTTGTGGCTCCTCGCGGCCATCATAGTCGTTGGAGCGCTCTTCGGACAGCGGTGAACCCATCAGGAATGTGCCGGGCGGGAGGGTGACCATTTCCGGACAAGCACTTGCGGGCAGACCAGGGATAGTGTCGCGCCAAACCGCACCAGGACGCCGCCGCGCCTCCGCAGTCTTGCGCCGGAATTCGGCCTCTGCGAGTTCGCGCGAACGGCGCGCGGCTTCGGCACGTGCGGCATCCTTTGCCCGTTTCTCGGCGCCGCGACGAAGCTCATCGAGGTGATTCTCGACTTCGAATTCTATGCCCGATGCAGGAGCTACTGCGTGCACGCGGTCCAGAAAGCGCTGTACCGCACTCGAGTCCGATTTGGCTAGAAAGCCGGCCCACGTGACGCGCAAATCGGCCAGCAGATCGGCATGCGCCTGAACGGCCCGGGGCGCCGCTGGCGCCTCACCTTCGATGCTTAGTCCGCCCGGCTCGGTCTTCTTCCGGGGCACAGCGAGTTCGCGCCCCACAAGCTTGCTGAGGCTGCTAAGTGTCAGGGTCCAGGCCTCATGGGCGTCATCACCGTCCCAATCGGCCAGATCGAACCAGTTAACCTGGCGCAAATCCGCTGGTGGCGCGAAGCGATCGAACGGCTCCACCGCGACGGGCACCATGATCTCGCGAGCCAGCGCGTCACGACACTCGATCATGCACCATGGCCGCTCGAAATAAATCGGCGACCAACAGCACAACACAGCTTTGGAACCGCGCAATGCCCGGTCAATAACGTCGGGAAAATACGCACCGCCATCGATCTTCTGAATATCGAAGAAACAGTCGAGGCCGAGCGCATCAAGCTTGACCTTAATCGCCTCAACCTTGGCGCGCGCGGTACGCGGATAGGAGATGAAGATATCAACCACCAGGCTCGTCGCTTAGGAATCGCGTCGCGCGAAGCGTCGCGCAAGCAATTGCCGTGGGTCGGCTCGCGCAATGATCCCCGAAAATTCGTTCATTTGTTGCTCCGCACCAATACGACGAGCGCCATTAAACTATATTGAAATAACGGTGCAATAGATACTGCGGCGCAGGCTCGCATCTTCATTCGCCTTCGTCGCCGTATGGAAAGCGTATATCAATTACATCGGCATTATAGAACGAAAAAATAGTCTTCCGAGCCGATATGATTGCCGCTCGAGGGTTTCGGCGTTTCATTTCTACGATGGCCGCAATGAGTTCTGGCGCCGGTCCTTTCGGCCCTGGCCTGCCAGGTCTTCTTTTTGGCGAAAACAGTTCCCGCTATTTGCGGCGTACGAGTGATCGATGAAAGTGCAGGATCGTCGCAGGCCTCAAGACGACGGCAGAGCGCGGAAGCCGGGCAGGGCGCATGAGCCCTGCACACAAGCTGGCGATAAAACGGTCGATCGGCCGCCGGTCCGGCGCACGCCGCCATGGCCGGTTCACAATGATTAGTTGAAGTCTCAGGAGTACTGATTCGGCGACAATCGATCGTATACCGCCCGGCCGCATCAGGCGCACGACAGTAACCAGCAGGTGGAGGATAAAGATGAGAATATCGCGCATGGCGGTATTCTCGTAAGTCGTTCGAAGCGTTTGACAAGCTTATGAATCGCGGGTGATTCTGCTATGAATGGGAATTCGCAGCCCACACGGTGCCGTACGTACCTCTCTCGCATCCATTCGTCGAAAGATTGATCGGAACCATACGGCGAGAATATCTTGATCACGTGCCTTTCTGGACTGCCCGCGATCTTGAGAAAAAATTACTGCTCTACAAAGAATACTACAATGGAGATCGCGTTCATCGAGGGCTCGACGGCATTCCCCCCGACGAACAAAGCGATATCACAGGTCGCAAGGTCGCTCGCCTGTCCAATTACCAATGGCAAGAGCGCTGCCGTGGTCTGTATCAGCTCCCGGTAGCGGCTTGAATACTAATTCGCACCCAACACGTCTTCGCTGCGGCTCATGCACTGAGGAAGGTGTCTCACGGCATGCTGACACAGGGAGTTTGTTGGTCAAGCAGGCGTAACTGAGAGTGGCAAGGATATTGGCCCACGCACTGAAAGGCTGCGCTTGAAGTTAACCTCATCGACGGACAGCTCTACTGATTTTGCGCGCTCGAAAAGCGTCAGAAATAGTATCTCCATATCTAAGCGCGATAGGTGATTGCCCAAACACAAGTGCGGTCCTCGTCCGAACGCAATATGTCGATTTGGTTTTCTGCCAACGTCGAATCGGTCGGCGTCTGGAAACCGTTTGGGGTCGCGATTGGCTGAACCATAAAGCAGGCCGAACTTGGTCCCCTTAGGGTATTTCTTGTCCAGCACTAAGACATCCTCGCTTGCGTATCGGTGAAAAAACGGCAATGGAGACTCATATCGGAACATCTCTTGGACAGCAGTTTGAATGAGCGTCGGATCTTGCTTAAGCCTCTCCAGTTCGCCACGGTTTTGTAGCAAGGTATACATACCGCTTCCCATCACATCGATCGTTGAGCCGTGGCCAGCCATCAAAATAAGCATACAGGTTGATATCAGTTCCGTCTCGTCGATTTGGCCAGAGTTCTTCGCCTCAATCAGTGTGGTGACAAGGTCGTCATTAGGTTTTTTTGTCCTCTGTGATATCAAATCGAGAAGATACTCGTAGAACTCAGTCGTCGCTTGCTCGGCTATTTTCTTATGTTCTTCAGTTCGCTCAACATCAAAAAACCGCACAACGCTTTCAGACCATGCTCTGAGTTGTGGGCAATCTTCGTCCGGAACGCCCAAAACATTTCCAATGATGTGGCCCGGAACGTGTGACGCCAAGTCCTTAATGAAATCGATCTCCCCTTTCTCCAGCAGCGTATCCAACAGCCTGTTTACATACTGTTGAATCATCGCACGATAGCGCTCAACATAACGGCCCGAGAACCTGCCCAAAACCACCTTACGAAGGCGAAAGTGCACGTCTCCGTCACTGTCCAATAGGCTAAACTGTACAAATCGGGAATGATTGGGCATGTCATCCCAGTTCGCCTTTCGCTTTTCTTCAGCCACATCCTCTGCAGCCATGAAAGCATCAAGCGATCGAACAAACTTGGGGTTTAGCGCGGCTTGCTCAACATCCTCAAATCGCGACAACAACCAGCCATCAACGCCTTTGTAATGAAACGGCTGTTCTCTTTTTCGTAACTCTGCGTAAACAGAGTAAGGGTCTTGCGCAAAACTCTTTGAGAGCGGATCAAATAGCGCTTCAAGGTCATCAGACCTAGAGCTTGAATCGCGCGGAGTGACAGTCATGGTTGCCGCTTAGAGTGTCTCATGATTAAGTAATACCCATGCACACGAAAAGTACACTGACGTTATTGCCTGAATTCATAACTGGAGGACCGTAGCTTGGCCGTCGCGACAAATACGGGAAGCGCACGTTGGCGGCGTCACCGGAGCTATTGAAAGCTGTACCGCAGGGTCACGCCGCCGTGAATGTTGCGCCCCGGCGCCGGCTCGAAAAAGCGGCCGAAGTTAGCATTGATGCGCACGTTGGAGTGGAACTCCTCGTCGAACAAATTGTTGATGCCGACAAACGGTGACAACTCCCAGTTACCCAGCACGCTGTCATAACCCAGACGCAGAGTACTGACACGATACGAATCCGTCACCACGAGATTTGCGTTATCGGCGAAGAACCGGCCAACCTGGAGCAGGTCCACGACCGCGAACCAGCCGCGCGGATGGGCGTAACTCAGTTCCGCATAAAACTGGTCGGCCGGCACACCGGGCACCCGGTTGCCGTCGAAATTCTGCGTGGCGGTCTGAAATTGGTCGAATTCGGCGTCTATATGAGTGTAGCTCGCACTCGCACTCAGATTGTCCAGCAGCTGTGCCGACAATCCCGCTTCGAAGCCGGCGCGTATCGACTCCGCGGCATTCTGGAAAAAGGTTCGTCCGGTGAAGCCGTCCGCCTCGAACGGCACCAGTTCGTCGTCAATGAAGACCCGAAACACCGCAATGTCGTACTTTAGCGAAAGTGGCTCGGAAATCGCGCCCTTCACGCCCAGCTCGTAACTGGTCGCCGTCTGGTTGCGCAGCCCGGGATTGAATCCACCGCCAATCGGGTTCGCGAACTCCGTCGTGGTAGGCGTTTCAAACGCGGTCGACCAGGCCATATAGACATTGGCGTAGTCGGTCGGCCTCCAGAGCAGTCCGATCCTGGGACTTATCTCGTCGAAGCGACTACGACCGGAGTCATCACCGGAATTATTGAGCAGGAAGCGGTCCGCGACCTCGAACCCGACTTCGTCGTAGCGTAAACCGAGCGTCAGTTCGAGATTTTCAGTGACGGCGAACTCGTTCTGCAGGTACAGGCCGGTGCTGGAAACCTCCTCGCGCTGGTCGAATGTCAGCGCCCCCCGTACGCCGCCCGCGAAATTCTGGTAACGGCGGCGGTCGTCGTCCTGCAGCTCCCTGTCGATACCGACGATGAAGCGCATGCTACGGCCGAGGACGTCGCCCGAATAGGTGTATTGGCCGCCGAAACCCGCAAAAAACCGGTCGAACTCGACCTGCCCGCCATTGCTGAGTTCGACGGATCCAGGGAACGGCAGCTTGTTCTCGAAGTCGAGCCACGTGAAATAGCCGCGTAAAGTGATTTCATGGTGCTCGCCGAACGCATTGCGGTATATGAGGCCGAGCCGCTGTTGCGTACGCCCTTCGCTGCCATCGAAGATGACGCTGCCGGGATTCGCGGCTGTGCGATTCGTTGCGACCTCTGCAGCGGTCAATGCGCCGGGGTCGCCCATCTTCGGAATGTCCAGCACATTCAACGTGGCCGTGAGATCGGAGTGCGAATTGATATCGAACTTTAGCTTGCTGTTGAACACGCGGCGCTCGATGTAGGAATTCTCGCGGTATCCGTCCAGATCCAGCAGCGATGCGCTCGCAATGTAGTTCAGTCGCCCGGCTTCGCCACCCGCCTTGAACTGATACTGCCGATAACCGAATTCACCCGCGGAGACACGAGTCTGCGCGAAGGGGATCTCCGGCCCGTCCTCGGTGAAAACGCTGATGACGCCCGCGGAGGCGGAGCCGTACAGTGAAGAAGCCGGACCACGAATGACCTCGATGCGCTGGGTTGAGCCGAGGTCGATCTCATCGACGTTACCCTGGCCATCCGGGAGGGTAGCGGGTACACCGTCGACCATCAGCTTGATGCCGCGAATGCCGAATGGCGATCGCGCGCCGAAGCCTCTGATGGAAATCCGCAACGCCTGCGAGTAATTGTGACGATTTTGCATGAACACGCCGGGCACTTGAACGAGCGACTCGTCAAGCGTGAGTTGCTGCTGCCCGCGCTGTATATCTTCTTCGGTAATCAGGCTGATCGCGCCGGGAACGCGCATGAGATCCGTCTCGACCCGCGGCGACGAAACGATGACCTCTTCGACCTCGCCGTCGCTGCTGCGGTCCTGCGCCTGGACAGGACCGCACAATATCGCGGCGGACGCCAGAGCGCTAACCCAATGTCGAATCTTCATTATCTCTCCGGAGATGGGCAGGAAACTCTAGCACGTTCACAGCGGGTCGTCAGACCGTAACTGATTAGTAGAAGCAGATCATCGCCGGGAGTTACGCCGTCCACCAGACTTGTGTTTTTGAAGTGTCATTGGCGCCAGGCGATTCCAGTGGACATCGTCTTGCGCATGGCTCGGCTCTGTCGAGGGGCCTGGCAGCGGCAGCCGACTGGCCACGTAGCGCAATGCCGGTACAAACACTGTCAGCAGCATGAGGGCCGCCAGATGCACATACGGTCAGCGGTCCTACCGCCAGAGAATGCCGCGGCTACGTGTAGCGCGCACTGGTGCCCGCCAACACAGCCTGCCAGTTGCTGCGCTGTCTTGTAGAATGGCCCGTATGCAGGTTCGTTTCTCCGTATTACAGGTCAATTATTGGTCTCTTCTTTGCTGTCTGCTGCTGGCAGAATCGGTGGCGGCGCATGGCAGCGTTGCGGCCGACGACGATCTCTGTATCATCGAGATCGGCTATTACAAGGCGCATTTCAAGATCTACCTGCCGCGAGAAAGACAGCACAGGGAGTATTGCGAGGACTTGCCGTCTGCGGGCGAAAGCGTATTTGTCATGGAATACGTGCACAGCGGCCTCAGCGAAGTACCAATCGACTTTCGCATCGTTCGCAACGTCACCGGTCAGGGACGGTTCACCCGTTTGCATGATATCGAGCAAATTCGCGATCTGGATGAGATCACGGTCTTTCACCACCCGGCGGCGACCCAGGCGGATGTGTTCACGGTACTTCATGATTTCGAATCGGCCGGCAAGTTTGTAGGTATCGTCACAGTCCAGCAGCCCGACAACCAGAAAGTGTATACAGCCGTATTTCCGTTCGACGTCGGCTTCACCGGTTTCGGCTACTGGCCGCATTTCCTCCTCGCAGTTGTCGCATTGCACCTCAACTATCTGCGCATGAGCGGCTGGTTCTCACGACCACGCAAACAACGCCCGCCACGCTTGCAAGTGATTCCAGGTGGTCAGAGAAAACGTGCCTGAGGAGCTGTACGAGAATCCTCCGGTGATTTCGGAGCACGCTGTGATCGCCGGCAACGCGATTGCGCCCGCAGCGTTCATCCTGGCACTTCTGCTCTTTTTCCTCGCGACATCGGCCAGCGCGCAGGTGACTGGCACAACAATCGGGCCCTGGACCTCGCGTGGCGGCGAATTGCAGATCAGCTATGCGAGCAACCTGGAACCGCTGACCATCAACCAGATACACAGCTGGGTTTTATTTGTTGAAACCAGCGAAGGAATCCCGGTTGCGGATGCCGAGCTTACCGTCGAGGGCGGCATGCCCGAACACGACCATGGCCTGCCGACACGACCCCGCGTTACCCGTTATCTCGGTGACGGTAAATATCTGCTGGAAGGGGTGCGCTTTCATATGCCTGGCGCCTGGGAAATCCAGGTCGCAATTGAAGCGCTCGGTAAGCAGGACGTGGTCGTCATCTCACTGACGCTATGACAAAAGCTCAGGCATGGCTTTTGGCAGCGCTGGCCTGCGCGTTGCTGTTTGCTACCGGTTGGTTGCAACGCACGGCGCCGCCGCCTGCCTGGAGTGACGCCGAGATATTGTTGTTGCAGTCCTTATGGATCGACAGCCTGCCGGTCCTGCCTGATGACCCGTCGAATGCGGTTGCCGCCGATCCACGTGCAGCGACTCTTGGTTGGCGGCTCTTTTTCGATCCAAAGCTGAGTGTGAACAGTGCGATTTCGTGTGCGACCTGTCACCAGCCCGAGCGTGCTTTTACCGACGGACGGGCCAGGGGCCGGGCGCTCGGAGAGTCGGCACGCAATACGCGCAGCATGGTCGGTGCCGCCTACAGTCCCTGGCAATACTGGGACGGTCGCAAGGACAGCCTGTGGTCACAGGCACTGTCGCCGCTGGAAGATGTCGCTGAACACGGCGGTAACCGCATGCAATACGCGCGATTGGTGGCGCTCGATCCGACTTATCGTTCGAGCTACCAAACCCTGTTCGGAGCGTTACCCGACCTTGCGGACAGCAGTCGATTTCCAGTAGCAGCCAGGCCCGAGGGCAACGATGCAGAAACTGCGGCATGGCAGTCCATGTCCGCAGCAGACCGCCGGACGGTCGACGAAATTTTTTCGAATGTCGGCAAGACGCTCGCAGCATATCAGCGCTTGCTCGTTCCCGGGGCCTCACGCTTCGATACTTATGTCGGCGCAGTGATCGATGACGACACAGCGCTTCAGAACGATACCTTCACTGCCGACGAAGCGTGGGGCCTGCGCTTGTTCATCGGCAAAGCCCGCTGCATCGAATGTCATAACGGCCCGCTGTTCACGAATAACGAGTTTCACAATACCGGAGTTCTGTCAGTTCCCGGGGAGCTTCCGGATCGTGGACGCGCTGACGGGCTGCGTCAGGTCATGGTTGACCAATTCAATTGTCTCGGCGAATTCAGCGATGACCCGACACGGGCATGTCCGGAACTGCGTTTCGCGCGCAGCGGAAAAGAATTGCTCGGGGCAATGCGCACGCCGACATTACGTGACCTTGGCGATACCGAACCGTTTATGCACAAAGGACAGTTGCCAACGCTTGCAGCGGTGCTCGAGCACTATAATCGTGCACCGCTCGCCATGATCGGCCACAACGAAGCAGAGCCGCTACGACTGAGCCGGTATGAACTGGCACAGCTTGAATCGTTTCTCGAAACATTGTCGGGACCGCTCGCGGTGCCGACCCATTTCCTTCAGGCACCTCGATCCATCGTGGAGTAAGACCGTCTGACCACTACGCGGTCTCCCCTGTTAATCACCGAGAAGCGCTGCTACCCGCAACAAATCGGCCTCGGTGTCGACGCCCGGCCCCGGCCGCCGTGACGGCTGGCCCACCCGAATGGACAGTCCCATCGCGAGCGCCCTCAATTGCTCAAGTTGCTCGCACTCTTCGAGCGGTGAACGAGCCGCGCCAACGATGCGCTGCAACACACCCGCACGATAGGCGTAAATTCCGTGATGCCGCAATGCGACTCGCATCGCCAGCTCCCGCGTGTCGGCACTGCGCGAGAACGGAATGGCCGCACGACTGAAATAAATAGCGTGGCCCGATGCATCGACGATAACTTTCACAACGTTCGGATCGTCGAACTCGTCGCGGGACTCGAAGGGTGAAGCCAGCGTTGCCAGGTCTGCACCGCCGGATGCCAGCAATGCGGCGCACTGTCCGATCAGCTCCGGCGGCATGAGCGGCTCGTCGCCTTGCAAGTTGACGACCACGCGGTCGTCCGGCCACTCTTTGATGCGGGCGACTTCGGCGAGTCGTTCAGTGCCCGATTGATGCTCACCGGACGTCAGACAAACCTGCGCGCCGAATTCCTCCGCGGCCTGTGCAATGCGCGTGTCATCGGTCGCCACGATCACTTCATCGGCTGCACTTTCCTGCGCCCGCTCGTGAACGTGCTGCAACATGGGCCGGCCGCCTATCTTGCGCAACGGCTTGCCGGGCAGTCGCACCGATGCGTACCGGGCCGGTATTACCACCACGAAATGACTCATGCTCTGATCGTCGCCTCGCGGCCGGTCATCTCGCGATAGACTTCGTCCAGCCATTCCAATGTATCGCCATCCGAGAATTCCACGTTAACTGTGACGTACCAGCAATTGGTCGTTGCCGTTCCACGTACTTTCACCGCATCCTTCTCCGTCATCAATACGTCGAGTCCGTCGTCGAACCGAAGGTCGCTCTCCGTCAGCTTGGCATGATCCCTGTGCGCATGCGGTATCACCTCAATGCCCTCATTTTGCAGCAGGCGAAAGAACCGGCCCGGATTGCCGATAGCGGCGACCGCATGTACTTTGCGGCCCCGGAAGTCGTCCAGCGAGACGCGCCGTGAATCGACGAGATTCAGAACTTCGGCGGGCACCAGCTCGAAATTGGCCATTGGCACGTTACCGGGCAATTCGGCAGGCACTGAGGGTCGCCCTGTTTCTTGCTGAACGAAAATCCGGTCGACCGTCGACAGGCGGGCGACCGTCTCCCGGAGAGGACCGGCAGGCAACAGGCAACCATTGCCGAAGCCGCGCGTACCATCCAGAACGGCAATCTCGTGCAGCCGTTCAAGGCGAAAATGTTGCAAACCGTCATCGGCGACAATGACATTGCAATCAAGTTGCAGCAGCAATCGGGCAGCCGCCACCCGGTCCGGGTGCACGACGACCGGGCAAATCTGTCGCCGCTCCATGAGCAAGGCTTCATCACCAACGATGGCCGGGTCGCTGTCAGGCAGCACACGCACGGGTTGCGGGCCGAGGCGGCCACGATAGCCGCGGCTGACGATCCCCGGTCGCATGCCATAGTCCTTCAGTCGCTCTGCAAGCCACAGGGTGATCGGTGTCTTGCCGGTGCCGCCAACCGTGATGTTGCCGACAACCAGTACCGGTTGGCCGATATCGATGGAGCGCCAGATCCCGTTTTCGTAGAGCTTGCGCCGTGCCGTGGAAAGCAATCCGAAAAGACCGCCTAACGGCATAAGCGGCCAGCGCCAGTGCGAATGGCCGTACCATATCCGGTCGACCAGACTGACTTCGGCTGTCACGCCGGAGATACCGGGGCAGTGCTTGAACTGAACTGCAAGCGATACAGGGCAGCGTATTGCCCTTCCAGGCCGAGCAGCTCCCGATGCGTACCCGACTCGACGATACGGCCACCGTCCAGCACAATGATGCAATCCGCGCTTTCGACGGTCGAAAGGCGGTGTGCAATGACCAGCGTCGTGCGGTTGTGCATGAGCGTTTCGAGTGCTTCCTGGATGCGTCGTTCCGAGTGCGTATCCAGCGATGACGTTGCCTCGTCGAGAATCAGCACCGGAGCATTCTTGAGGAGTGCACGACCGATTGCGATCCGCTGCCGCTGTCCGCCGGACAGCAACACACCTCGATTCCCGACCACTGTCTCCAGGCCTTCGGGCAGTTCGGCAATAAAGTCCATCAGGTTGGCAGCTTCCGCCGCCTTGAGCACTTCTGCCTGGCTGCATTCACGCAGCTGTCCATAGGCCAGGTTGCGGGCAATCGTATCGTTGAACAGGACGACGTCCTGACTCACCAGGCTGATCTGGGAACGCAGGTTAGCCAGCGAATAATCACGAATCGGTACGCCATCGAGCAGGATGTCACCCGATATAACGTCGTAAAAGCGTGGCAAGAGACTTACCAGGGTGGATTTGCCGCTTCCCGAATGACCAACGATTGCCAGAGATTTGCCCGCCTCTATTGTCAGTGACAGGCCATCCAGTACCGGGCCTTTGTCATCGTCGTAGGCGAAGCATACGTTGCGATACTCGACGGTGCCTTTCACCCGGTCCGTGCGATAGTTGCCAGAGTCGACCTCATCCGGCTCATCGAGAATGCGAAACAGACTGTCTCCTGCTGCAATACCGCGCTGCAGCGTTGCGTTGACGTTGGTGATACGACGCAGCGGCTGCAGCATCAGCATCATTGCGCCGAAAAACGCGATGAAATTTCCCGGAGTCAGGTTGCCCTCGACAGACTCGATGCTGGCAACGTAGATAACGCCTGCCACACCGAAACCGAAAATTATCTGTGTTACTGCAACGCCCAGCGACCGCGAACGAATAAGCTTCAGGTTCTGTTTTCGATTGCGCTCGTCTACTTCGTCGAGTCTCTCCTTTTCATACTCATAGCCGCCAAAAATCCTGACAACGCGATTGCCCGTCAGTACTTCCTCCGAAACATGTGTCACTTCGCCGATCGAATCCTGGATACGCCCGCTGTAGCGGCGGAATGCTTTGCCTAATACCTGGATGAGTACGGCAATGACCGGCAACAGAATCGCCACAAATACAAAAAGTCGCGCACTCTGGTAAAGCATCACGGCGATGGCAGCGAAAACCGTCAACAGGTCGCGTACCAGGATGGTGACGACACTGGTAACCGATTCCGCGACCATCTCGACGTTGTAGGTCATGCGGGACAACAACGGGCCAGTCGAATGCGTCTCGAAGAACCGCGACGGCAGCGTGAGATATTTCCTGAATACATCGCGACGGAGGGAGCTGATGACCGACCGCCCTATCCAGCCCAGCGACATTTCCGTGCCGAATCCTGCCAGCCCGCGAGCTATAAATATGCCGACGAATGCGAATGGCAGCCATTGCGCCGCTTCCAGGTTGCGCCCGACGAGCGCGTCGTCGGTCAATGGTTGCAGGAGTGACACCAGCCCGGCCTCGACGATCGCCGTTGCCGTCATTGCGCCGATGGCGATGGCGCTGACCGCTCGATGCGGGATAACGTATTGCCACAGCCGTCCGTAGACCCGTACTGCGTGCCGATCAAGCTTGCTCACTGCGCAGCGGGGTCGTTGATTGCGGGATCGTTGACGGTAGCGATACTGATTTGTACGAAACCAAGCCGGCCGGCAACGTCCATTGCGGTAACAACGTGCTGATGACGGGCATTGGCATCGGCGCTGATCGTCAATGGCAGATTGGTGTTGCCGCCCGCAATCTTCTGTAAGGCGTTGCGAATGGTTTCAGGACGGTTATTGATCAGCTCGCGACCGTTGACGAGGAAGGTCCCCTGCTCCGTAATCATGATTTCAAGCTGTTCAGGCGTTTCCTCCACAATCGCGGTACTGTCAGCTTCCGGCAAACGGATGGAAATCTGCGACTGCTTGACAAAACTCGTTGAGATCATGAAAAAAATCAGCAACAGCAGAACGACGTCGATCAGCGATGTCAGGTTGACATCCGGTTCCGCTTTCGGACGGAGACTCAGCTTCACGAGTCGCTACCTCCGGAGGATTGGCGCCGGTGCAGCGCTTCGACCAGCTTGATCGCCTCTTTTTCCATGTTGACGACCAGGGAGTCCACGCGGCTCCGGTAATAGCGATAGCCGATCAGGGCCGGTATAGCGACGGTCAGTCCTGCAGCGGTCGTAATCAGGGCTTCGGCAATTCCGCCGGCGAGTACCGTCGGGTTGCCGACACCGTGCGTCGTAATGGCCGTAAATACCTTGACCATGCCGATGACGGTGCCGAGCAAGCCCAGCAGCGGGGTAATCGCAGCTACAGTGCCGAGCGTATCCAGGTAGCGCTCGAGCTCATGCACCACGTGCCGGCCCGTGTCTTCAATGCTGTCTTTCATTACCGCGCGTTCGCGGTGGCGGTTGACGAGACCTGCGGCCAGGATCTGCCCGAGCGGAGACCCCTGGTGCAATGTCTGGATCTGGCGTTGATCAAGCGCGTCTTTCTTGACCCAGCCCCAGACCTTGCTGGTGAGGTCTTCCGGAATAACGCGCTTTTGCTGCAGCGTCCAGAATCGCTCGAGAATAATACCCATAGCGATAATCGCGCAAAGGATGATCGGCGCCATCAGCCAGCCGCCGGCTTTTACGATTTCAACCATCGACGAAATATACAGCGCCCGACGTGAAAATTCTCGGGGCAACTGTGCATTTACCCCTAATGACCCGCTGTGTCGTGCCAGTAACGTCGCACATCCACCCGGTGTTCGCCAATAGCGTGCAGACCTGTAGATGCGCAAAGTCGGTAGCTGATGGCGCCGGACGTCGCCGTATTGAGTACCTTCGCACCGGCTGCCTGCCACCGCCGCACCACTTCCTCATCCGGAAATCCCCAACGGTTTCCAAAACCGGCGGAGACGATGGCGACCTCCGGGCTTAGTCGATCTGCGAAGTGCGCACCCGAAGAAGTGCGGCTGCCATGGTGGGGCACCACGACGAGGTTGACCGGAGACAATGACGACGTTGCCAGCAATGCGTTTTCCGCAGCGGTCTCGATATCACCGGTCAGCAGCAATCGGTAGGTGCCCACGGTCGCCTCGACGACGCAGGAACCGTCATTGCGACTGCTTTTTGCAGCGTGCGCCGGGTGCAGGATTGCGAACCGTACGCCGTCCCAGAGCCACGCCTGTCCCCGCCGACAGCGCAGTTGTGGCCTTGCCATCCGGTCCAGGTAGTCACCGCTGATCACTTGCGCTATTCGGGTGCTCTGCGCCAGCGAGGCAACACCGCCGGCGTGGTCGAGATCACCGTGACTGATCAGAAGCAGGTCGAGGCGATCGATCCCAAGCGTACGCAGGTAGGGTGCCAGCACAAGTTGACCGGTATCCCCGCCGCTGCGAAACGCCGGGCCCGTATCGATTACGAGGTTGCGTCGCTGAGTGCGCAGGACCATCGCCTGGCCCTGCCCGACATCCAGTACGGTCAGGTCAAGGCAGTCCGGCGGAACGGCCGCCGGTCGCAGCAAAACCGCACAAAGCCCCGCGATCCAGGCAACTCTGCGGCCCGGCCAGCCTGGCGGCAATATCGCCCATAGCGCCGCGAGCAAAACGACCGGAATGAGCATGGGACTGGCCGTGGCGATGTCGATGCGTGCCGGGGGCCAGGTGGCCACGCCGCTGATCAGCCACAGCATTCCCCTGACACTCAACCACGACACTCGCAGCAAGCCGTCTCCGAGCATGCGCAATGGCCCATCCAGCAGCAATCCCAGCAATGCCGTCGGCACCGTAAGCAAATTGAAAACCGGTAACGCAAGCAGGTTGACCAGCGGTGCAAGCCAAGCGACGCGACCGAAAATAAGGGCGGTCATCGGAAACAGGCCAAAAAGGAGTGTCAATTGCAGCGGTGGCAATCGCTTCACGCCCTCCAGCAGCTGTTGGCCAAACGCCGGTTGCCCGGGTACCGTGAAGCATCGCTGGCGCGCCGACCACAACAGAATGGCAACGGCCGCAAACGACAGTTTGAAGCCTGGGGACAGAATGGTGATTGGCTCCGTAAGGAAAACGACCATGGCGGCTGCAGCCAGCACCATCTCGGGTTGCGTCTGG
The DNA here is from genome assembly GCA_964605635.1 of uncultured Woeseiaceae bacterium. GTDB lineage: Bacteria > Pseudomonadota > Gammaproteobacteria > Steroidobacterales > Woeseiaceae > IDS-8. The sequence continues at coordinate 22,874 of CAZSDL010000023.1, forward strand.
CGGCGCATAAGGCTCGCGCCCATGACCAGCAACGCCATCAGCATCGCGCGCTGGGCCGGCACCGCGAAGCCGGAAACCGCCGCATACACGACGGCAACCAGCGCCGCCATGAGCGCGGCACGATCCCGCAGGTTCGCCCAGCGACAAAACGGCGCCAGGCCAATCCAGAACAGGACAAACGCACCGCCGGCGGCGAGACCGATATGCAATCCGGATATTGCCATCAGGTGACTTGTGCCCGTGATCGCATATTGTTCCCACTGTTGCTGGCTGATGCGGTGTCGTGCCCCGACGGTAATGGCAAGTAATACCGCCGCTGCATCGTTGTCGCCTGCGACCGAGCTGATGCGCTCCGCCATCGAACGCCGCAATACGGCGGATGTCCCTACCGGTACGTCCGCCAGCAATCGATTCTCCGGATGCTTCACCACGTAGCCGGTTGCACCGATGCCTTGCCGGAACAGCCACTGCTCGTAATCGAAACCCACCGGATTGGCAAAGCCACGCGGTTGCCGCAGGCGCACTTTCAGTCGCCACGTTTCGCCGATCGCCGGCTGCTCCGCGACGTCGTACCAGGCCAGCCGGACCCGGGATGGCAATCGGTCTCCATCGCTCGTCTGCAGCACAAAGCGCAAGGACTCGCCACGTTGTTCGGGAAACCCGGCAACACGCCCTGTGATCTCGACGGTGCTGCCCTGCAAATCGTCCGGCAGTCGATCATGCAGTAATTCCGCGGAAGCGTGCCACGCAACGCAGAAGCCGATAACCACGCACCCCGCCAGTCGCAGCCGGCGAATTATTATGCAGAATACGGCAGCGGCGAGGACGACAACCAGCAACCCTGCGGGAGGCAAGGATGTGAACAACTGCAATGCATAGGCACCGGCCAGCAATGCCAGACAAATCTGCAGCATTTTCCGCTTCCCTGCGGTTTGTCGTTAAGATGTCCCGGGCGAGTTTTCGGCAACATTCAAGATAGAAGCGAATCCAAGCAGCTATGCCAAGGCGATTTTTCCGCAAATTTGCGCTGAAACGCGATCATTTACGCGGTCGCTGGTACTTGGCGCCATTCGATCACCTGTTGCACGACACGCGCCTGTGGAGCATTCGCCGCCGCACCGTCGTTCCGGCCTTGTCGATGGGCCTTTTTATCGCTTTTATGCCCGTGCCGGGGCACATGCTGATTGCGGCACTCGGCGCACTGGCATTGCGGATCAATGTTCCAGTCGCAGTGCTTACGACCTTTGTCAGCAATCCGTTGACCATTGGACCGATGTTTTTCTTGTCCTACCGCCTCGGTCAGAAATTGCTTACGCTGCAGCCACAGCCGTTCGGCTTCGAGTTATCCATTCATTGGTTGACGGGTCAGTTTCTGACGATCTGGCAGCCATTGCTGCTCGGTTGCATCCTGCTGGGTTCGCTCGCCGCGCTCGTCGGCTATATCGTCCTCGACCTTCTGTGGCGCGCGTCACTCGTCGACTATCTTGCGTTGCGACGGCGGCGTAAGGCACGCAGGTCGAAGCACGATGAGATGTGACGTGTTGGAGCGCGCCTTGCGCGCGAATGGGAAAAGTTTGGTCGTTGCCGCATTCGCCCGCAGGGCGGGCTC
>CAZSDL010000024.1:0-24301 GCA_964605635.1 uncultured Woeseiaceae bacterium
CAAAAGTCCCGCTTTCCGGGAATTCCTCATCCGGGAATTCCTCTCTGGGAAATTCTTCTCTGGGAAATTCATCGTCGCGGAATTCTCCTGCGGGGAACTGTTCTTCCTCAGGCACAGGCGCACGTTGTGGCAGGCCCGAGTCCTCCGGCTCGCCAATACCGTACGTGCGTACGGTGGCGGTCGATTCGCTCGGCCTTGATTGCGGGGCCGCGCTTGCGCCGGGAGCAGCCCCGTCCATGCCGGGCTGGGTGGGCAGCCGGCGCGTTTGCGCCGTCAGCACCTGCACGAACTTGTTGGCTACCGCGGGTGCGGCGTTGCCGGAGCTGGCAAAAATCTGTTCTGTAGTAATGCTCGACGAGCCATAAAACGCGGCGTTCGCGGCCGAGTCCATCGTTACTCCCGCGCCTTCCAGTGCGACACCGGCGAACAGGCCGCGGCTTCGTGAATAGGAGAAAACCTCGGCCTGGAATTCGATATCGGTAGCAACGCCGGTATGGCGTCCGACCGGTCCGGCCGCGATCGAGGCGTCCGCCCCGAGTGTGAGCTTGCCGCGTGAAATGCCGTCCACCCCTTCACGCGTCTTGAATACCAGGATGATATCGGTGGATTGCGCGCCAATCTGCCAGCCGAAACTGCCTCCGGTCAGAGTAACGAACGCAGGGTTGCTCCAGGTGCCGTTTTCGCGCCGCACAACCAGGAGGCCCTTGCCGCGCCGAGCCCCCAGTCCGAAACCGATCTTGACGACATTCGGTATCACCGCAACCGCGTAAGCCCGCGCGAGCAGCGCGGGAGGCACGGCCTGCTCGGGTATACGCAGCAACTGATCGACAACATCGGTGGCGTGGGCAACCCGCTCTTCCTCCGGAGTTGCGGCCGATGCGGGAACTGCAAGCGACAGCGCGACCACAGAAACGAGGATTAGTGAACCTATACGCATGATTTTTACCATAAATAGCAAACCGCCTGGCATCACAACAGTGGCCGGGACGCTCCGGACGATAGGTAACCAGAGCCATTTTCCTGCAAAGAGTTCCCCCGCTGCCCATGATACGCGATTTGCACCGCGCTCAGTACCTACGAACTTTGGTGCCGGGGTCCGATTTCCGTAGGTTCGGCGGGAGGTGGCGTTTGCACCGTTGTCAAAGGTGGCAACGGACAGTCGAGTGCCGCACAAATGGCACGCAAGAGTTCGATCTCTGCTACGGAGACGTTTGCGTTGCTCAGGACAACCGCAGCGAGCGCCTCCACGAGCCGATGCCGGTCGGCGGATTTCAGGTGTTGCAACAGATCAAGGCTGCGGTCGAGTTCGGCGACCACGGTGGTCCCGGCAGGCGTCGCATCGCGTTGCCCTGTCGCCTGGCCGAGTGTCGCCATTCCGGCTGCGTAGGCTTCGTCCCGCATTGCTGCATCGCCTTCAACGCCATGCTCGGCAACGATCCGCAGCAGCGTGCGGGCCGCACGCCCAGCCTCCATACGTTTGAGGCGGCCGCTGTTGGCGCGCTGCAAAAAAGTTGCCTCAAGATCGAGATTTCTCGCGAGAATTCTCAAGTAACAGTATTCCCGCAGGTCGAGTTCTTCGTCGAGGTGCACCAGTCGCTGCACCAGCCCGAGCAAAAACTCGAGCTGCGTAGTTGGCCGGCGGCGAAGGGCGGGGAACGCGATATCGAGAAGCGGTAAATAGAACTCTGGTCCAAGCGCGCGCAATTCCTCTTCGTATCGTGTAACACGCTGTGTCCGATCATTTCCGAGCTGGTCGACCAGGAAGCGCAATTGCCGTCCACGCTGGTTGCTGTCGCGGTGCAGCGTCAATGCAAGAGCCAGGAGAAACGATTCTTCATGAGAGTGTGCTGCATCGAAGAGCAAAACAGGTATCGCGCGATGTAACTGCTGCGCCACGTCTATTTGTTGCGACGTGGGATTGCCGATGTTTTCGATGATTGAAGCGCGCATGTTTGCGACGCTTTCACCCGCCACTGCTGACGATGCCGTGACACCGTCTCCGGCCACCAGACCGGACGCCTGGCCTTTTTCGCCAACAGATTCGGCCCGGGCTTCGACGCGCGGATAGTCTTCCTCGCGAAAGGATGGGTCGAGCAACTGGATACGTTTGGTCAGCGGCGGATGGGTGGCGAACAACGAAGAGAACCGTTGGCTGCCGCGCGCGAACAGCATGTGACTGACCTCTTCCGGGTCCGCTTCGCGAATCCAGGAACGAGCGCTGTAGCCGCCGATTTTCTTCAGGGCCCCGGCCAAGCCGCGGCTCTGCCGCGTGAACTGCACAGCGGAAGCATCGGCCAGCAGCTCGCGCTGGCGGGATACACCCGCCTTGATGATCCTGGCGCAGAGCACACCTAACCAGCCGAGAAGTGTAAGGCCCAGGCCGATCACCAGGATGAAGGGCACATTGCGATTGTTGCGCGATGACACGACCGAACGGTGTCGGCCGCTGCGCAAGATCATCCTGCCGATGAAGCTCAGCACCATGATGCCGAACAGTACGCCGATCATGCGCACATTGAGGCGCATGTCGCCATTCATTACGTGCGCGAACTCATGTGCGATGACACCCTGCAACTCATCCCGATCGAGCACTTCGAGTGCACCGCGGGTAACGGCAATGGCGGCGTCTCCAGGTGTGAGTCCGGCGGCAAACGCGTTAATGCCCGGTTCTGATTCCAGGACGTAAATTTCGGGTGCCGGAATTCCCGAAGCGATAGCCATCTCTTCGACAACGTTACGCAATCGCTGGCGCAAAGGATCGCGAATGTCCGGAGGGATGAGCGTTCCACCCATATCAAGGGCGACCCGACTGCCGCCGGCGGACAAGGCCGCCGTCTTGAACAGAGTAGCTCCGATGATCAGCAGTCCGGCCAGCACGGCCGTCGCGACGAGCACCGACGGATGTGCCGGAGTTCCCGGTTCCCCCGCCAACATCAGTGCCGCCGCAACAATTGCTGTCACACCGGCAATAATCAGCAGGGTGGCGATGATATAGGCAATGATGAGCCGCCGTGTACCACGGCGTGCACGATCCTGCGCGTCAAAGAAGTTCACGTCGCCAGCGTGTCGAAACGCAGGGTCGGGTGGGACAGGCTCACTCCCGGATCACAATGCTCAGTGGGCCGCATGCCCCGCAATCAGGTAAAGGCGACTTCCGGGACATCCCGCTTTTCAATCGAGTCGATTTCAAGAAAGGCCGAAGCCTCGAAGTTGAACATGCCGGCTATGATATTACTCGGGACGTTCTGCACGGCATTGTTATAGGTCATCACGGAATCATTGAACGCCTGGCGCGCGAAAGCCACCTTGTTCTCGGTGCTCGCCAGCTCTTCCTGAAACTGCATCATGTTCTGGTTCGCTTTGAGGTCGGGATATGCCTCGGATAGCGCAAACAGACGACCGAGCGCATTGCCGAGCAGGCCCTCGGCGGCGCCCAGCTTCTTGATCGATTCTGCGTTGGAGGGGTCGACTTTTGCGGCATCGAGGGTCGAAACGGCGGAGTTTCGTGCGCGTATCACCGCATCAAGCGTTTCCCGCTCGTGTTTCATGTAGCCTTTGACGGCCTCGACGAGATTGGGAATCAGGTCGTAACGTCTCGTGAGCTGGACGTCAATCTGGGCAAAGCTGTTTTTAACGCGATTTCGCAGGTTGACAAGCTTATTATAGAGAGCGATGGCATAGACGATGAGCGCGCCAACAATCGCGAGGAAGATCAGAAATGACGTCACAACTCACCTCCACTGGGTTTCAGCGTGGCGGCAAGCATAACCGCAGGTCGGCGGCAAGACCAGCTATGGCCACCCCGTCAGAAGGATTCGGCGAGATTCTGCGCCGCCAGCGATTGATTGCCTGCCGTGCGGTTCTCGCCCTGGCAGCCGGCGCAATGTCGCTGCCGTCGATGGCCGAGTGGCACGCCGATGCCCGGCCGATCATGGGCACCGAGGTTAGTGTCCAGTTGTGGCACGAAAATCAGGACGCGGGCAGCGAAGCAATGGAGGCTGTTTTTGCGGAAGTCGAGCGCATTAACCAGGAGATGAGTACCTACATCGAGGACAGCCGCATCTCCCGCATCAATCGTGAGGCGGCCGAACGGCCGGTGCCCGCTGGCAAGGAGCTGTTCGAACTGGTCCGTCGCTCGCTCGATATCTCGATCCTGACGCATGGAGCGTTCGACATTACCTATGACAGCGTGGGACAGCATTACGATTTTCGTGAGCGCGTGCGGCCGGATGCGGCAACGATCGAGCGGGAACTTGCAAGCATCGACTACCGGCTGATCGAAGCTGATGCCAGCGAACGCACTATCCACTTCCTCAAGCCCGGTGTGCGCATCAACCTCGGCGGCATTGCCAAAGGTTACGCGGTCGAACGTGGCGCTGCGGTGCTGCGCAAGCACGGCATTCGGCATGCGATCGTTACGGCGGGCGGCGATTCCCGGCTTATTGGCGATCGTCGCGGCTACCCGTGGCTGGTCGGAGTGCGTGACCCTCGCGCTGACGGCGAACTCGCGATGCGGATTCCGCTGGAAAACGAAGCCATTTCGACGTCGGGCGACTACGAGCGTTTCTTCGATGAAGAAGGCCGGCGCTACCACCACATCATCCAGCCGACGACGGGCGAGTCTGCGAACGGCGTGCTGAGCGTCACCATCGTCGGGCCCGATGCGGTCATCACCGACGCCTTGTCGACGTCCGTTTTCGTGATGGGTGTCGATCAGGGCTTGCGGCTGATCTCGACCTTGCCCGACTATGAAGGCATTGTCATCGATGCCGAGGGGCGCCTGTATTATTCGGACGGCCTGCAACCGCCCGAAGCGGCGAGAACCGACTTTAACTGAGACGCATCGCGGCCTTGCGCGCCACGGACCGGCGCGCGCGCTGCATTGCCGCTGCTGTCGCCAGATGGCTACAAGCCATCATTTGTGACGATCATCACGGCCCCAACCGTGCGTCCGCTGTCACTATCCCGTCTTGATCACTGGACCTGACGCAACCCCGCGTGAAGGCGGGCAGCGCAGCCGTGCGCCGGCAACCTGCCGGTACTCAGGGCAGAGACGAGAGGATGACAAGGATGAATCGACTGACACTGGTTTTGCTGGCCGCCCTGTTCGGATTTATGTCCAGCGGCAGCATCGCGTCATCGGGCCTCGCGGGGCAGTCGGCACCGGATTTCGCGCTGAAAAGCGCCACCGGCGATAACTTGCGCCTCAGCGAATACCGCGGCGAAGTGGTGATGATCAATTTCTGGGCGACGTGGTGCGGTCCGTGTCGACAGGAAATGCCACATCTCGAGGACCTCTACAACCGCTACCAGCGCGTCGGATTCAACTTGCTGGGCGTCAATATCGACGACGACTCGCGCCGAGCCATGCAAATGGTTAAGGAACTGGGCGTGACTTTTCCCGTGCTCTTCGACGAGAAAAAAGAGGTCAGCAAACTGTATTCCGTGGAAGCCATGCCGGTGACGCTGCTGCTGGATCGCAGCGGGACGGTCCGACATGTACACCTGGGCTACCAGCCGGGATTCGAATTGAAGTATCTGACGGAAATACGGGCTTTGTTGCGCGAATAGTTCCTGGCCGGAACACGGCGGGCAGGGTTGGGCGTAAGAGGCAGGAGAGGGACGGTGTTGAATTTGCGAACGATCGGATGGGCAGCCGTTGTCTGCCTGGCACTCGCAGCTATTCCTGCGGTGAACGCCCGGGACAGTGTGGGTGCGATGGCATCGGTTGCCATGGGTGTCAATGAGGCTGCACCACGCAAGCTGCGAAGTCTGGATGAGGATGTCCAGGCTCTCAAGGAAGAAGTGCTTGCGCTGAACCGCGACCTGTTCCTGCTGGAGGAAGAACTCCTGTTCCCGGCCAATTCGCAGGTCGCTTTCTTTATATCGATGGATGTCGGCGAGTACTTCGATCTCGACTCCGTGACCCTGAGAATCGATGGCAAGGACGTTGCCAATTATCTCTATACCGAGCGCGAGGCTGCCGCCCTGTTACGCGGCGGCGTCCATCGCGTGCACATGGACAACCTGAAAGTTGGTGAGCACGAACTGGTGGCTATCTTTACCGGCGAGGGACCGCATGTACGCGACTACCGGCGGGGCGCCACGATGACTTTCAACAAGGGCATTGGCGCGAAATACCTCGAACTCAAAATCACGGACAAGGCCAGCAAGCAGCAACCTGAGTTTGTTATCCAGGAATGGGAGTGATCGTTGCGCGATCGTCGCCCCATTCTGGCTGCAATCTGTAAGCTCGCCGCCGCCGCAGTTCTTTGGCAGCCTGTGGCTGCTGCCGAGACATTGACTGCGTCTGTCATCGTGAAGGATGCGCACTACGGCGAAATACTCTATTACTTCTACCAGGAAGAATATTTCCCGGCGATAGTGCGCACACTGGTTGCCCGGGAGCAGCAACGCATCGACCACCACGACGCGGAATCCGAGTTATTGCTCGGCGGTCTTTACCTGTCATACGGGCACCATCTGCGCGCTGCGGAGATCTTCGAACGATTGCTGGCCGGAAACGTCGAGCCGCAGATTCGTGACCGCACCTGGTTTTTCCTGGCGAAGATCTGGAACCAGAGGGGCTACCCGGAGAAGGCCCAGGTAGCGCTCGACAGCATCCAGGGCGACCTCCCCGAAGCGATTGCCGCGGAACGACACTTGCTGCAGGCGCAGATCCATATTGACGGCGGACGCTACGACGACGCCATCGCGCTGCTGGCCGACTGGAAGGGGCGCAATGAATGGGCTTCTTACGCACAGTTCAACCTCGGCGTCGCAATGGTCCGCAGCGGACGTGTGTCTGAGGCAGAGTTGATTCTCGATGCCCTCGGTAAGCGCAAAACGCGCAGCGAGGAACTCAACGCACTGCGCGACAAGGCGAACCTTGCTCTCGGCTATGCTTTCCTTCAGGACGGACAGCCGGAGCCTGCCAAAGCGGCATTGCAACGCGTCCGGCTTGCGGGGCCGTTTTCCAACAAGGCTCTCCTGGGGGCCGGGTGGGCGGACGCCGAACGCGGGGACTACCGCAATGCCCTCGTTCCATGGCTAGAACTTCGCGATCGCAATATGCTGGATTCGGCCGTGCAGGAATCCCTGCTGGCAGTACCGTATGCAATGGCCAAACTCGATTCGATCAGTCATGCGGCCGACTACTATTTGCACGCCATCGATGCCTTCGATGCAGAGGGCGAGCGCATCGATAAGGCCATTGCACGCATCGAACAGGGTGCGCTGCTGGACGAGTTCCTCGCGCATGACCCTGAAGGCGCTACCGGCTGGTACTGGAAACTGGACACTCTCCCGGATGGCACGGAGTCGCGTTACCTCTATCACCTGATGGCGGCCCATGAATTTCAGGAAGCCCTCAAGAACTATCGCGACCTGCGCTACCTGGCGCGTAATCTCGATCGCTGGCGGCAGAACGTCGAAGTCTTTCAGGACATGCTGGAGACTCGCGAGCTTGCTTACTACCAGCGTTTGCCACGCATTCAGGCAAGTCTCGCAGAGGCTGACGTCGAGAAGCTCGTAACGCAGAAGCTGGATTTCGACGCGCAATTGAACAACATTGAGCGCAGCAGCGATTCGCTGGCGCTTGCGAGCCGCGCAGAAGCCGCATTGTGGGGCGAAATTGCAGCGCTCGAACATACACCGGTGCTCGCCGCCGATATTCCCGAAGCCGAGGAGGCACGCAACAAGATAGCGCTTTTGAAAGGTGTGCTTCAGTGGCAACTCGACGCATCGTTCAAAGAGCGCCTGTGGGCAATTCGTAATGATGTCCGCCTGACCGGCGAGGCATTGGTGGAAACGCAGCGAGCGCGTCGCAGTATCGACAAGTCGATGCAGAAGGAGCCAGAAACTTTCGGGGGCTTCAACGCGCGCATTGCCGGCTTGACTCCGCGCATCGATACGCTGCAAACCCGTGTCGACGCAACCATGGCGCAACAACGCGCTTTCCTGCAGTCCATTGCGGTCGAAGAACTTCGGGCGCAACAGGGACGACTTTCAACGTACACTGTACAGGCACGATTTGCGCTGGCCGCGATTTACGACTTGTCTTCGACGGTCGGTGAGGCAGCGCAATGATTCCCTGTCGCCTGCTCTCGTGCACGATGGCGCTGTTGCTGGCGGCAAGCCTTGCGCCGGATGCTTTCGCCAAGGACACTATCAAGAGCCTTGAGAAGCGCCGTATCGAGGTGCCGACCGGCGGCCAGATCGACGCGAGCGCTGACAAGGCACGGGAAAGCTATCGTCGCTTTCTCGAGCTGGTATCAGACGATCCGGAGATGCGTGCCGAAGCGATGCGACGACTCGCGGATCTCGAGCTCGAAGCGACCGAGGTCGAGCAGTTGTCAAACGAAGTCGACGTCGTCGATTCGGCAGGGCATGCGAGTGCCGTGTCCCTTTTCCAGCAGTTGCTGGATGCCTACCCGGAGTATCGACGCAACGACACGGTTCTTTACCAGTTGGCGCGGGCGCATGAGCTTGGTGGCCGTGCGGACGACGCGCTGCGCGTACTCGATGAGCTGGTAACGCGCTATCCGGATACGGCGATAATCGATGAAGTGCAGTTCAGGCGCGGCGAAATTCTGTTCCTGCAGAAGGACTTTTACGCAGCCGAGTCTGCCTACCGCAGTGTGGTGACGCACGGGGTAGCCTCGCGGTTTTTTGAGCAGTCGCTCTACAAGCTGGGCTGGTCGCTGTTCAAACAGGCCGAGCACGAACAGAGTCTCGATCCATTTTTTGACTTACTGGACCGCAAGCTTGCCGGTGTCGTCATCACGGATGGCGAGGAACGACTCGATGCTCTTGGACGTGCGGAGCGCGAACTGGTGGAGGACACCTTTCGTGTGCTGAGCATCAGTTTCTCGTACATGGACGGCCCGGCAAGTATCGCGCGGTACCTGGACGAACGCGGTCAACCTTTGTACAGCTACGTGATCTTCATGAACCTTGGGAGCCTGTATCTGGAAAAAGAGCGCTACGTCGATGCTGCGCAGACGTTTGAGGCATTCGTCGAGCAGGATCCCAACCACGAGAAAGCACCCTTGCTGCAGGTAGAAGTGATCGAGGCGTACAAGCGTGGTGAGTTTCCGACGCTCGTGCTGGAAGGCAAGAAGCGTTTCGTCGAACGTTACGGTATGGATGGCCCGTTCTGGCAGCGCAATGCGCGCGAGGACAATGCGTCGGTGGCAGCGCACCTCAAGGAAAACCTGAATGACGTCACGCAGTTCTACCACGCCGAGGCCCAGAAGGACGGCAAGCGTCCCGCGTACCAGGAGGCAGCCCGTTGGTATCGCAAGTACCTGGACTATTTCCCGGGCGAGCCGGACAGCGCCACCACCAATTTCCTGCTGGCGGAAATCCTCTTTGAGAGTGGCGACTTCCAGCCTGCGACACTGGAATACGAGCGCACCGCCTACGACTATCCGCGTCATGAGCATTCGGCCGAGGCTGCATACGCAGCGCTGCTCGCTTATCGCAAACACGAAGCTGACCTCGCCGGAGCCGCGCAGTTTGAGTGGCACCGTCGTTATCTCGACAGCGGTTTGAGATTTGCCGATACATATCCCGAGCACCCGGAGTCGACTGCGGTACTCACTACTGTGGCCGAAGATCTTTTCCAGCAAAACCAGTTCGATCTGGCTATCGCCGTGGCCCGCAAAGTTGTCACACACGAGCCACCGGTCGACGGGACACTCGCGCTCACAGCCTGGACCGTGATCGCGCATGCGCAATTCGACCTGGCTGACTTCGCTGCCGCAGAGCTGGCCTACTATCAACTGCGGCCGCTGACGCCGCGCGATGACAATGCGGCGCGCCAGGAAGTCGAGGATCGAATTGCGTCCTCGATCTACAAGCAGGGTGAACACGCGCGCGACAGTGGCGATCTCGAACAGGCGGTCGTGCATTTCACCCGCCTCGGCGAGGTGGTACCGAATTCTGAATTTCGCATGACGGCCGAATACGACGCGGCCGCTGCATTGATCAATCTGCAATCCTGGGATCGCGCCAGTGCGGTGCTGGAGTCGTTTCGGCAGAGCTATCCTGATAGCGACTTCGCCGGCGACGTTACGGCAAAGCTCGCCGTCAGTTACCTGGAAACGGGCCGCAGCGCGGAAGCAGCCGGAGAGTTCGAGCGCATCGCCGACTCCCCTGAAAGCAATCCCGACGTGCAGCGCGAAGCACTGTGGAAAGCCGCTGAGCTTTACAGGTCCGGCAGTGCATCCGCCGGCGAGGAGCGCGTCATTGTCGACTTTGTCCGGCGCTTTCCAAACCCCGTCGCTGAATCGATCGAAGCGCGGCAACGTTTGCTCGAATTGGCCGGCGAGCGCGGCGACAGGCAGGCACGTACAGAACGATTGCGCGATCTCGTCGACGCCGATGCCACGGCCGGATCGCAAAGGTCGGATCGCACGCGTTACCTGGCGGCAACGGCGACTCTGGAGCTGGCCGAACCGCTGCGCCGGGAATTTGCGACCGCCGTCATCGATCAACCGCTGGCTGACAGCCTCAAACGCAAGAAGCGCCTCATGGAAGATGTCCTCGCCGCCTACGCGCGTGCCGCGGACTATGGCGTTGCCGAAGTTACAACGGCTGCGACATTCCGACTTGGCGAGGTCTACCAGAGGTTCAGTGCGGACCTGATGGAATCGGAACGTCCTGCGGATCTCGATGAACTGGCACTCGAGCAGTACGAGTTGCTTCTCGAAGAGCAGGCATTTCCGTTTGAGGAAAAAGCCATCGAGCTCTATGAAGTCAACGCCGCGCGTGCCGCCGAAGGTATTTACGACGAATGGGTGCAGCAGAGTTTCACTGCGCTCGCGGCCTTGTTACCGGCACGTTACGCAAAGTTGGAGCGGAGTGAACATGTCGTCACAGCCCTATTCTGACATCCGGCAAATGCTGATTGTGCCGGCGCTGCTGCTCGCGGCCGTGCTATTGGCAGGCTGTGCATCCGGTGCAGCGCCCCGCACTGGTGTAGTAGAAGCCGCGGCCACGCCCGCAACGCAACGCAGCATTCCGCAAAGGGCGCAAACGCTTTATGAACAGGCTGTTGCGGCCATGGCCGCCGGCAATGCGCTGGACGCCGAGCTGCGCTTCAAGGAATTTTTGCTGAACTATCCCGACTTCCCGGGCGCCTGGGTCAACCTGGCGATTCTTGCCGCGGGGAAAGGCGATGATGCAGCCGCGGCGTCGCACATCGAAAGCGCTCTGCAGATTGATCCGGCAAATGCGGCCGCCTTTAATCAGCTCGGCATGCTCAAGCGTCGCCAGGGTTATTTCCCCGAAGCAGAAGCCGCTTATATGAAGGCCGTCACAGCGCAACCCGAGTACGCGTTGGCACACTACAACCTGGGCGTCCTGAATGAGTTGTACCTGCAACAGCTCGATACCGCGCTGCAACACTTCGAGCTATACCTCGAACTTGGCGGCGACGACGAGCAGGTCGAAAAGTGGGTGGTGGATCTCAAGCGACGCATCAGCGTGGCGCAGCGCACCGCGAACGTGACGGAGTAAATCGGATGACTGGCCCGCAACTGATCACAGCAATCGCCTTTGCCTGCATGGTTTCCGGGGCATGGGCTGAGGAAGAGGTTACCGAAGTCACGGATCCGGCGTCATTTGCACAGGTCGTGGAACGCGATGCGCTCGAACCGGCGGTTTCCGGTACAGCGTTGGCGGCAGGACAGACGCAACGTATGCAGTCTGCTGCGGTCATGGACGAACTTGACCTGCGCCGAACGGAGATTACGGGTAACCAGGAGCTACCGAAGGTTCTTTACATCGTGCCCTGGCAGAAATCGGATCCCGGCAGTTTGCTGGGACGACCGGCGAATACGTTACTGGACGAAGTCCTCGCACCGCTGGATCGCGAGGAGTTCATCCGGCAAGTGGATTACTACAGCGACCTGCACGCGGCAGGTGATGAGTGACAACGAAAAATTGAGGTAAGAGGAGCAGGCAAATGGACTTTTTGGGCGCCATCGTGCGTTTTTTTCAACAGGGCGGTGCATTCATGTACCCGATCCTGATCGTGCTCGCACTCGGGCTGGCCATTGCCGTCGAGCGCTGGCTTTATCTGACCATGTCCGGCGCCAGTAACCGGGCGCTGTGGAACAAGATCGTGCCGTTTCTCAAGGCGGGTAATTTCCAGGAAGCGGCCACTGTCACTGGCAAGTCGAAAGCGGCGATCGCGTCGATCCTGACTTACGGTCTGTATCGCGTGAAATCGGCGCGTCGCCGGGACGATGTCGAAAAGGCTATGGAAGAAAGCCTCATGGAAGTATTGCCGCGGCTGGAGAAGCGCACGCATTACCTGGCGACGCTGGCCAACATCGCGACGCTTCTGGGACTTCTCGGCACCATTATCGGTCTTATCCGGGCGTTCACGGCGGTATCCAACGCGAATCCCGCGGACAAGGCTGACCTTTTGTCGGCCAGTATCTCCGTGGCGATGAACACCACCGCGTTCGGCCTGATGGTCGCCATTCCGCTGCTTCTGATTCACGCTTTGCTGCAGACGAAGACCAACCAGATCGTCGACAGCCTGGAAATGGCGAGCGTCAAGTTTCTCAATGCCATAACCGAACGACAGCTGAAGCCGGCCGGGGCCTGACCATGATTCGCGCCCGCCGGGGCGGCGGCCGTCGCAACCGCGACACCGCCGATCTCAACATTACGGCGTTCATGAACCTGATGGTGATCCTGGTTCCGTTCCTGCTGATCACCGCGGTGTTTTCGCGTCTGGCGATTCTCGAGCTGAATCTGCCTGGCTCCTCGAGCGAACCCGCGGAACAGGAGGAACTGGTATTCCAGCTCGAGATTATCGTTCGGGAGGACGGTATCGAGGTGGGCGACCGCAACGTCGGCCGGCTCGGTATGTACCCGAACGAGGTTGACGGCTACGACTTCGATGCCCTGAGCGGAAAACTGTCCGATATCAAGAAAAGTTATCCGAAGAAAACTGACGCCTCGATCCTGCTGGAAGCTGACATCCCCTACGACATCCTGGTGCAGGTGATGGATCGTGTCCGCGTCGCGCAATCAATTGAGGGCAACGCGGTCGTACGCACTGAACTATTCCCGGAAATTTCCATCGGTGATGCGCCTGTAGCGGAAGGGGGCGCCTGAACCATGAGGAAGTCGCAACGCGCACAACGCATGGAACGCCGCCATGAACGCGGCAAGCGCGGCGGCGCACTGAACCTGGTTTCGCTGATGGACATTTTTACCATCCTGGTGTTCTTCCTGCTGGTGAACTCATCCGATGTCGAGGTGCTGCCTAACGCACGCGACATCCAGCTTCCCGAGTCGATCGCGGAAGAAAAGGCGAAGGAATCTGTCGTGATCTTAATCGGTGCCGAAGACATTCTCGTGCAAGGGTCGCCGGTTGCGAAAGTCGCTGAGGTCATGAACCTGCAAGGCAATGACATTCCCGCCTTGCGCGAGGCTCTCGTTGCGCAAAACGAGCGCGTACTTCGCCAGGAAACCCGCGACGATATCGCCGGACGCGAGGTTACGATCATGGGCGACAAGGACATACCGTACCGGTTGCTGAAAAAAGTCATGGCTACCTGCAGCGCATCCGACTACGGACGGATTTCGCTGGCGGTCTTGCAAAAGAGTTCCGACCAGATCGACAACCTGGCAGCCGCCCGGTAGTGATCGACAGGCGAGCCGGATAGAGCGCGGAGCAACGGATTGGACATTCCTTACTACAGAGAGTACGAACTGCCATGGACGTCCAGCGACGGCCAGGAAAGGAAGTTCCGTCGTCTGCTCGGCATCGTCTGCGCTGCGGCACTCTTTCTGGGTGTGGTGTGGCCGTGGATTCCGACGCCGGAAGTCGATCCTTACGAAGTTGAAGAAATTCCTCCGCGCATTGCCAAATTGCTGCTGGAAAAGCGACCGCCGCCACCGCCGCCGCCCCGTGCCGTGGAGCCCGAGCCGGAACCTGTGCCTGAGCCGGTCGTCACGCCCGAGCCGCAACAGGTGGTCGAAAAACCGGCCGAGCCGGTGACGCCGCCGCCCGTGGTGGTACCGCCGGAGGATCGCGCCAGGGAACGCGCCCAGGCAGCGCTGATGCCGTTCGTCGATGATCTGGCCGCGTTGCGTGACAGCGACGTCGTTGACCAGGTTGCCGACAACCGCCCGCTGACCGCAAGCGTTGGCCAGGCGGCGCGCAACGAACGATCGATGATTACCTCCAGTGTCGGCGCCGCCAGCGGCGGCATTAATACGGCGTCCATGAGCCGCAATACCGGCGGTGCAGGTTTAGGTGCACGGCAAACGACCCAGGTCGCAAGCCCCGTCGCCGACATCGGTAACAGCGACGATGCGGCACGGCGTACGGGCAGCAGTGGCAAACCATCACGCAGCCGCGAAGAAATCGAACTGGTGTTCGACCGCAACAAGGGTGCGATCTTCGCGCTTTACAATCGTGCGTTACGCGAGGACCCGACGCTGGAAGGCAAGCTGGTGCTGCGACTGACGATCGCGCCGTCCGGCGAAGTGACCTTCTGCGAAGTGGTGTCAAGCGAGCTGGGCAACAGCGACATGGAGCAGAAACTGGTGCAGCGCGTAAGGATGTTCCGCTTCGAAGCACGTGACGTCGAGACCGTCACCACCACCAAGCCGATCGATTTCTTCCCTGCCTGATTGTTGGAGCGCGCACTGCGCGCGAATGGGGAAGTTCGGTGTCACCGCATTCGCCCGCAAGGCGGGCTCCTACAAGATTTCGCTCCAACGCTTCGGTGTCACCGCATTCGCCAAGGCGCCGGGCTCGAACGAATCCCTGTTGGAGCCCGCCTTGCGGGCGAACGGGAAAATCCTGACGGTCACATCATCGACTCCCGGCAACCGACTCCTTCACCAGCCGCTCGCGCATTTGCTCGACCACCGGTCTCTGCCGTGACGCGGATCGCCCGAGACAATGCCGATCGCGCGGACAGGCCGAGCTCCGCGGACAAATGATGCTCGCATCCTTCGCAGCACCATCCCCGATCCAGCCGATATTCAGGATCTTGCTGATAGACAGCAGCTTTTGCCGGGCCTCCCTCGGTATCGCCGCCGCACCCCCGCCGCGATTACAGCTACGCTCGATCTGCTCGATGACATCCTGGGTCGAGAAACCCTGCGAATCAAATGCCGGTCCCAGATCGACGCCGGCACACAGGACATGCGTATTGCCGGCCGGATCCTTGCCGCGGATCGACTCACAGCAATAGAGCCGTGCATCGTCGCCGCTGCGCAGCACTGAAATCTGCGCCGAGGGTTTCGTCGATCGTGCGTTGAGCATGCGGAATACGGCCCAGTGTTGGCAGGGATCCAGCACCATGCGCATGTTGCCCCATGGCAGCGGAATACCGTTGCCGCGATAAACGGCGCGCAGGTGTCCGGGCGGATAGGCGTCGAAATAGTGCCAGTGCCGGTAGGGCGACACGCTCGACATGCGGCGCATGATGAGTGTGGTGGACAGGTCGACCTTGCTGCCGGAATCAATCCCGTAGGCATGCCGCGCCAGGAACTGGCGAAACGGCGCCTTGGGCCCGAGCAGCGCTGCGGCGAAATAACTGCATTCGAAATCGCGCCAGGCGTACAGAATGTCCTTGGCGTCCATGTGCGGCGACTCGTCATCGTGACGCCGCGGCGAAAGCACGCCGCCCGACACCTGCGGCGTGCGTGCGCCGTCACCGTCGTGCAGCACGCGATGCGCAATGTGATTGGCAATGTCGTACTTGATGCGGGCGGGCAGGGATTCGAGCTGCCGGTTCAGGTAGACCGTGTTCGGTGCCTCATAGAAAGAGCGGATGAGCGTATCGAACGGCCGGTCGGCGTCGCCTTTTTCGGGGTAGGGTGGCTGGTCGAACCAGCGTATGCGCAGTCCCAGGTGCTTGGCCAGCGCGAACAGGTCGTCGACGTCGAGAGGAAATCGTCGTTTCCCGATTTTTTCGGCCGCGCGTTCGAGATCGGGAAAGCGGTTCTGTTGCGCTTCCTGGTGTGCGCGGATCAACAGGTGTGCAAACTGCCGGCCGGTTGTGCCAGTCTGCGACAGCAACTCCGGAATGGCCGTCTGCAGCAGTGCGTTCGAGAACAGGAAGCCGGGTTCGAGGGGAATGCCCTCAACCCCGCCGCTTCGCGACACGGGCTCGATGGTCTCGATTTCGAGACTTTCATCAAAGAACCACTTGAGGTCTTTCTGGAAAATGTCGGCAATAACCTGCAGGAGCGCCTGCGAGGGCACCCGCTTGCCGTTCTCGATCATCGAGAGATAGGAAACCGACGGTGCCGCGTCGCGATCGACCTGGATACAGCGGACGGACAGGTCCTCGAGCGTGAGCTGGTTGCGTTTGCGCAGGCTACGGATCTTGGTGCCGAGAAAATGCGCTTTGCGCATGAGCCCATCAGTGCCCCCCATTATGTCACTCCGTGAAATTAACACTGTCAAATTTTTACTGTGAAATTATATACATTTAGCCACTACAATACCCGGTTAAAGAAGGTGTAGGAGCCCGTACTACGGGCGATTGGCAAAAGGAAAGTGGCGCTGGGGTGCGCCGTTCAATCAAGGGAGTAAGTCATGGACCGCGCAGAACAAATAAGGGAACTGGAAAAAGACTGGGCGCGGAACCCGCGCTGGAAGGGCATCAAGCGGGATTACAAAGCCGCTGACGTGGTGAAACTGCGCGGCTCGGTACAGATCGAATACACGCTCGCGCGCCATGGCGCGGAGAAATTGTGGCGGCTGGTGAACGAGGATGCGCCGCTAAGCGCTCTGGGCGCCGTAACCGGCAACCAGGCGATCCAGGAAGTGCAGGCCGGACTCAAGGCCATTTACTGCTCGGGCTGGCAGGTGGCTGGCGATGGCAACAGTGCCGGACAGATGTACCCCGACCAGAGCCTTTACCCGGTCGATTCCGTGCCGAAGATGGTCGAGCGCATCAACAACGCTTTCCAGCGCACGGACGAAATTTACGCATTGAACGGCGACGACAGCATCGACTGGTTTGCGCCGATCGTCGCGGATGCCGAGGCCGGATTTGGCGGCAATCTGAACGCCTTCGAATTAATGAAGCACATGATCCGCGCAGGCGCTGCTGGCGTGCACTACGAGGACCAACTGTCGTCTGCCAAGAAATGCGGCCACATGGGCGGCAAGGTACTGGTGCCGACCCAGGAAGCGATCTCGAAGCTCGCGTCGGCACGACTTGCGGCCGACGTTCTGGGCGTCCCGACTGTTTTGATCGCGCGCACGGATGCGGATGCGGCGAATCTCATAACGTCGAATGCGGATGACCGAGACCAGGACTTCATCACCGGCGAACGTACAGCAGAAGGTTTCTATCGCACAAAAGCAGGCCTCGATCAGGCGATTGCACGCGGACTTGCGTATGCGCCTTATGCGGACATGCTGTGGTGCGAGACGTCGAAGCCTGATCTCGCGCAGGCGAAGCGCTTCGCGGACGCTATTCACGCGCGTTATCCGGAGCAACTGCTGGCCTACAACTGCTCGCCCTCCTTTAACTGGAAAGCGAACCTGGACGACAACACGATGCGCAACTTCCGCGAGGAGTTGGGCAAGATGGGCTACAAGTTCCAATTCATTACGCTGGCGGGCTGGCATGTATTGAACTCCAGCATGTTCCAGCTAAGCCGCGCCTACAAGGCCGACGGTATGTACGCCTATTCGAAACTTCAGCAGCAGGAATTCGCAGACGAGAAGCTCGGCTTCCGCGCCGCGAAGCACCAGTCGTTTGTCGGCGCAGGCTATTTCGATGCGGTGCAAAACACCATCATGGCCGGGCAGTCATCGACGACCGCCATGGACGGCAGCACCGAAGAGGAGCAATTCGCCGCCTGATCCCGATCCCTTGTAACCCCCATGGATCAGAGGCCCTAAGCCACCGCCGTCTGCCGACGGCGGTGGCTTTTTTTCTGCTACGCGCCAGGTCGCCGCAGCCACTGCTGCCACTGCTCTTGTTCATTCTCGGTCATTTCCTCGGCAATTACCGGGTAGTCGCAGTGCCGGACTTGCACGGCGTCGTCCAACCGTTCAGCATTGATGACCTGCGCCCTGGACTGGCTCCAGGCTAACAACAAACGGACAACTCCTATGAATATGAATTCTCGCTGGTTTGTCGCTCTTTGCGCTGCTGCCTTCGCCCTGCCGGCGCTCGCCATGCTGGAAGCCGGCGACACGGCACCCGATTTCACAGCGAAAGCATCGCTCGCCGGGGAGGAATTCGACTTCTCGTTAGGCGATGCGCTTCAGGACGGCAATGTTGTCGTCTACTTTTATCCGTCGGCGTATACGCAAGGCTGCAATATCCAGGCGCGTGAGTTCGCTGAAAAAATGGACGTGTTCAATTCTGCCGGCGCGAGCGTCGTCGGCGTGTCGCTCGACAGCATCGAGCGGCTGAACGATTTCTCCGCCGATCCCGAGTACTGTGCAGGCAAGCTTGCCGTGGCGTCCGATGAGTCCGGAGAGATTGCGCGTTCATTCGGACTGAAAGTTGCCGATGCGCGGCCCGGCGCCAAGGACACGCGCGGCATCGAAATCGGCCATGGTTTTGCGGAGCGCACGACATTCATCGTGACGGCTGATGGGCGGATTGCCGAGACGATTGGTGGCATGTCTCCATTCGAGAACGTGCAAAAGTCCCTGGAAGCGGTTCAGCGTCTAGCGCAAGCGGAGTGATCCCTGACGAGCTAGTGCTTGAGTATGACGTACAACGCGTGAATGATGCCCGGGATGAAGCCCAGCAGGGTAAGGAGTATATTCAGCCAGAAATGACCCTTTAAACCGACCTCCAGAAACACGCCGAGAGGCGGCAGAAGAATCGCAAAGATTATTTTGATCGGGTCTGTAGCGGTCACTGCCATGGAGGCATCTCCGGACTGAATTAAATAAAAGCCTAACGCTAAAGACGTGAGCTCCAGTGGTCTGTGCGGTATCGCACACACCTTTTGGCGTAAATTCGTTGCTGGAGACGGCATGTCTTCCGCCAAGGCAACCACACCGTCGGCCCGACACACCTTTCTCCCGTGAATTGAGTGCCAAGACCGCCACTCTTTTGCTATCGTTGCCTGGGTTACAAAGGCAACTAATGCGCAGGTCGCGTGTTGCCATAACAAACTCGCCGGGCTCGAACTGAGGCGCAGCCCGATAAGCGCCATCGGCCGGGCGAGGATGCATAAGGGAAGAGCAGCTTGAAAATTGCGAGCCTGAAGTCCGGCGGTCGTGACGGCACGCTGGTGGTCGTGAGTCATGATCTGTCGCGCGCGGTAGCCGTGCCTGATATTGCGGTCACCTTGCAGGTCGCACTCGATGACTGGGAGGAGACCGCCCCGCTTCTGCAAGAAGTTGCAGAGCATCTCGAAGAGGGCCGCGTCGGCGGCGAGTTCGAGTTCGACGCGCGAAAAGCCGCCGCACCGCTGCCGCGCGCTTTTCACTGGGTGGACGGCAGCGCCTATGTCAATCACGTTGAGCTGGTGCGCAAGGCGCGCGGCGCCACAATGCCGGATTCGTTCTGGCAGGATCCACTCGTCTACCAGGGCGGGTCCGATGACTTCCTCGGACCTTGCGACGATATACCGGTAAGCAACGAAGACTACGGGATCGACATGGAAGCCGAGACCGCAGTCATCACTGATGACGTGCCGATGCAAACCCTGGCCGGACAGGCACAAAAGCACATAAAGTTGCTGATGCTGGTCAACGACGTCTCCTTGCGCAATCTGATTCCCGCTGAGCTGGCGAAAGGTTTCGGCTTCTATCTGTCGAAACCCTCAACTGCCTTCTCGCCGGTGGCTGTTACGCCGGACGAGCTCGGCGATGCGTTTCGGGACGGCAAGATACATTTGCCGCTCAGGACCTTTCTGAATGGAGAACTGTTCGGCGAGCCGGAGTGCGGTGTCGATATGACCTTCAGCTACCACCGGTTGCTTGCGCATGTGACCAAAACGCGGCGACTCGGTGCCGGTACGATCATCGGTTCCGGAACGATCTCCAACTACGACCGGTCGAAAGGCTCGAGTTGCATCGCGGAGAGGCGCATGCTCGAAACGCTGGAGCACGGTGAGCCGCAGACTCCATTCCTGAAATTCGGCGATACCGTGCGCATCGAGATGACCGATGCGGAAGGCCTGAGCATTTTCGGAGCTATCGAACAAAAAGTAGCCAGAGCCTGATCGCGAGCAGACCGGTAACCGCAATGTCACAGAAGCCTTCACCTTTGACTTACCTGTCCGGTTTCGGCAACGAGTTTGTCACAGAGGCCGTTCCGGCAACGCTGCCGGTCGGGCGCAATTCTCCGCAGAAGGTGGCACATGGCCTGTACGCGGAAAAACTCAGCGGTACGGCATTCACGGCGCCGGCCGTCGAGAACTTTCGCAGTTGGTTTTATCGCATCCGCCCGTCCGTGGTGCACGGTCCATGGCGGGAAATCGATTGCGGATTGCTGCGCACCGGGCCGTGCGACGAGGTCGGGCTATCGCCCGACCAATTGCGCTGGGATCCGTTGCCGCAGCCTGCTGACGCAAGGGATTTCGTTGCTGGCCTGACCACGATGACGACGAATGGTGACGCGTCATTGCAAATCGGCATTGGCGTACACATCTATTGCATCAACTGGCCGATGCATGAGCGATATTTCTGCAATACCGACGGCGAGATGCTGATCGTGCCTGAGCAGGGCGCTATTACCCTGCACACCGAATGTGGAATCCTCAAGACGGAACCGGGCGAGATAGCACTGCTGCCGCGCGGTATGAAATTTCGCGTCGTACCTTCTGACGGCGATGATACTGGTTATGCTCGTGGCTATGTCTGTGAGAACTATGGACGACAGTTCCGATTGCCGGAGCGCGGACCGATCGGCAGTGACGGCCTGGCCAATAGACGTGACTTCCTGGCGCCGGTTGCGGCATACGAGGATCGCGAAGGTAGTTTCGAACTCGTCACGAAATTTGCAGGCAAGCTGTTCGCTTGCGATATCGACCATTCGCCTCTGGACGTCGTGGCCTGGCATGGAAACCTGACCCCGTATAAATACGATCTCGCACGTTTCAATACCATCGGTTCGATCAGCTTCGATCACCCGGATCCTTCGATTTTCACGGTGCTGACCTCGCCGTCGGATACGCCGGGCACGGCGAACGCCGACTTCGTGATTTTTCCACCGCGCTGGATGGTGGCTGAAAATACCTTTCGTCCACCCTGGTATCACCGCAATATCATGTCTGAATTCATGGGACTCATTCATGGCGAATACGATGCAAAGTCCGGCGGCGGATTTGCGCCTGGTGGTTCGAGCCTGCACAACTGCATGTCTGCTCATGGACCGGACCGCGACGCCTATGAAAAGGCAGTCAACGCGCCGCTCAAACCACAAAAGCTCATGGATACATTGGCATTTATGTTCGAATCGCGCTATGTGATGCGGCCTACCCAATTCGCCCTGCAATGCCCTGCGTTGCAGAAGAATTATCGTGATTGCTGGCAGGACCTGCCGAAAAATTTTACCGGGAACGGCGGCAAATTGGGGTAGGAAAACGCTGCACAAGTGAGTGGAGATTCGCTATCGGCACACCTTCGCCCGAATTGATCGCAAGCGACGCAGTTCGGCTTGCATGCGCGCGCCCTGCTTCGCGTTGTAACCGCTGCGCATTCGTGCCTGTATCTTTTGTATTTTCTGCTTTATCCCGATACAGGCTTCCCTGCATTCCGCCCGGGAAGAGCAAGCGCTCTGGTCGGCGTAGGAAAATGTCAATGACAGGCTGACCAGCAGTCCGGCGGTAATTGACAGAAGTTGTGAACGTCTGCAAGTCACTCCGGTCAACGTAGCTAGGTGCCCGCCAGAAATCATTGCCGGAAACTGCTGGTTTTATGGAGAATGAGGGTGCCCTGGATGTGTCATTTGCGGGTGGACGTTTCCAGCGACGCCGCGAACAGTGCACAATAACTGCCGGTTTCGGCAATCCTGAGCGCAATTTTCGAGCAAAACGATTTGCAAAAATCCACGCTGTCACTTCTTTATGTTTCATCTGCTATTGCCGTGGTGCTGTGGCTCTTGGCAACACTATTGCAAGGCGGCCTGCGTCCGGACTTGCCGGTTCCTGCTCCGCGACCCGAGCCCGCGCAGGAAACTTTGCGACAAGCCAGTCCGCCGGCCGAGGAAAGGCTGTCGCTTCAGGATGCCTGTACGCAGGCCGAGAGCGAGATTCGCTCAATCGTCGGCAACGCCAGGCAATGCACCACGGACGACGACTGCACACTGTTCGATTACGGCTATCCGATCGACTGCATGACGTCGGTCGCCAAATCGGAAATCGTGACCTTGCGCGAAGGTTTCCGAAGGTACGGCGAGAGCTGCGAGCATCGGGTCTTCTACGATTGCCCCACAGAGCCATTCGTCAGGTTGCCGGTTTGCAAAAGTGGCCGTTGTGAGGTGGACCTGGTGGATCCACGCAACCTCCAGGACGAAACACTGGAGCAATTAGAAAGGGGACAATGATTTTTTCGACAGAAGGACGCACCGGCGTGCGGTCTTCCAGGACCAGCATCGGTCACTGAGCCTTGATTTTCCGATTGTCAAAGCGCGCTGTCGCCGGTTTCCCCGGTACGGATTCTCAACACTTGCTCGATAGGCGTGACGAAAATCTTGCCATCGCCGACTTTACCGGTTTTGGCACTGTTGACGATGGCCTCTATGACTTCTTCCACCCGGTCGTCCGAGACGGCAACTTCGATTTTTGCCTTGGGCAGGAAGTCCACCACGTACTCGGCGCCTCGATAAAGTTCCGTGTGGCCTCGCTGGCGGCCAAAGCCTTTCACTTCGCTGACGGTCATGCCCTGAATACCGACTTCACTCAGAGCATTGCGGACGTCGTCCAGGCGAAAGGGTTTGACGATGGCGGTGACAAGCTTCATGGAGAGGTTCCGGATACGCGATCAGAGGCGCTATTCTATACAAATCAAAGCATGACGGTGCCGCCGTCCACCATCAGGGTTTGGCCCGTGGTCAGGCGACTCAGGTCGCTGGAGAGAAACAATACGGCGCCGACGATATCCGCCGTCTCCAGCGGGCGGCGAATCGCCTGCTGCGAACGCGTCACTTCGAGAACTTTGTCGCGTTTTTCCCCGAACACTTCCGCTGTTGCATCCGTATTGACGACATTGGGTGCGACAGCGTTGACGCGAATGCTGTACCGACCGAGTTCCCGTGCCAGCCCGCGCGTGGCGCCGATAACGGCGGCTTTCGACGCAGTGTAGTGCAAGCCATTCGGCATGCCATAGGTAGCGGCAAGCGAGCTGATATTCACAATCGCTCCCTCCTGCTGTGTCTTCATGGCTGGCACAACGGCTTTGCAACACTGCCAGATGCCCTTGACGTTCACATTCATCGTGGCGTCCCACTCTGATTCCTCGAGCTGGTCGAACGGCAGGAAATGCAGGCTGCCGTACAGCGCGGCGTTATTGACCAGCACGTCGATGCGCCCGAATTTATCGAGCACCGCTTTCGCCATGTCGCCGGTACTCTCGGCACTGGTGACATCGGTTGTCGTTGCGAGCCCGGTAGCGCCTTCCTTTTCGATCACGTCCAGTGTTTCGCGACAATCGCGCAGGTCATTGACGGCAACGTGTGCGCCGCGGCGCGCAAACTGGCGGGCGTACTCCTGTCCGAGGCCGCGCGCCGCGCCGGTGATGACGATGACCTTATTTTCGAAATCCATGCTATATCCCTGTCTCGCAGCCAGCCAACCGTGTGCTGCGCATGCTATCAGCCTGCCGTGTATTCTTGCCGCTCAATGCCGCTGCGGAACGGCGGCGGCAGCCGCGCAGTATGTGTAAAATATTGATAATTCATTATTTTACGATTCAGCCTGGAGTCCGGACAGCACTTGTTTCAGCAATCGGAATGGCATGCGGCCGTCGGCGAGCTTGTTGCAGCGGCCGGCAGTGACCGGCTGCCCGATGCTTTGGTGCACGCAGTAGGCCTTGCGGTTCGACATCAGGGAACGTGCCTCATGGCGTTTCACAAGGACGCCCGGCCCGAAGTCCTGCACCACACGCTGGAACCCGCCGGCAGGAAGCACTACCTGGAGCGTTACCTGGCCGGACCGTACCTGTTGGACCCACTCTACCAGCTCGCGATACGGGACAAGAAACCTTCGCTGTGCCGATTTCGCGAGGAATTACCCGATCGCTTCCGAGCCAGCGAGTACTACCGGCAATACTGTGAACGAACGCATCTTCGCGACGAAATGGACTTCCTGGCCGAGGTTTCGGACCAGA
>CAZSDL010000025.1:0-23615 GCA_964605635.1 uncultured Woeseiaceae bacterium
ACCAGCGATGTCTATGGCGGCAACAAGGTGCGGAAACTCGAATACCTCCTGCATCAGGCCCAACGCCGGCAGTCTCGACGCATCGCAACGTTCGGTACTGTCGGCTCGCACCATGCGTTGGCAACAGCAATTTTTGCAGCGCGTGTCGGATTGCCCTGCACCTGCTTCCTGTCGCATCAGCGCTCGACGCCGGAGACGGCGGCAGCCCTCGAGACCCATCTTGGACTCGGCACGCAACTGGTACATTTTGGCGGCAGGTATTCACAGCGCATCGCAACATTGAGAAAGCACCTCTGGGGGCGGGATGCTTGCGTCATACCCCCCGGCGGCACGTCGTGGCCAGGTACGTTGGGATTTGTCAGCGCAGGCGTGGAACTGGCGAACCAGGTCGCAGCCGGTTCCCTGCCGGCGCCGGAGCGCCTGTATGTCGCCACGGGAACCATGGGCACCGCGGCCGGGCTTGCCCTTGGCCTGGCGTTGTCCGGCCTGGCGACCGAGGTGCAGGCAATTCGCGTTTCGGAAACATGGTTGTGCAACGAACAGGCGTTGTCGCGCTGCATGGCCAAGGCCACGTCGATGATGCATCGCCTGGACCCACGTATACCAGCAGATTTGCACAAGCGGACGCATATCCGGCTACGTCATGACTTCTTCGCAGGCGGTTACGCACACAGCGATCGCGCAACGGACCAGGCGATCGCTTTCGCTGACGATCAACTGGGTTTATTGCTCGAGGCGACCTACACCGGCAAGGCGCTTGCTGCGTTGCTGCATGACTTGCAGCAGCGTGCCGAATCAGGGCGCAACTATCTTTTCTGGAACACTTTTGATTCTGCGCATGGACGGTTGCCCGTTGCACGTTCCGATCGAACGCCCGACGACGGTTTACCCGCGGCTTTCCGGCGTTACCTTGGAGGGCGGGACGGGGGATGACGCAACGGGTTCCCGGCTACGACGGCGGTGCTCTTCCTCGGCGCGAGATTGTTCGTCATTCTTGCGATCGATTTCCAGCAGCATGATCTTCAGCCACTCGCTCATGTCCGGCCTCATGTTTTGAGAGGCCGGCTTTCAGTCATCGAGATTGCTCAGGCGGGTCGCGTCCATCGCTTGCACATTCGTCGCTGCCCCGGCCGTGCCGTCCGTTGACGTTTCCACAGACTCCGGCGGTGCATCGAGCAGCTCGCGCACTTCGGCGAGGCTCGGCGCATCCGGGTCGATTTTCACGGTGTTGCGAACTACGCGTACACGCGTGTAGATCTCCATCGTGTCGCCAGCGGTAACGCGCAGCGGAATCCCGAGCGCGGCGCTCGCAATGGTCCGTGCGTGGTCGCGTTGCGCTTCATCGTCCTTCATCTGCTCGCCTGCGAAGATGTTCGCGAGGTGCTGCACCGCGCTTACGGTGTCGTCCTCCAGCACCGCGTGAGCTTCCATATACACCTGGCCGTCTTTTTGCCCCAGCAGGTACGGCTGGTTGACAAGATGAACCGTGTCGCCCGGCATCACCAGTGAGTAGAGGAGCTCGATATTCTCGGGATAAAGGCGTACGCAGCCGTGACTGACGCGCATGCCCACGCCCCAGGGCTTGTTGGTGCCGTGGATGAGATAACCGGGCATATTGAGTTGCAGTACATGTCGGCCGAGCGGGTTTTCCGGTCCTGGCGGCACAATAGACGGCAAGGGATTGCCCGCCTTGCGGTGCTCCTGCTGCACCGACCAGGGCACATACCAGTGCGGATCGGTGGCCTTCGCCACCACTTTCGCTTCACCAGTTGGCGTTTCCCAGCCCACACGGCCAATACCGATGGGATAGGTCATGACAACCGTCGGCTCGCCCTCTGCAACGTCCGGAAAATAGAACAGTCGCTTCGCCGCTATGTTAAGCACGATGCCGCGGTGCGGTGCGTCGGGCAGTACATACTGTGTGGGCAACAGAACCGGCACTTTCGCGCCCGGCAACCACGGGTCGACGCCCGGATTGGCGGCGACCAGTTCGTCGTAACCGAGACCGTACTCCCGTGCCAGGCTTGAAAATGTGTCGTTGTCCCGCGTGTACACGATCTGCGGCTCGCCGATCAGCGTCTGCCCGGCGGCTTCGAGTACGAAGTAGTTGCGGCTGATCGGCTCCAGTTCCTCGCGCTCGGCCAATGGCGGCAGAACCGGTCCTCGCTCAGCCGGCGGCGCACCATAGAAGTCCTGGAACGTTGCACAGCCGGACAACATTGCGGTTACGAGGAGAAATTGAGCCAGTACGCGCAGGTTTGTCATTGCTATCGCTTCAATCCTTATAAATCGGTCGTCGGGCGGGTAGGGGCAGAGTGTCGCAGAATGGGCCGAAAGTCGCTATTCATCAGAGCCCACTAATGTACAACGTCGCACTGTCACACGCGCCCGACAAGCAGTGCCAGCGGCCAGCGGACTTCCCGGACATCGGCACCCCACGCCGTGCGCAAGCCCGACTCGATGGCATTCACCGGATCTGCGCCGGTCTCCCGCAGGCTGCGTTGACAGGCAGACCACGTGCGCAAATAGCCCAGCATGGTGTCTGCGCTCCACAGCGCCGACATCTCGAACGCCGGCGCAGCGATCGCGGGCATTGGCAACTCGATACCGCGATACCCGTCTTCGACGATTGCGCGTTCCGGGGGCCAGTACGCATCCACCGATTCGTACAGCGAACCTACGACGGCGTCGCAAGCAGAATCCACACTGCACAAGGCATAGCTCCAGGCCGCCAGGACACCGCCCGGGACCAGAACTCGTTGTGCTTCGTCGAAAAACCGGTCGATGTCGAACCAGTGCAGCGCCTGCGAGACGGTTATGAGGTCTACGGATTGGTCAGCCAGGCCACTTTGCTCCGCCGCCGCGACCCGGTAGTCGATCTGTGCGTGCCTTTCCGCCGCCTGCACCTGTGCTGCACTGGCATCGGTCGCGGTGACCCGCGCGAAGTACGTCGCCAGCGCTCGCGCCGTCTGTCCGTTGCCGGTACCGCAATCCCAGGTGTGTTCCCTACGCTCGCAGCAGTCGGCAAGGAACTCGAACAGCGCCGTCGGATACGTCGGTCGAAAGACCGCATAACGGTCTGCGTGACCGGAGAAATAATCCTTGAAAGCCGAGGGGCTAGGGTCTGTTGACAATTAATCGATCAACGCAGCGGCGGCCATTTTTTTGCCAGGCAAGGCGCGGCGAGTGCGGTATAGCACCGCTATATAAGCGAGCCGCAACGCCGGCTGGCGGAAAAATGGCCCCGCCCCGAAGGGTTGTGCCCGAAATGCCCTCAGGCTTCGTTGCTCCTCGTTCATTTGGAATTACCAAACTTCTCTCCTCGCGCCTCGCCCGAGACCATTTCGGGCGGCAATGCGTTGATCGATTAATTGTCAACAGACCCTAGCGTTTGCAGTCAGGATTCTTGCCCTTTGCCCGCGCCTCGTTGTAGTACGCCAGCGCCGTCGGGAATTGCGCTACCAGCGATTCGATGCGCTTCTCGCCCGATGGATGCGTTGACATGAACTCGGGAACCCGGGTGGTGTTCTTCTCTTCCATGTTCTTCCACAGCGTAACGCTCTCGCGCGGATCGAAACCTGCTTTCGCCATGTACTCGAGCCCGATGACGTCCGCTTCGGTTTCCTGCATGCGGCTGAACGGATTCAGTATGCCAAGCGCGACGCCTGCGCCGAGCGTCTGTTGCGCACCGTAGGTCGGGCGCGAATAACCGCCGCCGAGCAGGATGGCAGCGACATCGACGCCTGCGCTGGTGACCGACGCCCGTGATGCCCGTTCGTTCGCATGCCGCGCCGTCACGTGCGCAACTTCGTGCCCGATCACGGCCGCCAGCTGGTGCTGGGTCTGCGCAACCGTGAGGATGCCGCTGAACACGCTGATCTTGCCGCCCGGCATGACGAAGGCGTTGATATCCGGCTGGTCGATCACGGCCAGCTCCCAGAACATCGCCGCATCGTCGCCCTCAAGTTCTCCCACGATCGCGTCCGCCACGCAGGCCACGTAATCGATCGTGCGGCGATCTTTCACCATCGGCATCTGTTCGCGAATCATATTGAACTGGCGCTGGCCCTCGGCAGCAAGCGCGGCCTCGGACTTCAGCACGAGCTGGCTGCGGCCGGTCGGCGAAGTCGAGCAACTGGCCAGAACAACAGCCAGCAAAGCCAGCGTAATCAGGCCCTTGAGATTGCTATGCATCATGGTGTCACCTCGGCACGCAGTATAGCCGACAGGGCGGCGCAACTTGGAATTAAGACAGCGGCGGAAGTGCCGGGTTCCCGGCCTGATTAACGCGGCAGGCGGGTCTCGAAGCGGCGCCGCCAACCCGAGGCAGCGACCGTATCCAGTACCCCGTCGACGTGCGCCAGCAGTTTCTTTTGCAAGGGCTGCTTGACGCGATAGCTGACACTGTAAACCTCACGCTCCTGCGCCAGGCGGGACAGGAGCTCGTCGCTGGTGCCGATTTCATCGGCGAGGCCGAGTTCGAGTGCGCGACTGCCGTACCAATGCTCGCCGGTAGCTACTTTCGCAAGATCGAGGTTCGGCCGGTATTTGCCGACCACGGCCTTGAACAACTCGTGGACGTCATCGAGTTCCTGCTTCAGTTTGGCGCGATCCTCGTCGGTATTCGTGCCGAACATCGTGACGGTGCGCTTGTACTCGCCCGCCGTAATTTGCTCGAAGTCGATACCGTGGTTGTCGAGGAGCCGGTTGAAGTTGGGCAGTTGTGCAATGACACCAATCGATCCCAGTATCGCGAACGGTGCGGCAACAATACGATTGGCAACACAGGCCATCAGGTAGCCGCCGCTGGCTGCGACCTTGTCGACGATGACGGTCAGCGCGATATTGCGTTCCCGAAGGCGCGCGAGTTGCGACGCACCCAGTCCGTGTTCGTGCACGACGCCACCGTAGTTTTCGAGCCGGGCGACAACCTGGTCGTCCTCATCAGCAACTGCAAGAATCGCGCTGACTTCCTCGCGCAGGGACGCAACGGCAGTTGCCTTGAGGTCGCCTTTAAAATCGATGACGAAGGTTCGCGGCCGGCGGTCCGCAGAGCGTGCCTCAGCCTTGCTGCGACGTTTCTCCGCTTTGGCAGCCGCTTTCCAGTCGTTCTTGCTGAGGATCACTTTTTTGAGGTTAACGACGAGAGAGCGGTACTTCTTGTTCAGGCTTTCGACCTCGAGACCCTCCTGGCGCCCGGTCGCCTTGCGTCCCGCCGCGGCGACGGCCGTGATCACGACAACGACAGCCGCGACGATGGTCACCGCTTTCAGCAGGAACAGCCCGTATTCGGCAAGGAATGCGGTCATTGACCGGTCAGCCGGGCTAGCGGGGACAACGACCTCATACGGCGATGCCGACGTTGTTTTTCTGCAGAACCTGGTCGGCCCGGTAGCTCGACCGTACCAACGGACCGGCAACGACCTCGAGAAAGCCTTTATCCAGCCCCTCCTGGCGATAGTGCGCGAATTCATCGGGCGTAACGTAACGTTCAATAGCCAGGTGATTCGGTGTCGGGCGCAGATACTGTCCCAACGTAAGGATGTCGACGTTAATGCGCCGGAGGTCATCCATTGCTTCCATGATTTCATGGTTGCGTTCGCCGAGGCCCAGCATCAGGCTGGTCTTGGTGAGGACATCGCCGCGGTATTTTTTTGCATGCTCCAGTACGCCCAGCGTCTGCTCGTAACCGGCACGCGGATCGCGCACGGGATGGGTCAGGCGCCGGACGGTTTCGATGTTTTGTGCAAATACGTCGAGACCTGAATCGAGCACGGTTTCCACATCGCCGGGAACCCCGTTGAAATCCGGCGTCAGCGCCTCGACGGCGGTCTGCGGGTTCAGGTGCTTGATCGCACGCACGCAGGCAGCATAGTGTCCGGCACCGCCATCCGGCAGATCGTCGCGATCGACCGATGTAATCACGACGTAGCCAAGGTTCATCAGCTGCACGGCTTTGGCGGTATTCTCGGGTTCCTGCGCATCCAGCCAGCCGCGCGGATTGCCGGTATCGACGGCACAGAAGCGGCACGCTCTCGTACAAACGGAACCCATCACCATGATCGTCGCCGTACCGTGATTCCAGCACTCGCCGATATTCGGGCACATCGATTCCTCGCACACGGTACTCAGGCGATGATTGCGCACTGTCTGCCGGACCGCCGAGAAACCGGCGCCCGCGGGCATCCGGGCCCGCAACCATTTCGGCTTGTTGCCGACGCTTAAGGCGGGTGCATCGGGCCGTGCCTTGATGCCGTTACGGATGGCCGAAAAACCGGCTTCGGTGCGATATTTGGCGCCGCTGGCGACGATGGGAATTTCGCGAAACCGCCTGGTTACCGGTTTCGACCCGTGCCCGTCGCTGTTGCCCTCATTATTGCTCATGCGAAATATTCGGTTGCGTCAGTGAAGCCGATTATTTTCGCACGAGCGGCTGTGCCGTTGAAAGGGCTGTGCCGGGGATGCTCGATCGGCGCAAAAAAAATCCCGGCCATTGGCCGGGAAAATCAGGGGGGAAATCTACGCCAGAAAAAGGGGGAAATGCGATTGTGCTATTGCAGCCGCGCCCAGCTAAGGAGTTTCACTGCGTTCTTCTGCAAGTCGAAATTCTTGGCCAGCGCAGCCTCGATGTCCGTAATGTCGGAGTGCTCATCCATCGGGCGATTCAGTTCGACGACGCCACTGAATTCGTTGCCGCCCCGATACCAGGCGTCAGTCAATCGAAACTGGGTGTAGTACTTGACCGCCATGTGCAAAAGTTTACGCCTCCGCTCCCGGCTGGTCTGTGAGCCAAAGCACAATTCTTTCGCCGCCAGTCAGGAGCCTGCAAAGAACCCGTAGATCCGTAATCCAGCGCCGCAATTTTGCTCGCCGCGAGCCGGTAAACGGCTCAGGTTTTGGAACTGTTGCACAGTTTCAGACTTGTCCGGCAGGTAACATAAGATACGAAGTGGCGAGGAATCAGTCCGGAGGCGCACGCTCGAGACGGTGCGTCGAAGGAACCTGACTGGCTCCGGGACGTCTTATTGATGCGTCGGCCACGGTCGTAACTTATTGTTTTCTTATATACGGACGCCAAAGAATGACTTTTGAAACCCGAATCGCAAAACTTTTTGCGCTTACCTTGTGGCTCCTGCTGGCCGGCTCCGTGGTCGCGCAGGACGCGCTCCGCGGCACTTTTTTCAAGGACGCCGATGCTTCGCGCGCGCAAGCCGAGGCCGCAAACGCCGAGTTGTTGTCGCCCACGAACTATCAGAACGGCCTGAAGGACTATGAATCGGCCGAGAATGGCCTGCAGCGGGGTCGCAACATCGAGTACGTGCGTGGCAAGGCCGCCGATGCGACCGGCCACTTCCGGAAGGCCGCCGAAACGGCGCGGACCGCCGGGACCGTTCTGGCACAAGTGATGAAGAGCCGGCAGGACGCGGCCAACGCAAGGGCGCCTGAACTGTCACGCGACATTTGGGATCGCGCCCAGCGAGAATTCGGTGCCGCCATCCGCTATGTCGAGCGCGGCGATCTGAGGAATGCACAAAACAAGAATATCGAGGCAACGGCGCTGTACCGGGACGCGGAACTTGTCGCGATCAAGGACCAGTACCTGAGCCAGACCCGGCAGCTGCTGGCCGACGCCGACAGGGCCCGGGTCGAACGCTATGCGCCCATTACACTGAGCCGGGCAAAAAAGTTGCTTGCCGACGCGGAGCATGAGCTCACGGCAAACCGTTACGACACGGATCTGCCGCGCAGTCTCGCGCAGCAGGCAAACTATGAAGCCAAACATGCACTCTATCTTTCCGAGGTGGTCCGCCGGGTCCGCGACCGCGACCTGACGGTCGAGGAGCTGGTGCTGCAATGGGAAGACCCTCTGCAGCGCATTGCCGACGCGGCCAACATCGTCCCCCACATGGAACAGGGGCACGATCAATTGCAGCAGGAGCTCGTCATGTTTATCGAGAACCTGCGCGCGGAAAACCAGGAGTTGCAGCAGGAAAACGAGGCAATGAACCTGCGCGTCGCCGATATGAGCGAGGAAATTCGCGCGCTGGATGAGCGCCTGGGCGGCGCCACCGCAGAACGCACGGCCCTGGTCCAGCGGCTGGAGGCCCAGGCCCGTGTCAAAGAGCAATTCGAACGGGTTGAACAAATGTTTACACGGGACGAAGCACGGGTTTTCCGCCAGGGCGATACGATCATCCTGCGACTCGTCGGCCTGAATTTCGACAGCGGGAAATCCGAGATCACGCCGGCCAGCTTCGAGTTGCTGACCAAGGTCGAGAAAGCAATTGACGTGTTTCCACGCAGTGAACTGATCATTGAAGGTCACACGGATTCGTTCGGCAGTGATGAGCTGAACCAGAAGCTGTCGCAGGAGCGGGCCGAGTCGGTACAGCAATACATGATCAACGCCATGCGCATTCCGAGCTACCGGCTGATCGCTACCGGTTACGGTGAGTCCAACCCGGTCGCCAACAACGAAACGGCGTCGGGACGCGCGCAGAATCGTCGCATCGACATCGTCATCAAGCCGAATCTCGAGCCGGTTTAATACTGCTTTTTTATGTGTTAGCGCGCCACCAGTTGCGAACCTGGGTGGCGCAGGTTTCGTTGATCAAATAGCCGTACTCAGCGTGGACGTTCAGTTCGCCGTCCGAGCGGTAGTAGTTGAACACGGCATGGTCCTTGATCTCCTCGATGAGGCCGAGGTCAATCATCTCCGCAAAATCATTGCGCAGTGTCATATCGACGGCCGTCAGCTCACCGAATGCCGCGATGTTTACCCAGCGCCGGATGTTGTGCGGATAGCGGCTCGAGCCGTGATCCGTTGCGCCTTTGAGCCCGCGCTGGATGGTGCGCTGCCCGAGCGGGCTGCCCATGGTCATGAACAAGTCGATCTGCACATCGTCCTTGGTATCGCGGTCGCTGGAAACACGACTCATCTGCCACAGCACTTCGTAGGCAATCACAGACCCCATGCTGTGGCCGATGAGCAGGATCGGGCGGCCGCTTTTTGCGGCCGCGCGCAACGGTAGCGAGACGAGCCTGCGAACCGCATCGGCCACCTCGAACTCGTTGTGCACATAGCGGCGTAAATCCCGCAAATGAAGCTCGAGCCGTTCATCCGCCAGTTGTGGCACAAGGAACGGCAGGTAATCGGCGAGGTGATATAGCCAACGCAGGGCTCGTCGCTTCAGGGTTAACGCTTGCCGGATGTCTTCCTGCGTCGCCTCCGGCTGCTGCAGCAGCCGTTCTATAGCCGGCAAGTCGAGTTCGATGTCCCGGTGCTTGCCGTAAAAATCATAGGTCCAGGACACGACGTCGAAACACGATTCCTGTTCCTGTATTGCGCTTGCCGACTCCGGGTCGATCCGGCGCACGCCCTCCACCAGGCAGCGGAACAGTTCCCGTCGATGTGTGCGCGGCGGCGGCTTGGCGCGCAGTCCCGGTACGTAAAGCAGCAAGGGCTTGCCGCTCATAATCCGCGGGGCACCGTGTCTCTTGCAGGTGCAGGAGCCAGCAGGTCCTGTAATTCCTGCAGTGTTGTTACGATCGCGTCGGGGGGGCGCAGGTGATGCGGCCAGCCATCGCCTCTCCGGTTCATCCATGCGGTGGTGAAACCGGCGTCGGCGGCGCCGGCCACGTCGATCTCAGGGTGGTCGCCGACATGCAGGATCTCGGCGGCAGCCACTCCCGCTCGCTCGACCGCTCTCTCGAAAATCGCGCGGGCCGGTTTCGCAGCACCCGCATCGACGGCGGTCACCACGTCGGAAAACAGGTTGCGAATGCCGATGGATTCGAGGTTGGCGTTACCATTCGTAACGGCAATGATCGGGAAACGCCGAGCCAGTGCATGCAGTGCCGGCAGCACGTCGGCATAGAACTCCACCTTGTTGCGTGCGGTATCGAATACCTGGAAGGCCGGTTCCACCAGTTCGATCGTGTACCCGGCAGCTTCCGCCATGTGGCCAAGAACCTTCTTACGCACGAATCGCAGGTCATGGCGCCGGTGCGCGTGCTCTTCCAGCACTCGCTGCCGCAAGGTTAGCGCGGCATCTGCCGTGAAAGCTTCGGGAATATCGGGGTAGTGGGTCTCGAGCCAACGCCACAACTCGGCTTCTGCACGCCGGATGACAGGCGTGATCTCCCACAGCGTATCGTCGAGGTCCAGTGTTATGGCGCGTATGTGTTGCACGGTAGAATCCATCTTACAATTTTAAAATGGGTTCCAGTATCAACGGAGGATACGATGAAGTACCTGCACACCATGGTCCGGGTCAGCGATCTCGATGAGTCGCTGGACTTCTTTTGCAACAAGCTGGGGCTGCGCGAACTGCGGCGCAAGGAAAGCGAGAACGGTCGATTTACACTGGTCTTCCTGGCGGCGCCGGGCGACGACGAGGCCCAGGTGGAACTGACGTTTAACTGGGATCCCGAAGAGTATGGGGAAGGCAGAAACTTCGGTCACCTCGCGTATGCGGTGGACGACATTTACGCGATCTGCCGGCGACTGATGGATGCGGGAGTCACTATAAACCGCCCGCCGCGTGACGGTCATATGGCGTTCGTGCGCTCACCTGACAATATTTCGATCGAGCTGCTGCAACGCGGCGAGGCCTTGCCGCCGGCCGAACCCTGGTTATCCATGCCGAATTCGGGTCACTGGTAACAGCGCTTCAACGGACATCATGACTGCGTCTCATGACTGGGTCTCATGACTGGGTCTCATGACTGGGGCATGAGCGGCGGCAAGGCGCCCGCCGCACTTGCTTGCCCCTCGGCGCGCTCGTCGATCCTGATCGAGCGCAAAGCGGCAGCCAGCGGCGCACCGTCCCAGGTCTTTGCACCCGGGCCATAGCTGACCCGATTGAGCTCCATGAGTTCGCGGGCCAAGGGGTCGGACACGCGCGCGGCGATGTCGCCGATGCTTCGCGGCGCGTGCGCCGGCCACTGCATCCGTGCCCACTCGAGCAGCGCGGAGCGAGCCGCATGCGCGTTGCTATTGGCTGCTGCGCGACGCGCTTCTTTCAATAGCGCCGCCTGTTCCTTGTGTGCCGGCCGCGGGTCCGATGTCACGGACTGTCGCGAAGCGAGCGGTCGCCGCGTGAACCACCACGCCACGAGCGTCAGCAGCCAGGCCACGGCCAGGGCCTCGCTGACGCGCCGCCAGAAATTGCTGTGAATAACGGTGTTACCCGAGACGTCGGACTGCATTCGCAGCGGCTGTTCCGCGCGTGCGGCCGCGGGAACAGGCAGCGCATCCGCCGAGGCCTGAATGCCGATGGTCGTGGCCGGCAGGCGGGCAACCTGCCACTCGCCTTCCTCGATGTTCCACCATGGCAACTCGACATCGGGCAGCAGCACATCGCCGGGCTCGACGCCAATGATGGCGTACTGGTCCTTGCGGCTCGCAAGCAAACCGCCCGGTGCCGCCGTGACGCGCAGTTCCGGCTTGTCGGGATAAATTTTCACCGCGTCGGACTGGATCGGCTCGATGACGGGAATCTGTGTTGACAGCTGGCCCAGTGCAGTCACGGTGACGTGTCGGGTAATGGGCTCGCCGGCGCGCAGTGAGTCCGTATCGCGCGACCAGTTTTCGGTGAGTTCGACGGACTTGGCCGGAAACCACACCGCATCCGGGAACTCCGGCGGTGGCGGCGGAATAGGCTTGATATCGATCGTGACGGCGTCCGACTGAAACACTTTGCGCCCGGTTATGCGCCCGTCCGCAAGAACTCGCGCTTCGAAACGTGCAGGCGCGATGTTGATTTGACCGCTGGCCTGCGGGAACAACGCATACACGCGTTCATTGACCGTGTAGCTCTTGCCATTGATGAGCGCCTCGTAACTGCGTTCGTCGGCCGCCGCTTCAACCAGCACGTCGACGCCGCTGATTTCGGGCTCGCTGAGGCGCGGCTGCCGGGTCGCAACCGCCCGGTACACCTTGAGGCGGTACAGCACCTGCGCCTGCACGTAAGATTCAGGGAAGTCGACTTCCGCATCGAGAAATATATCGGCTTCACCGGGTACGGCAACGCGCTGTGCCGCGACGCCGATCGAAAGCGGCTGGCTGCGTTCGTTGCCGACTGTGATCGGCGGTATGGTCAGCTCGCCTTCCCGTTTCGCCATGAGCACATACGTCCACGTTCTGCTGCGGCTGATTTGCCCGTTGATAATCGTCGTATTGCTGAGCTCGCTGCGCGTGAGAACCTCGAAATCGTCGTTCAGCGCTGCGGCATCCGGTTCCCTGTCGATGTTGGTATCAACCAGCACTTTCAACGTAAAAGACTCGTTCAGCTCGATAGTGTCGCGATCGATACTCGCCACAACGGCCGCTGCGACGGTGGCCGGCATCAGGCTCAAAAACAGAAGCGCCAGCGCAAGTCCCGGCACAAAGATTAGCGATTTCACCATGGGTGTATCTCGTCATCCGGCCACAAATGGTTGCCGTCCTGGTCCGTCCCCTGCCGCTGGTACTGGTAGCGAAACTTGCGGCGTAGCAGTCCACCCGGATCGTTCGGAATGCGCCGCAGCCACTGTTCCATTGCTTGTTGCTGTTCCTGCGCGCGCCGCTCCGCCGCCAGTTGCGACTCGCTCATCTGTTCTTCCTCGGTCGGCTCACCGGCTTGCTGTTCGGCTTCCATGGCGGCCCGCTCGAGCTCTTCCTGCACGGCTTCGAGGTCCTGCTGGCTCATTTCCTCTTCGCTGCGCACCGCCGACTCGCCGGAATCCGATTCACTGCTCGAGTCGCCCTCGCTGCCCTCTTCGCCCGTTTGCTCCGACTGGCTGTCGCTTTCCGACTGATCGGCACCGCCTCCGGATTCGGACGACTGCTGGTTGCCCTGGTCGCCGTCGGCCGCATCCTGCTGTTCGTCCAGCAGCTGGCGAATGAGATCCCGGTTGTAGGCGGCATCTTCCGCCTGCGGGTCGATTTCGAGCGCCCGCTCATAGGCGGCGATTGCCGACTCGAATTCTCCCAGCCGCGCCAGCGCATTGCCTGTGTTGTAGTGGCTGTCCGCATCGTCACTGAGCGCGAAACCTTCGGCACTGCTCGCGTAATTGCCGGCGCGATACTGTGCAACCGCTTGCCAGTCCGGCCGCGCGAAACGCGCCGCGGCCGCCGCCGCATCGCCCTCCTCCAGCAGCGCTCTTGCCTGCTGGTCCTTCGTTTGCCACAGGTCCTGCCAGCTGAACGCCATGGCCGGCTCACTGATCGGCAGGACGCAAACGACGAGCACCAGGATCCAGCCGCGACGAAACGACAAGGCCGCAAGCGGTACCAGCAGCAGCAACAACCACGGCCCTTCCTCCCGCCACTGGTCGGTCAGTTGTGATGTATCGCCGGCCCTCGAGCTGCTGCGATCGACCGTCAGCAAGGTGGAAACATCGCGATCGTCTGTCGTCAACGGCGTGAATGTGCCGCCGCCGCTGGCAGCCAGCGCACGCAGTTGTTCCGCTTCGAGCCGCGGAACGACGATGCGTCCTGCCCGGTCCGTTACGAAGCCGCCGCCGGGTTCCGGAATCGGGGCGCCATCCACTGTGCCGACACCGAGAACCGACAGGCGATAGCCCGCGGCACGCAGTTCTTCAGCCGCTTGCTGCGCGGCGGGGGACGTTCCGCCATCGGTCACCAGCAGTACTTCGCCGTCGCGCACGCCGGCCTGTTGCAGCAGGTCCCGAGCCTTATTTATAGCAGCGGCCGGGTAACTGCCGCGACTCGGCATGATGTCCGTGCTGAGACTGTTGATAAGCGCGGCTACGGTATCGCTGTCAGTGGTGAGCGGCGTTACCGTGAATGCGTTCGCCGAGTAAACAACCAGCGC
Source organism: uncultured Woeseiaceae bacterium (assembly GCA_964605635.1). Lineage (GTDB taxonomy): Bacteria > Pseudomonadota > Gammaproteobacteria > Steroidobacterales > Woeseiaceae > IDS-8. Next base: position 13,821 of record CAZSDL010000025.1, read on the forward strand.
GGTCTGGCCGCTGGTACGCGCCGCAAGTATGTCGAGAATCTTGAGCCGGGCACGCGTCAATCGGCTTGGCGTGAGGTCCTGCGCGTCCATCGACTGGGACAGGTCCAGTGCGATCACCATGGCCTGTGCAGAACGGAACACCGGCTGTTCCACGCGGTTCCAGCTCGGTCCGGCCAGCGCCATTGCCGCCAGCGTGCCACCGAGCAGCAGAAGCCACCAGCGATAGTCGGCACCCTTGATCGCGGAGCGCGACAAAACGTGCGGTGCGAGAGCCGGATCGATAACGCGTTGCCAGTTACCGGGCGCAAGGCGGCGCCGCGCCAGCATCCAGACCGCCACAGCAACGAACGGTATGGCCAGAAGCCATTCCGGTCGCAACCAGTGAAAATCAGCCGGCATGTGTTCTCGCCTTTAAGTGTCGCAGCGGCTGCCACCCGGACAGCAAGGTGCCGAGCGCCAGCAGCGTGGCCAATGCGAACGCGCCGCCCAGTGGCCAGTAGAAATGCGCAGTTACCGGTCGGAAGCCTGCTTCCGGTTCCGCCACCGGCTCCATTTCGTCGAGCAGCCGGTAAATCTGCTGCAACCCGGCGGTGTCCACCGCGCGGAAATAACGACCGCCGGTCATCTCGGCGATGCGCGTCAGGGTTTCCTCGTCGAGGTCCGCCGACGGATTGACCCGCCGCATTCCGCCGGTCAGTGACGGGATGACCATTTGCTCTGCGCCGATGCCAATCGTGTAAATGCGCAGGCCGATCTGGCTGGCCAGTTCGGCCGCTTTCAACGGGTCGATCTGCCCGGCGGTGTTGGCGCCATCGGTCAGCAGTATCAATACCTGTTCGTCAGCAGCCGTACCCTGGTCGTGAATGCGCTTGACGGCCAGCGTAATGGCATCGCCGATGGCAGTTTTCTCACCGGCGAGGCCGATAAAAGCTTCCATCAGCAGTACGTTGACCGTTTCACGATCGAGCGTCAGCGGCACTTGCAGATAGGCGCGTTCGCCGAACAGGATCAGGCCGAGCCGGTCACCTTCGCGACGGCTGATAAAGTCGCCGGCCACCGCTTTGGTCGCGGTGAGCCGGTCCACCCGCCGGTTGCCGAGTTCGAAATCCTTGGCATCCATGCTGCCTGAGAGATCGACCGCCAGCATGAGATTGCGTCCCGACACCGGTACGTCGAGCTCATCACCGATTCGTTCCGGTCGCGCGGCCGCCAGCACCAGCAGCAGCCAGGCGAGCATGGCCACCCAGATGCGCCAGTTAAGAAGCGACTCGACTTTCGGGCGCTCGGCCAGCAGCGCAAAACCGCCGAGACTCGGTACCCGGAGACCCGCTTCGTGACCCGCGGCTGCGGGCGGCACCAGGCGTCGAATGAGCCACGGCAACGGCAGTGCCAGCAGCATCCACGGCCACGCGAGCGTCCACATCAGCCGGACTCCGGCACAGGCGTTGTCAGCCGTCGGCGCACGGCGTCGAGGAGCCGGTCGACGTCGAGGTCGTCGGGATTCCTCGCTGGACGCTGCGAAGGACGCTGGTAGGGAAGATCGGCAATGACGCGCCCGGGCCCGGCGGTAAATGGCCGGTCTTCGAGTCCGCGATCAAGCCACTCGAGCCAGTGACTGCCGGTCAGCCCCGCCACCTCGTGCCGCGGCGCATAGGCAATCATTGTACGCCGCAGCAGCTCCGACAGGCGTGTACCAACACTCGCTAGATTTCGCTCTGTCTGCCAGTCCTGCTGCACACGGGCCAGTTCGGCCAGTGCCGCACGACGCGGGGCATTGCGTTGCCAGGCCTGCCAGGCGCGATAAAGCCGGTAGCCGAGCGCAAGCAATAACATAGCCGCGAGCAGCCACCAGCCGGGTGCGGGCGGCCACCAGTGGATCGCCTCGGGCAGGTGCAGGTCTCGCAGCGGTATCTGTTCCGGATCCATATCGCTAAATCATCGCTAATACGCTTTCTTGCCGAGCGCCTGTTGCAGACTCTGCACCGGGTCGTCCTCGGTGGACATCGGCATCAGGTGCACGCGATAGCGCCGGCAGAATCGTTCGAGGCTCTCGACGCGCGCGGCAAACGCTTTTTCGTAGTCCGCACGCGCGCCGCGTGCGTGCGTGTCGATAGCCATCTCATCGTCATTGCTCACCAGCCGGTAACGGCCCGGTGGCGGCAGTTGTCGTTCCAGCGGGTCGCTAAGGAACACCGCCATCACCTCATTGTGCCGGGCGACGCCGGCGAGGTAGGACTGCGCAGCGCGCGAGAACGCAATGAAATCCGACAGTATCACGACCAGGCTGCCCGGCCGCGCCACGCGCCGCAAGGCTGCCATCGCCTGCGTTAATGGCGCTTCCGGGTCACCGGCCGGCGTTCCGGCGGCCGGCGTCCCGGCGGCCGGCGCTCCGGCGGCTCCGTGCCAGTCCGGATGACCCACGAGTTCGTGTACAAAACGTAACGCCGCCTGGCGGCCGAGTCGCGGTTTGATTTCCCGGTGCGTCGTGTCGCCGAAGATCAGGCCGCCCAGCCGGTCGCCGCGATGGTGCGCCGCCCACGCGAGCAGCGCGCCGGCGCGGCTCGCGCTAACAGATTTGAACGCTCCTTGAGTCGCAAAATGCATGGTACTTCTCAGATCGACAACGACCAGTACCGGCCGTTCCCGTTCCTCGCGAAAGAGTTTCGTATAAGCGGTACTGCTGCGGGCGGTGACGCGCCAGTCGATATTGCGCGGATCGTCACCGGGCTGATACGGCCGCGATTCATCGAACTCCATGCCACGTCCGCGAAAATGCGAGACGTAGGCGCCGGTTTGCAAGGAATTCACGCGCAGTACGTCGAGCGCGATGACGCGAGCAGGGCCCGCGAGCCGGATCATCTCTGCCTGGCTTACGCTGACGGGCGAGGCGTCAGCCTGTAGTTTGTCGTGACGCAAAGGGGAGTCCTGCTACCGGCGGCTACGTCAGGGTACGCCGACGCCGTTCAATACCCGTTCGATAATGGAATCGGCCGATACACCGTCTGCTTCGGCCTCGAAGCTCAACACCAGGCGATGCCGCAGCACGTCCGGTGCGACGTTCTGTATGTCTTCCGGGCCAACGTAATCGCGCCCGGCCAGCCAGGCGCGCGCACGCGCGGCTCGGTCGATACCCATGCACGCGCGCGGACTTGCGCCGTACATGATCTGGCCCGCCAGCGAGCTGTCCACGACACCCGGATTACGCGTCGCAACAACGACGTTGACGATGTATTGCTCGAGTTCGTCGGCAAGGTGCAGGCCGAGGATCGCCTGGCGCGCTTCCATGATGGCCGACAACGGCAACAGTTCCGGCGGCCGGAAAGCGTCACGCTCACCGGCTTTCGCTTCCTGGCGGTTCAGCACCAGAATGCGGCGTTCGTCGTCGACCGACGGGTAACCTACCTTCACGTGCAGGAGAAAGCGATCGAGTTGCGCCTCCGGTAACGGATAGGTGCCTTCCTGTTCGATCGGGTTCTGCGTCGCCATCACCATGAACAGCCCGGGCAGCGTATAACTTTTTTCGCCGACGGTAATCTGGCGCTCTTCCATCGCTTCGAGCAGCGCCGATTGCACCTTGGCCGGCGCGCGATTGATTTCATCGGCAAGAATCAGGTTATGGAACAGCGGGCCGCGGCGGAACTCAAACGTGCCGTCCTGCGGCCGGTAAATATCCGTCCCGGTCAGGTCAGCCGGTAACAGGTCCGGCGTAAATTGCAGTCGATGAAAATCACCTTCGATGCTGTCGGCAAGCACTTTGATCGCGCGCGTCTTGGCAAGACCCGGCGCCCCCTCGACCAGCAGGTGCCCATCGCACAGCAGCGCTATCAGCATACGATTGATCAAATGCGCCTGGCCGATAATCAATCGGCCCACATGGGCTTCGAGGTGCTGGAATTGTTCGATAACGCTCATCGGCTGCTCCGCCGTGCAAAATAGCGGGCCATTGTAGTGACCCGGCGACAGTACGCCAACACGAAGCTCGACACGGCAAACGGGCGTTCGTGGCCGGCCAAAGGCCGGTTCATCGTTGTTTTCCGGGTACCTTTGTGCCGCTTTGGCAGTGATAATCCGTGACTACGACCCGCTCCGGTACAATACATTGCAGGCAATAAGAAATTATCCTGAGGAAAGGCGTACGGGTTTCGGCATGGGCGGCGGCCAACTAACCGCCGCATGGCTCCTCGCGTTGTCGATGCTCGCTGCCTGCGCCCCGGAGTCCCCGCCGGCTCCAGTGCAGTTGGCGGCTACCTGTCCTGCGGACGGCGCGCTGGTTGCAAACGTCTTCGGCGGTCTCGAGGGCAGGCTCGAATGGCGTGGCGACGAACTCGATTGCGAGGGCATGCCGCGCCCGCACGGCCAGGGAGCACGATTGCGCTTCGCCGGGCCTGCGCTGGCCGGCAGTGAGGCAGAGCGACTGGCGTTCATCATCGCGATGCCGAATCTCGAAAAAGGCCAGACGGGTAGCGAACTGGAAGCCGGTGTCACATTGATGCTGGAGGATACGGGCCGCTTTTACAGTTCTCCTGAACATGCGGGTTGCTGGGCGGATATCGACGTCCACGAACCGGCAGACGACTCCGGCGGTCCCGGCAGCAGCAATGAATATCGTATCTCCGGCCTCCTCTATTGCCTGTCACCGCTCGCAGAACTGAACGGCACCGCCAGTGTGTCAATACTCAACCTCGAGTTCAGCGGCCGCCTCGACTGGACCGATCCGCCGTAATGCGAGCACGCCATTGCCTCATGCTGGTCGCGCTTCTGCTGTTCACGGCCCACGCCACTAATGCCGTCAGCGATCTCGACGGCGCTTTCAGCCGCGCCACGATCGTGATCGAGAGCAGCGGCAACGCCTGCTATCATTTTGACGTCTATCTCGCACTGACCATTGAACAACAGCGGCGGGGACTCATGCACGTGAGAAGCCTGCCCGCATTTACCGGCATGCTTTTTGTCTATGACGACGCAGGGCCTCGCTCGATGTGGATGAAGAACACTTTCATACCCCTCGATATATTTTTTATTCGCGCAGACGGGACGGTCTCGTCCGTTGCAGAACGTACTGAACCACAATCACTGCAGTCCATTGCATCGACGGAAGCCGTGAACTTCGTGCTCGAGTTGAATGGCGGTGTGAGCGAAGCACTGCGAATCGATACGGATAGTCGCGTGTTGCTTCCGGAAATGCTTTCGATAACCCCGTAGGAGCCCGCCTGCGGGCGAATGTGCCAGCGAAGAACCCTTTCCCGTTCGCGCGCAATATATCGCCCGTGATACGGGCTCCTACAGCGCGTCGATTGCCACCTGTAGGAGCCCGTATCACGGGCGATCAACCACCTCCTACAAAACCGCGGCGATCGATTCCGCCAGGCACCCGACATTGTCGCGCGTAATACCGGCGACATTGATACGACTCGAGTCAACCATGTAAACGCCGAAATCCTTCTTCAACCGTTCCACCTGCGCAGGCGACACGCCGAGAAAAGAGAACATACCGTTGGCGCGTTCGAGGTGCGAAAAATCCCGTCCGGCTGCCTTCTCGCGCAACGCTCCCGTGAGCAACGTGCGCATACCCTGCAAGCGACTGCGCATGCCATCCACTTCCGCCTGCCATTCCTTGCGGAGCTCCGGTTCTGCAAGTATTCGACCGACAATTGCCGCCCCATGATCGGGCGGCATGGAATACATGGTTCTTACGATGTTCATGGCCTGGCTGTGCACCCGGCTCACGGTCGTCGCGCTGTCGGCAAGAATCGACAACGTGCCGACCCGTTCCCGATAGAGACCGAAGTTCTTCGAACAGGAAGCGGATACGAGCATTTCGGGGAAGCGGTCGACAAAATGCCGCGGGGCAATCGCATCCGCATCCAGGCTTTCAGCAAAGCCCTGGTAGGCAAGATCGATGAACGGCAGGAGATCTCGCTCCGTCATGACACCCGCAAGTTCCTGCCACTGTTCGCGCTGAAGATCCATGCCGGTGGGGTTGTGGCAGCAACCGTGCAGAAGAACGATGTCGCCGCGCGGCGCGCCGGCAAGCGTTTCGAGCATCTGCTCGAAACGAACGGAATTCCGCTCGCTATCGTAGTACGGGTACGTCTGCAGGGTAATGCCGGCGCCGCCCAGCAGCGGCACATGGTTGGCCCAGGTCGGGTCACTGGCCCAGACCGAGGCGTCCGGCCGCGCGCGCAGAATGAGCCCCGCCGCAACCCGCAATGAACCCGACCCGCCGGGAGTCTGCAATGTCGTCAGGCGATTGTTCGCCGTGCTTTCGGCACCGAAAATCAGGTCCTGCATGGCGGCGTTGAATTGGGGATCGCCGCCGGATCCCAGGTAGGCCTTCGTCGATTGCCCGGCAACAAGCCAATGCTCCGCCTTCTTTACGGTGTCGAGGATCGGCGTGCGCCCTTCCTCATCGCGGTAGACGCCAACCCCGAGGTCGATTTTGTTATCACGCGGGTCGTCCCGATGCTCATTAATGAGTTTGAGTATTGCATCCGGGGGCAGGGCCTTCAGGTTTTCGAACAACGGACGTCTCCCATGCTGCGGCCAATAGCGCGCGGCATTGTACACAATGCCGAATGCGAACTTCAGAACTGATCGAGGGGGATCTTCAGGTAGGCGACATTGTTGTCTTCTGCATCGGGCAGGTGGCCCGCGCGAATATTGACCTGGATGGCGGGCAGCAGCAGCTTCGGCAGTGACAGCGTTGCGTCACGCTGTTCCCGCATCGCAACGAACCCGGCTTTGGTCGTGCCCTGCTTCACATGGATGTTGTTGGCTTTCTGCTCGGACAGCGGCACTTCGAAGCGCGGCGGGCGACCGTCGGGCGGATAGTCATGGCACATGAACAGGCGTGTGTCGTCCGGCAGAGCGAACAGGGCCTGGATGGAATCATAAAGCAGCCCGGCGTCGCCACCCGGAAAGTCGCACCGGGCCGTACCGTAATCCGGCATGAACAGGCTATCGCCGACGAACGCGGCATCGCCGATCAGGTAGGTGATGCTGTCACTGGTGTGGCCAGGCGTATTGATGACCCGGCACTCCAGATCGCCGATGCGAAATGTATCGTCTGAGTCGAAGAGCCGATCGAACTGGCTTCCGTCGGTCATGAACGGCGGCTTCAGGTTAAACACGCCGGCAAAATGCGACTGCACGACGCGAATGCCGCGCCCGATGGCGATCGGCGCACCCAGTTCGCGTTGCAGGTATTGCGCAGAACTCAGGTGATCGGCATGCGCATGGGTTTCGAGTAGCCACTCGACCGTAAGCGATTCGTCGCGCACGTAGTCGATGAGCGCCTGCGCCGGGCCGGTATTGGTGCCACCGGTGATAATGGAGAAATCCAGCACCGGATCGATAATGGCCGCCGCGCGACTCTGCGGATCGCTGACGACGTACGACAGCGTACCGGTCGGTTCGTGATAGAAATGCCGGACGAGTGGTTTCAAGTCAGGGGGTGGCGTTGCCTGGCAAAACCCCGGCCCCGGGCGTGCCGGGGCCGGGACGTGTCAGCCGGCCCTGTTCAGGCCTGTGGCGCCCACACCGAGCACCAGCCGTCGTTGTTGACCAGCTTGCCGGGAAATATCTGGCAAGGCCGCCATTGCTCGCCCTCATCGCCCTGTATCAGCGCGCAGTTGGCACAATCCTGCACCTCTGCAGGATTCGGCCGCGATGCCGGATCGACCTTGCTGGCGTCGTGCACGTATTTCAGCGATCGCGCCATGGGATCGTCTTCAGCAAGTTTCGGTTGCTCCTCCGCTTGTACCGGATTCCCGGGGCGCACAAAACAACCGGCGGCCGCAACCGCGGACAACTGTATGAACTGGCGTCTTGCAATTTTGCTCACTTCATTCTCCTTCCGTTTTGATTCGATCATTTCCATTTGTGCCGATCTGCACCCCGGACGCTGGCGTATGAGCAGAAACAGGCACTACCGCACTGTTTTTTTTCCAGAATGTGAACTTTTTCACAATCGGCACCGCGAAGTATTTCATGGATTCGTGACCACCGCATAATGCTTCGCATTGAGCGCGCTCGCCGCCAAGGCTGCGGCGGACCCACCGGCCCTTCCGGACGCGTGTTTATCTGGCATGAGTATGTATTTGCATATGCACCTGATTCTCGCGAAATTCCTGCGGCAGACGCTTGGCATACCGGTTCTCGCGACAGCCGCTTGCGCTTGTTTCCCGGGCATTTCGCTCGCCGGCGGTTTAACCGGCAATCATGAGTACTGGGTCGAAATCGACGCCGGGATGGAGCGTATGTGGGTCGAGGCGCGCTTTCGCGGTCCCGTAGACTCCGTTACCGCACGATCCAGCGACGCCGGCGATTTCCTGATCGCGGCCTGGGATTGCGGCAGCGACAATCCGATACGGTTCCGGAACCGCCGCATGATGCTGCCGGTCGAGGGCGTGCAATGCATGAATTACACCGTGGACCTCGCGAAGGCTGCCCGCCACGAACGCATGAACCGCACGCTCGCGAAAGACAATCGGGTGATCTCACCGTCTTTGTGGCTGTGGCGACCGCGACTGACGGATGGCAACGAAATCAATGTGCGCTTCCATCTGCCGGAGAACATGCAGATCAGTGTGCCCTGGCCGCGGAGCGACTCCGGACCGTTCGACTTTCGATTGCCGCAATCGCCGGAAAGCTCGCATGCACCGGCCGTATTCGGCACGTTCGACTACCGCGAGGTCGACGTCCCGGGTGCCAGGCTCCGGGTTGCCGTCCTGCGCAGTCACTCCCCGGGTGAAACAGACCTCGATGCGGACACGATTGCCGAGTGGATTCGCGCTACGGCTACCGACGTGTCTCTCGCCTATGGACGCTTTCCGCATCCGTCGCCCCAAGTAGTGATCGTTCCCGTGGATAGCGGGCGACGTGGCTCGGATGCCGTGCCGCATGGACAGGTTATTCGCGATGGTGGCGAATCCGTCGAGATGCACGTTGACCGGCGGCAATCCCTGGATACCCTGCTCCGCGACTGGACAGCAACCCACGAGTTCAGTCACCTGTTGCTGCCGTATGTCGAACAACGGCATCGCTGGGTGTCCGAAGGTTTTGCTCAGTACTACCAGAACGTGCTGCTCGCCCGCTCCGGCGCTTACGACCGGCAAAAGGCGTGGCAGGAATTATACGAAGGCTTCGAACGCGGACGTCGTTCGCGACCGGAGCTGTCGCCGAACGAAGCCACCGCCGGCAATCATCGCGAAGCCCGCATGAAAACCTACTGGAGCGGTGCCGCGCTGGCGCTAATGGCGGATGTCGAATTGCGCGAAAAGTCCGGCGGCAGTGAAACGCTGGATGACGTCATGAGTCGCCTGCAGAGCTGCTGCCTGCCTTCGGATCGTGTCTGGAGCGGCACGGAACTTTTCGAAACGCTCGATTTGCTGGCAAGCACCCCGGTGTTCATGGCGCTGTACCGGCGTTATGCCGATACGGCCGGATTCCCGGATACGCGCCCGCTGTTCGCGCGCCTCGGACTAGTAATTGCAGGTAACGAAGTACGCTTGCAAAGAAGCGGCGAACTCGCGCACATCCGCAGCGCCATTACGCAAACGGACCCGGCCGCCGCCCGCTGGCGGGAAAGGGTCGCCGCCAGCGGCCGTTCCGCGTCACGCGCAGGCAGCGCCGGCTCGCGCTAGCCCATTATTTTTCCGGCCGTGTACGGGCTCTACAGCGGTCAGAGCAAGGGTAGGAGCGCGCCCTGCGCGCGAACGGGAAAAGTTTGGTCGTTGCCGCATTCGCGCGCAGGGCGCGCTTGTATGGTAGTGGCGTCTTCCATCAGGATGATAG
>CAZSDL010000026.1:0-22252 GCA_964605635.1 uncultured Woeseiaceae bacterium
CGACCCTCGATAGATGTATTATTTAACATAATATACATTACACGCAGTATAGGATGGGCCCCGGAGTTCAAAGAAGCCTCGTGGCAGAGGCTGGCCGGGATAGGCAGAATTGACCATCGTGGGGTACGTATTCAATCGCGTACACCACCGACGCACAGAACAGCCACGCCGCAACTACCCGGTCACGGCAGTAAATTTTCGAGGCGCAAATTTGCCGGACGCGGCTAGCGGGCGTAGTCACGCTGTCGCTGGCGTTCATAGTCGCGCGCCGCGCCCGCAACACTGCCGCCCTGCCCGGTGCGCAGCCAGCGACCGATGCGCCCGGCATCGCCCAGCGGTGTGCGCGTGCCCAGCGAATCCAGCAGCACCATCGCGATCGGTCGGCCGTCAATATTGGCAACCATTGCAAGGCAGCGACCCGCGACCTGCAGGTAGCCGGTCTTGCTCAGCGCAACGTCCCAGCTCTCCCGATGCACCAGCAGGTTAGTGTTGCCGTACTGGAGTGTGTAGCGCGGATTGCGGAACTGCGCCGTGAAGCCCGTGGTGCGCGTGTAGTCCCGGATGAGCTCGTAGTCCATGGCTGCCGCCACCAGGCGCAGCAGGTCCGCGGCGGTGGAACGGTTTTGCGCGGACAGGCCACTGGCATCCACAAAATGGCTGTTGTGCATGCCCAGTTCAGCAGCCTTGTCGTTCATCGCCGCAACGAAGGCCTCGCGGCCGCCCGGATGATGACGCGAGAGCACGTAGGCGGCGTAATTCTCCGACGCCATCAGCGTAATGCGCAGGAGATCGGCCCGGCGCAGCTCCGACCCGATGCGGATGCGCGAGTAGGCATTCACCGGTGCGCGCTCGGCACGCGGCACGATGGTCAGCCATTCATCCAGCGGCGCGCCGGAGTCGAGCACGACCACCGCGCTCATCAGTTTGGTCACCGAGGCGATCGGCACCTGCCGGTCGGCATGCTTTGTGAATAGCAGTTCGCCGCTTGCAAGGTCGGCGACCGCTGCCTGTACCGAGGCCAGCTCCAGAGCCCCAGGATCCAGGCGCGCTTGCCCTGCCGCAGGCGGTGCCACAAGCGCCCAGGCCATGGCGATGATCGATAGTGACAGAATTTTCATGACGGCGAGTATACGCAAAGCTCAGCCGCACGCGTCCCGCGGCATCGCTACAGCAAACAGTACGGCGCCCTGCATGGGTAACGGTCAAAGATCCCGGTCAAGTCACGCATACCGCTTCTCTGTTCGCAGTTCTTCCTCAACCGGCCGAACCTCAATGCTTCCCAGTCGCGCCGACGGCCACTTGGCCGCAATCTGGATCGCGGCATTCATGTCCCGCGCTTCGATGAGAAAGAACCCACCGAGTTGTTCGCGCGTCAGGGTTTCGATACGGAGTGCAGCCCATTCATCGGGCGTCAGGTCGCTCAATACTTTTTCTTCTTCGTACGCAAGGCACAGGTATTTCATAAAGGTCTCCCGGGCAACTCCACTATTAAACGGTCGCCTGGGGTTCCCTGGAATCGACAGCTTCCCTTGTATTGATGTCGATGGCCGAGCCGGTCACGATGATTCCGCCAGTTTCAGGTACATCCACATCGAGGACGCTCGGGCGACCCATTGCTTCACCCTGCAGGATCACAAATCGGAATGGCGTGGTAATGAGCCCCGCGTCGCGCAGATACCCACCCAGGGCTGCGGCGGCGGCACCGGTTGCCGGGTCTTCAACGACGCCGCCTACCGGGAACGGATTTCGAGCATGAAACAAATCGATGTGCTCGCGCCAGACCAGTTGCAGCGTAGTCAGATTCTCCCTCTGCATGAGTGTCTTGAGCGATTGGAAATCGTATTCGAGATCAGTAAGACGAGCCTTGCTTGCGGTCGCCAGGATCAGGTGCCATGCACCCGCGTAGGCCCTTGCAGGCGGAATCGATGAGTCAAGTTCATTCGACGACCAGCCCAGTGTTCCAAGCGCACTGTCCAGCAATTGCGCAGGGACAGGTTCATGTTTCGTCGCGACCGAGCGCAACGATGCCAGCAATTTCTCACCGTGACGGGAAACGCTGACCGGCACCTCGCCCACCGCTGTCGATAGCCGATAAGTTCCTTCCCCGCTGCCGCGACCCAAAACGATGCCGGCGGCTATCGTTGCGTGGCCACAGAACGACACTTCAGCCTCCGGACTGTAATAACGCGCAAGGCGATCCGGTCCGGTGCGGGGGGCAAGAAATACGGTCTCGGAATAGCCAACCTCCCCTGCTATGCGCAGCATTGTTTCCGGATCGGGAAGCGCATCGCCGATCCACACCCCGGCCGGGTTGCCACCCGTTGCTACATCGGTGAACGCCGACAGGCGCTTGAGCGTACCGTCTTGCATAAGAATTCCTGCTGTTGCGCTGCTGTAGCTCAGGGGAGGCGCGGCTGCACGATACGGTTGCTTTTACCACACGGCCGGGCGGTCGCTCAATTCCAAACCGGAATTCCGCGCCTGCCAGGCAGTCAAGGCATAATGGGCAAGCGTGTCTCGGCAGGCACGGCAACTTGAAAATTGCCGAATCACCCATAAATCGACCCCATTGACGCTGGACTGACCGGAGTAAATTGATGTTTAAGCGTGTCGCGCTGTTCATTGCCACCAACCTGGCCGTTCTACTGGTATTAAGTGTCGTTCTGCGCCTGTTGGGTGTCGATCAGATACTTGATGAGTCCGGCACCGGCATCAACTACGAAGCGCTGCTTATTCTCTCCGTTGTGATCGGGTTCGGCGGCTCATTCATTTCGCTGGCACTGTCAAAATGGATGGCCAAGCGCTCCACCGGCGCGAAAGTGATTGAAAGCCCTTCCAACGATACCGAGGCCTGGCTCTTTGGCACTGTGCAGCGGCTCTCTCAACAGGCAGGCATCGACATGCCGGAAATCGCCATTTACGACGCACCGGATATGAATGCATTCGCGACCGGCGCTCGACGCAATAGCGCTCTCGTGGCGGTCAGCACGGGTCTGCTGCGGGGCATGAAAAAAGATGAGGTCGAGGCCGTACTGGCGCATGAGATCGCACACGTCGCAAACGGCGACATGGTGACCCTGACGCTCGTGCAGGGCGTGGTCAATACCTTCGTCATTTTCCTGTCACGCATAGTCGGGCACATCGTCGATCGTGTCGTGCTCAAGAACGACCGGGGATACGGGATCGGCTATTTCGTCTCGGTCATCGTGGCCCAATTGGTGCTTGGTGTTCTCGCAAGCATCATCGTCATGTGGGTATCGCGCCATCGGGAATTCCGTGCGGATGCCGGGTCTGCAAAGCTGAATGGCAAGCAGCCCATGATTAACGCGCTGGCCCGACTCGATCAGCGCGGTCCCGCGCAATTGCCCGAAAGCCTGGAAGCCTTCGGCATCTCCGGGCGAGACGGCCAGGGCCTCAAGCGACTGTTCATGAGTCATCCGCCGATTCAGGAGCGCATCGCCGCCCTGCAACGGGGTGTCTGAGGCGGGCGCTATTTTTCCCGGATTTCGCGGATTGCCCGCTTGATCTCGGGCAGTAAGCTTCGTTCGCCGCCCGTCAGTCCTTCGCTCTCGGATGTCTGTATCTGGACGGCTTCCGCTTCCCAATGTTCAAGGACTTCAAGCTTTTGCCGGTCGCTCAAGGCGTTGTCCCGGACGACCGCGCCGGGATGGCGATAAACCTCCGAAGGCACTCTCAGCGCCTCTTTGTAACGGCTGTCATCGCTCATCATTTCTCCCAGTTCATTAAAGATCTAACCAAGGCGCTAGGCTATCACACGAAGCGGCGGACAGCCGCTGCGCTGCGACAAGTGCCGATCTGCTGCCGCCATGCGGCCGTGCCTGTGCGCGAGTTTCAGTAGCGAACCAGCGCGGAGCCCCATGTGAATCCGGCACCGAATGCCTCGAACAGCAGCATGTCGCCGCGTTGAATGCGACCGTCCCGCACAGCGACGTCGAGCGCGAGCGGAATGGACGCACTGGATGTATTGGCATGCTCATCCACTGTAACCACGACCCGCTCCATCGGCAGATTGAGCTTCCTGGCGGTGGCCACGATTATGCGCATGTTGGCCTGATGTGGAATCAGCCAGTCGATATTGTCAGCCGCAATACCATTGTTAACGAGCGTCTCGGTCGCAATGATGTCGAGTGTGCCAACAGCCTTGCGAAATACTTCCCGCCCTTCCATTTCGATGCATCCCCTGCCCGCCCGAACATCGCCGCAACCCGATGAAACTCCGGGCGGCACGTGCAACAGCCCTTCGAAGGCGCCGTCGGCGTGAGCATGCGTCGAAATAATGCCGGGTTCATCCGCAGCTCGCAGCAGTACCGCCCCTGCTCCGTCACCGAAGAGCACGCACGTTGTGCGATCTTTCCAGTTGAGGATCCTTGAATAGATTTCCGCGCCGATGACAAGCGCGCAGCGCGCACCGCCGGTCCGCACGAAGCGATTCGCGACATCCAGCGCATAAATAAAACCCGAGCATGCGGCATTAACATCGAACGCAGGAAAGTTCTTTATATTGAGATGTTTCTGCACGATGCAAGCCGTAGCCGGAAACACCTTGTCCGGAGTCGATGTGGCGACAATGAGCAGATCGACTTCGGCAGCATCGGTATCTGCTGCCAGTAAAGTACTGCGAGCGGCAGCCAGCGCGAGGTCCGAGGTTTTTTCGTAATCCGCGGCTATGCGGCGGCGCTTGATCCCTGTGCGCTCCTGAATCCACGCATCGGAGGTATCGACAAATTTCTCGAAGTCCTCGTTCGACATGATCCGTTCCGGCAAATAGCTGCCGGTGCCGGCAATTTGTGCATATTTCATTGCAGCGGTTTCCCAGGCGGCTCAGGCCGTTTCGGCCTGCGGTGAGCGTTGCAGGAACGTAGCAAGTTCGCGGATCGTCGGATAGTCAAAAAGGTCGCTGATATCGACTTTTCCGGGGTATTTTTCGTCGATGGCCAGGACGATTTCAGTCAGGGTCAATGAACTGACGCCGACTTCAAACAGGTTGTCGTCAGGGCCAATGGGTCGATCCCTCGAAAATTCCCGACAAATCCCTTCCAGTTCCCTGACGAGATCATTCTCCCCGTCATCGGCAGGTGCTTTTTGCCGGCTCAGCGCGGACAGCTCCGCGACAGCCTGATTGTATTCGCCATCCAGGTATGCCGTGGCCAGTTGTCCTCGCTGTACTTTACCACTGGTCGTTTTGGGGATGCGGCTGACCGGTATGACCTGATCTACTTGCAACGTGGTGCGTGCAGCTACCGTCGCTACAATCGTTTGCGCAAGCGCATGAAAGTCTGTCAGCTCACCACGATGCAAAACGAACACGAGTAGCTGTTCACCGTGCTGGCGCTCGTCGTTGACGCCGCAGACAACGACTTTGCCCAGATCGAGACCGTCGATGCCGGCGACAATGCCCTCGAGGTCATGCGGATAATAATTCTGCCCATTGACAATGATTATGTCCTTTGAGCGGCCGGTTATCACGAGATCACCGTCGACGAAGACGCCGCAATCGCCGGTGCGCAGCCATGCGTCGGTCGTAAACATTGCGGCTTCCGCCTCGGCGTTGCGGTACAGGCCGCGCGTAACGTTGTCGCCACGAATCTGGATATGCCCCACGATGCCGCTGTCGACGACCCGGTCGTGTTCATCGGTCAGGCGAATCTCGCAATCGCGAACGGCTTTTCCAACCTTTACGAAGCTGACAGCATCGGTATCGCCGTCTCGTGCCGGCTCGTAGGGGGACCCCACTCGCAAGCTGTGGCGGTGGACTACAATCCGTTCAAAATCCCGGCCGATTTCCGGAAAGGCGACGGCTACAGTGGCTTCAGCAAGCCCGTATACCGGGAGCATAGCGCTGTGCGCCAATCCGAACGGTGCCAGTGCGTCGAGAAACTGCTCGCAAAGTTCGAACGAGATCGGTTCGGCACCATTCAAAACGAGGCGTACGGCACCAAGGTCCACGTTCTGCAAACCCTTGCGATTGAACAACTTCAGGAAATGCTTGTAGCCAAAGTTCGGTGAACACAGTTGAGTGGCGCGCAGCTCACTGGCTTTGCTTATCCACAGCAACGGTCGACGCACGAACAGGCTTGTGTCCATAACCGCATGATTCATACCTGCGGCAAGAGCACACAGGTGATAGCCGATCAGGCCCATGTCGTGTGTCAATGGCATCCAGCTCAGGCTGCTTTCTGTTTCGTTCCAGCTGATGCCCTCGATGATGGCGCGAATGTTGGTAGCCAGATTGCGATGCGTCAGTCGCACGCCTTTCGGTTCACTGGTCGACCCTGATGAAAACTGGATGAAGGCATTGTCGTCTGCAGTAACAGAATGCAGGTCGCCGTCGTCGCCCTCCTCCCCGGAATCACTCAGGATGGCACGCTGCAACTGCGATTCGAGTAGCTCCGGCATCTTATGTGCCTTTGCAAACTCACGGAGTCGATCCAGTAAATCTACCTCAGTAAACAGGGTACCCCGATCCATTTTCTGCAGGATGCGAAAGAGCTTAAGGCGGTGTTCATCGCTTATGCCCACGGCGACCGGCACCGGTACAATGCCGCCGAGCAGTGCCGCCCAGAACGCTATGACGAAGGATTCGTTCGACCGGGTAAAAATGACCAGCTCGTCATGCGGCTTAATGCCCCGGCTTTGCAGCGTGCCAAGAAAACGCAGCGCACGGCTCCAAAGTTCGTCGAAGGTAACGACGATTTCGTCCTTTTCACCATCGATGAAGCGAATTGCGCGATTTTTGCCACGCGCATCGTGCAACATGGCAGGCAGGCTGTCGTAAAGCTTCATTTCGAGGGGACGCGAAGGCCGGGGCGAAGAAATATGTCCGATTGTGACCTTAAATTGATGCCAAGGTCCAGCAACGGCTCTGCATCGTCAACCGGTTGCATGTTGAATTTCTGCGCCAGCAGACCTAAGTGAATCTTCATCTCCAGGAATGAAAAATACTCGCCAAGGCAGCGCCTTGGGCCGAGGGAAAAAGGAAAATACGCCAGCTCGCCTTTTGCGCTACCGGGTGCGGTGTCAAATCGCGCGGGATCGACAGTTAGCGGTTGCGGCCAAAAGCTTTCGGAGCGATGCAGAATGTACGGCGACAGGTAGATGTCCGTGCCGGCTGGCAAATCGTAGTCATCCAGGTTGTCATCCGCGATGGCACGTCGCGAAAAGATCCAGACCGGTGGGTAGAGGCGCAATGTTTCCTCGAGAAAAGCTTGTGCGTAACGCATGCCACTGATGCTTTCACTATTGATTGCTTGCGTGCCGGGTAGGTGCGTTCGGGCTTCGCCGACCAGGGTCTCATGCAGGTGCGGATAGCGCGCGAGCAGATACCACGCCCAGTTGAGGGTACCTGCTGACGTCTCGTAGCCGGCAATGATCAGGGTCATGAGCTCGTCCAACAGCTCATCGTCATCGAAGGCCTTGCCGGATTTGTCGCGAGCGTTGACGTAGGCACCCAGAAAATCGTAATCACGTTCGGATGTATCGCGGCGCCGTTCGCCGATCACCCCCAGCACCAGCTGGCGTAATTCCCGCACCTTCAGGACAACACCCAAGTCCCGGGTCGAATCGTCACTGAGGAATGCGAACGGATTGATTCCATCGGCGAGCACGAAGCGATCGTAATCTGCGCCGAAGATCGAACGAAGTATCAACTCGAGAGCAAAGTCGTTGGTTTCCTGTGTGATGTTGAGTACCTCGCCTGCCGCGGCTGCCGCAGTCCAGCGCTGATTGCGTTTTTCGCAGCATTGCACCATCAGCTCGATCAGTTGATGCACGTTGGCGCGGCTGAAGGCCGGCTGGATCATGGTTCTTGATCGTCGCCAGACATCACCGTCGCTGACGATCAGCCCATTGCCAAGCAACATCTTCACCCGCTCGAATCCAGGGCCTTTGACGTAGTTGGCGTGTTGCCTGACCAGCATGCGGCGAATCTCGGCCGGATCGTTGATGAAATACGCTATCCGCCCGTTCGGCTTTGTGAATGCGACGATATTGCCGAACTCATTGCAGGCCAATTGCAGGATATCCAGGGTGGCCGGATCTACCCCCAGTGAAACGGGCTCGGCGGGTCCGGGGGGGCGCCGGCAGGCTGACGGACTGGAACTCATTGGTTCTTCATTGACCGTTGCGCGACCAATCCTGCACACTGCTGCTGTTCATTCACTGTTCATACCTGAACCGGCATTGTGGGAGGAACTGGAGAGGCGACTGCAGACTGCCGGTGCCTGCTCCGCTGAAAGGCCAATGCCGAAAATGTCCAATCGAAGTGTAAAAGTCGACTATAGCGATGTCGAGTCGCGGCGCAGCGCGGCCTCGTCGCGTCGCATGTCCCTGCCCCGCCGCCTGTACTATTTTCTGGGCCTCCCGGTTCTGCGCGGTGCCGTTCGGCTGTTGTGGTGGAGCTACCGTGTCGAAAAGGTGATCGGCGAGGATATCAGCAAGCGGATCGTTGCCGAGGGTGTTGTCAGCGCACCGTGTTACTGGCATCAGCAGCACTTGCTGTGCACAAACATGATTCGCGAATGGATTCGCGAGGGCTTCCGCGCCTGTTTCCTGATTTCCGCCTCCGTTGATGGCGAAGTGCCCGGTCGCATCGCGCGTGCCTGGGGCGCAGAGGTTATTCGCGGATCGGCCAACCAGACCGGTGCACTGGTCCTGAGAGATATGCGCGACGTTTTGCGACGCGGCACCTCTATCGTCACCACTGCCGATGGCCCGAACGGGCCGAAGTACGAATTCAAGGCCGGCGCGGTCCTGATGGCGCGCATTGCGAACGTGCCACTGGTGCCGCTTGCATGTGCTGCGGAAAAGGCCTGGTACCTCAGGCGCTGGGACGATTTTATGATCCCGAAACCGTTCAGTCGGGTCGTGTTGGCGATCGGTGAACCCATTATTGTTCCGCAGGATACGCCACTCGATCGAATTGAAGAGTATCGTCGCCGCATGCAGGACGCCATTATGTCGCTGATGGAAGAGTCCAGCCGCGCGCTGGGGTCCAGGTGAAGCGGTTTTCGAACCGATGAGGAGCATGTGAATCCCGTGCAGAATACTTTGCGAATGGCTGTTCGAGGGCTCATTGTGATTTGTCTTGGCTCCGCGGCCTCGGCGGGTCCGGTTGCGGATGCGCCGTCACTGACGCCGCACAAAGCGCAATACGACGTCAAGATTTCGGTGCTGGGCGGCACCCTGACTTCTGAAGTCACGGCGGCAGGGTCGGGATTCATGGCCAACTCGGTTATCGAACCTACTGGAATGTCGCGTATTGTTGCTCGAGGTGCCATACAGGAGAGTTCCTTCTTCCTGACCGACATCGATGGCGTTCAGCCGGCGCAATATCGGTCTATTGATACCCTTTCGTCCGATAACCAGACGGTGAACCTGGACTTCGACTGGCGCGAGAATACCGTCAATGGCAGCGTGAATGACGTTGAGTTCCAGTGGGAACTCGAAGGTCGTGTGCACGACCGGGTATCAATTCAATACGAATTGATGCTCGATTTGCTGCAAGGACAAACCAGCAGCCGTTACTCACTGCTGGACGGCGACGAGCTCAAAATACTGGAAGTAAGAAACATCGGCGAGCGGCAGGTGAAAACGCCCTACGGCACGTTCCAGGCGACAGGAATCCAGCACAACAAGGAAAACTCTTCGCGAATTACGACACTATGGTGCGCAAGAGAGCTGGG
The DNA here is from genome assembly GCA_964605635.1 of uncultured Woeseiaceae bacterium. Lineage (GTDB taxonomy): Bacteria > Pseudomonadota > Gammaproteobacteria > Steroidobacterales > Woeseiaceae > IDS-8. The sequence continues at coordinate 9,702 of CAZSDL010000026.1, forward strand.
ATTCCTGCCGGTGGTGATAGAACAGCATCGCGGCGGAAAGCTAAGGGTGCGCGCCGTCCTGACTGCTTACCAGGTGACCGAACCGGTAATCACTGTGCCCGGCAGTTGAGACGCCCTCCCGATCAGTCCAGGCGATCGAATGTCTGGAAGATCGTAGCTTCGTCCATGTTCTTGCCGCGCAACGTGATCGTCCTGCGCAATATACGTCCGCCTTCGGCAAGCGCAAAGCGCTCAGTCAGTTTCATATTATTCTGGTCCAGCGTTTCTGCAACATAGGCCTGGTTTTCCCAGCCGGACACCCGATCGGCATTGACGGGTCCAATGCGGACTTCGCGGTTTTCCCCAAAGCGGTATTCCACGACCACGGCTCGGTCGAAGCTGATAAAGAGTCCGGCGTCCGTCTGCGTGATCTTCAGATTCTCGCCATTCTGCAGGTAAACGTATACGAGCCCTCCCCGATTTCGTGACGGTCTGGCGCCCCGCGCCTGCGGCTCTGGAGGACGCAGCACGATCCTGTCGTCGACATCGTCAGTACGGCGAATGGCGTTGTCGATCAATCGCTGATCGGCGGCCGGGTCATTGCGCAATTTCCAGTTGCCAGTCAGGTCCACGCCGGCCGGCGCTTCCGGACTCTTTGCTAATAAAATCTCACGGCTGGCACATGCAGCCATGACGATAAGAAGCGCAACCAGTATTAGCTTGCCGGACTTCACCGTGAATCCGGCGATGGAATCTGCGCTGCGGGAAAGTGCTCGAGCATGACTCAACGGGCTGGCTTCGTGAATTTGATGGTGAATCGATCCGACTCGCCGATCGCTGTGTAGCGATCCTTGTCCTGGTCGCCGAGCGAAAGTGATGGCGGCAAAGTCCACACGCCTTCCGGATGGTCGTGGGTATCGCGCGGATTTCGATTGATATCAGAGCGGCCTGCGAACTCGAAACCCGCGGCTTCGGCAAACTCGATCGTGCGTTGCTCCGAGATATAGCCATTCGCGGCAGTCGGGTCTTCTGTTTCGGGGTCAGGCCACCGATGATCCACAATACCGAGCGTGCCACCCGGTTTCAGCGCATCGAACATGGCTTTGAATCCCATGCGTGGCGCATCCTGCCCGTAGCCCGGATCGAACCAGTTGTGCACGTTGCGAAAGGTCACGACAAGGTCTGCTGACCCGGGTGGGGCTACCTCGAGCTGATCGGGAAAATCGAGGTGCGTGATAACGACGTCCCGGTAAACTTCAGGGGTCGTACCTGCCTTGGTCAGGAATGCGCCAAAATATTGTCGCTGGTAGGCGAATGGCGGATTGACACCGTACTGTGTCGCGTAGAGCTTCCCTTGCTCCTGCAGGGCCGGCGCAAGGATCTCTGTATACCAGCCTCCGCCCGGCCAGATTTCAACTACCGTCATATCCGAGCGAAAACCAAAAAAGGCAAGTGTTTCCCTGGGATTGCGAAACCGGTCGCGTGCCTTGTTGGCAGCGCTGCGATGATCGCCCTTCAGCGCCGCGTCCAGAGCCGCGGAAGTCCGCGAATCGAGGGGTGTTTCAACGGGCAGGGCTGGCTGCAGGGCTATGCAAGCCAGTGCAGCCATGGCCGTCAAACGGAAGATACGCAGGTGGGTCATTCGGCTTGACATGCGAAGCGTTCCTCAAGGTAGGCAATGTTACAACTCGTTACTGCATTATCGGCTGGAGCGAAGCTATAATCGCGCGCTTGCAGCAAACCATTAGACCCAAGATTCCCTTTGCAGGTCAATTGTCCCCGCTTGAATCGGCGGATATTGGCTGGCCCTGTAAACCTCGCGAAATGAGCACCGGAAATACTACGAATACCGCGCCCGCAGGCAGGAGTCGCATATGGCGGACGTTTCTCCTGCTGGGATTGTTGTTGCTGCCAGCTTTGCTCATTTCTCCCCCGCTTGCTGCCGAGGGTGCTACGCCGGTCGCCGTCCAACGACTGGCGGATATCCAGGTTGACCGTGAAATCCGCTCCCCGGCCGTGGTGTTGCCGGCCAACCGCTCCGTAGTCGCCTCGCAGATTACGGCACTGATCGAAGAAATTGCCGTGGATGTCGGCGCTGACGTTGTCGAAGGGGCATTGCTCGTGCGGCTGGATGCGGCAGATGCCCGGCTGGCGTTGGCCCGCGCGGTGGCAGATCTGCAGGCGCTGGACGCGCAGGTTGCGGAAGCCGAACAACGACTGGCCAGAACGGAGGAGTTGCTGGATAAGGCCTTTGTCTCTGATGACGAGCTGGTCAACCGGCAGACAGCCGTTGCTGTGCTGGCAGCGAATCGCGAGCGGCAGCGCGTGCTCATACGTGCGGCACGACTCGAAGTGGCCCGGACAGACGTGCGTGCGCCTTTCGATGCCGTTGTCGTTGAACGTAGTGCACAGGTCGGCAACCTGGCGACGCCGGGAAGCCCGCTGATGACGATCGTGCAGACGACCGGTCCGGAAGTAGACGCCGAGATCGATCCGCGCTACGCCGCGTCGTTGTCGGACACCGATTACCTGCGATTTATCACCCAGGGCCGGGAATGGCGAGTGACATTGGCGAGGTTGTCAAGCGTGATTGAGCCGGACACCCGCAAGCAACGCGGTCGCTTTCACTTTGTCGACGAAACGGCACCCATAGGTTCCAGCGGTGATCTCGTCTGGAACGAGGCCTCTGCGCTGTTACCGGTGGCGTTGGTTGTACAGCGTGACAGCCGCTTCGGCGTATTTACGGCAGAAAACGGCCGCGCTCGCTTTGTCGCCATTCCTTCAGCGCAGGAAGGCAGGCCTGCTGCCGTTGATCTGCCGGGGGATACGCTGATCGTGACACGAGGTCACGTCCGGCTGCAGGACGGTGACGCGCTGCAGATCTCGCAGGAATGAAGCTGGTTCGCACACTTCTGACCAACCACCCGTTGGTCAATATCCTGTTTTCCGTTGTTTTGCTGATGGGGATTCTTTCCTACCTGCAAATGCCGCGCGAGCAGGATCCGGAGATCAATTTCAATTTCGTCAATATCAATACGGTATTGCCGGGGGCAACGGCTGCGGACGTGGAGGAACTCGTTACCGGGCCGCTCGAGGATGCTCTGCGCAATGTGCAGGACATCCGTTTCGTCAGCAGCAGTTCGCGCGAGAACGTCTCCGATATCCTGGTCCGTTTTCGCGATCTTTCGGAGCGCGAATTCGACAAGCGCGTGACTGACCTGCGGCGGGAGATACAGAGCAAAACCAATGACGAGCTGCCCGAGGACGTCAAAGATCCGTACGTCCTGGAGATCACGACCTCGAACGGTTTTCCCACAGCAACAGTGGTGGTTGCCGGCCAGGCCGATGACGAACGGTTGCGCCGCCAGTCGCGCATAATCAAGGACGAACTGGAACGACTGATCGGTGTCGATCGTGTCCAGGCGTTCGGATTTAACGAACCCGAGTTACAGATCGAAATCAATCCGCAGGAACTGGCCGCGAGCGGACTGACCGCTGTGGATATCGCTGACCAGCTGCGCGAGGCCTATCGTGACGTCACGGCGGGCGAAATCGAGGTTGGCAGTGAGGCCTGGCTCATTCGCGTTCGCGGAAAGACCGTCGAACCCAACGAATTGGCAGGGTTCCTTATATCGCGGCGCGGAGCTCCACAGCAAAAAATTGCACTCGACCAGGTTGCTGAAGTTCGGCGCGGCCGTAATGAGCCGCAACAGTTGGTCAGCTTCAATGATCGACCGGCAGTGTCCATGGCAATCACCAAGGTGGCGTTCACGAATACGCTCGACCTGGTCGATCGCATCAATCAATACGTGGATGACAAAAATCGCGTACTCGGCGAAACCGGCATTGATCTGTATCTGACCGACGACCAGACGACGCAAACCCGCCAGGCCTTGACGGTAATGCAACGCAATGCGCTCGTCGGGCTCTTCCTGGTGCTCGGCGTGTGCTGGGTTTTCCTGGGATTGCGCATTGCCTCGTTCGTCACTCTGGGCATTGCTTTTTCGATAACCGGCACTTTCCTAGTACTGAACGTGACCGGCAATACGCTGAACGTATCCGTCCTGCTTGGCGTCGTCATTGTCCTGGGTATGCTGGTTGACGACGCGGTCGTCGTAGTGGAGGCGCTGTACTACCGGCTCCAGCGCGGCCAGGAGGCATTTACCGCGGCGATCGATGCTTTGCGCGAAGTCGGCAAGCCGGTGACGGCGGCTGTGTTCACGACAATCTCCGCGTTTGCGCCTTTGATGTTGCTCCCGGGCATACTCGGCGATTTCATGCTGATAATCCCCCTGGTGGTGACCGTCGGCCTGCTGATCAGCCTGATCGAGGCTTTCTGGATTTTGCCGTCGCACGTCATTACCTCGAGTGGACGTCCGCAGCCGGCTAACGAACGATTTCGCCACTGGCGAGGCCGCTGGACACATCTGCTACGCGTGCGATATACGAAAGCGCTCGCCTACGTATTTCGTCGTCCCAAACGCTTTTTCGCTATCGGTGTCCTGGCATTTGGACTGTCCGTGTTTGCGATTGCCACGGAACGGGTTCGAGTTGAATTTTTCACATTCGACCCGATTCGAATGTTTTATGTGCACGTCGAAATGCCGGCCGATTCGCCGATCGAGGCTACCCTGGCACAGACGGATCGTGTTGCGGCGCAAATCCGGCCCTTGATGCGTGACGATGAAGTTCGTGCAGTCACCAACATGGCCGGCGTCAAGTTTACGGATGCCGAAGCGCTGTTTGGCGATCAATACGGCCAGATCCAGGTATCGCTGAACCCGAAGACCCCCGAAAACCGGAACGTCAGCGAAGTGGTCGATGCCGTGCGTGATGCCGCCATTGCGTCGGCCGGCAACGCCGAGATCACCTTCTTTGAGGTCTCCGGCGGACCGCCGGTCGCCAAGGACATCAGTGTCAAGGTGCGAAGCGATAACTTTGCGGAGCTGCGAGCCGCTTCGGACGCGGTGAAACAGATTGTGCAGAGCATTGACGGGACATCCAACGTTCTGGACAACGATGTGCCGGGCCGCTACGAGCTGACCCTGGATCTTGACGGGCGAGCAATCCGGCAGGCCGGCCTTACGCCGGGTGAAGTGCTGCGGCTGACGCGCTTGCATCTGGATGGCGAGATCATTGCTTTTACCCGTGACGAAGGCGAAAAGGTCGAGTTGCGGGTACGCGGGCCCCGGCGCTCCGTGCAGGATGTGAACGAAATACTCGATGATCCGATTTCCCTGCCGCAGGGCGGAATCACAACCTTTCGCGCTTTGACGACCAGCAGCGTCGCGCGCGGTGCCGGCACTATACGACATTATAACTATCGACGTTCGATAACGATCGAGGCGGATCTCGATGAAGAAGTGATCAATACGGTCACTGCGAACAACCGCATCCGCGATGAGTGGGCGCTCATCCAGTCGCAATATACTGCAACCGACCTGGATTTCTCGGGTGCATTCGATGATATCCAGGAGAGCCTGGACGCCATGCTGATGCTGGCGTTGTTTGGCCTTGGCCTGATCTACCTCATTCTTGCCACGCAGTTTCGCAGTTACTTTCAACCCATGTTGATCATTGTGACTTTGCCTATGGCTTTTACCGGTGTGGTTATCGGCCTGTTCATCACACAAAACCCGCTAAGTCTTTACACGCTCTACGGCATTGTTGCGTTGATGGGTATTGCCGTTAACGCCGCGATCGTGCTGATCGATGCCGCCAACACACGCATCGCCGCGGGCATGCGGCCGCTGCACGCTATCATCTACGCCGCCCGCCGCCGTGTGATTGCGATTATCATGACGACGCTGACCACCATCGCAGGGCTTTTTTCGCTCGCAACTGGACTCGGTGGCAAGTCCTTGCTTTGGGGGCCGGTGGCATCGAGCATGGTATTCGGGCTCTTTTTCGCTTCATTGCTGACCTTGTTCCTGATACCCATCCTGTTTCGTGCATTCATGCGGCTGCGGGACCACCGCATTCGCAATTTCCTGTTGGCTGGCCTGCGCAATGCCACTGTCCCTCTCCGCGGTCGAGCAAACTGAATGACTGGAAACTTTGCAAAGAACACCGTCTCGCAGTCGTGGACCCGGCCGCTTGCTCCGCCCGGGCACTGTCCCGACAGCGCTGATGTCGTCATCATTGGTGGGGGTATTGTCGGCGTTTCGACGGCCTGGTTCCTGGCTCGCCAGGGAATCAGTGTCGTGCTGTGCGAGAAGGGTCATATCGCCGGTGAGCAATCCGGACGCAACTGGGGCTGGGTACGCCAGCAGGGTCGCGACCTGCGTGAATTGCCGATGATGATGGCGAGCATGCGCATCTGGCAGCAGATCGAAGCCGACATCGGCGAGAGTGTCGGATTTGCGCAAGGCGGTTGCCTGTTCATGGCGCGCAAGCAGAAAGAGCTGGATGAGTTTTCCAGATGGATAACTGACGGAAAGTCCTACGGCATGGACACGCGTATCATCAGCGGACGGGAACTCGATCAACAAGTTGCCGGTGCGTCGTCGCAATGGGTCGGTGCGATGTACACGGCCAGCGATGGCCGGGCCGAGCCTCACAAGGCCGCCCCTGCAATTGCCCGCGCCGCGGCCGCCAAGGGTGCAACCATCCTGTCGTCGTGTGCCGTCCGCGGTATCGAAACTGCCGGAGGTCGCGTCGCGTCCGTGGTTACGGAACACGGATCGATTCGGACATCGACCGTCCTGTGCGCGGCCGGTGCGTGGTCGTCGCTGTTTTGCCGTTCACTCGACATCGCAGTGCCGCAGTTGAAGGTAAAGGGAACCGTTGTGCGGACGGCGCCCGCTGCTGCCGTATTGAACGGCAACCTGTTTGACAAAAAGATCGGCATTCGCCGCCGCGAGGACGGTGGATATACCGTGGCACACGGCTCTATCCTGTTGCACCCCATTACGCCGTCGACATTGCGTTATGCGGCGAAATTCTTTCCGGCTCTCAGGCAGGAATTCAAGGTGCTGCGTCTCTCCTTCGGCAAGGAGTTTTTCGAGGAGCTGGCGATGCCGAAACACTGGGCGCTCGATGCGGAGTCACCATTCGAGAAGCACCGGGTTCTTAATCCCGAGCCGGTTGCGAGTGTCGTGCGCAAAATTCGAGAAAACCTGGCGGCAACGTTTCCGGAACTGGCAGAGGTGGAGATTGCCGAAGCCTGGGCCGGTATGGTGGAAACTTCACCGGACGTCGTGCCGATCATCTGCCCGATCGATTCGCTGCCCGGATTTCACCTGGCGACCGGCTTCAGCGGGCATGGCTTCGGCATCGGCCCCGGCGCCGGCAAAGCAATCGCCGGCATGCTGACGAACACCGACTCCGGCATCGACCTGTCCGAGTTCCGCTTGCAGCGCTTCTTCGACGGCTCACCCATCCGCCCCCAAAGCACCGTCTGAAAACCCACCCCGAGTTCCACTTTTAACCTCCCTCGCCAAAGCGCGCGCCAGTCTCCCCTTGCGCCCCACCGCGACAGCACCAAGCCCCAGCCAGCGCGCCAGCGAACCAAGCTCGATCGCGAGTTCGTGAGCACAACGAGCTTCGTCAATGCCATCTTCCGGATGCGCGGACAGGACCAGCAGCCGGCCCGTCGCCCGGTCGGCCTTGAGGTCGGCGCGGGCAACGATTGTCTCGTCCAGTAGAAAGGGGAGAACGTAATAGCCCCATTTGCGCCGATGCCCGGGTACGTAGATTTCGATCCGGTAGTGGAAGTCGAACAGCCGTTCGGCACGCGGCCGATACCACACCAGTGGGTCGAAAGGTGACAATAAGGCACGGCAATTCACAGAGCGCGGCAGGCGAGCGTCGGTGGACAGGTAGGCGGGCATGGCCCAACCGTCGACTGACAGCTCGATCAATTCGCCCTCCTCGACCAGCTCCGCGACGCGCTCGCGTGCGTCTGATGGAGTCATCCGGTAGTAGTCGGCAAGGTCTGCCAGCGTGGCAATGCCGCAGGCGCGCGCGGCTTGCAATAGCAACATTCTTTCGGCGAGGTGTCGCGGAACTTCGCGTCGGTAGATGTCGGCATTGATGACGCGCTCGGGCAAGTCATACTGGCGCTGAAAGTTGGGCAAGCGCCCCGCAACCGCAACGTTGCCGAAGCCGAAATGGTATTCGAGCGCCGAACGCTGAACTGAACGGTGCCAGTCGCCCGCCTTGCGTACGGGACCGGCTGCCGGCGGCAGGTCACGGCCCGTTACCGGGCCCTTGACGCGTACGATGTGCAAGGCCTGCTGCAGATACTCATGGTGGTTGGGAAGCCGCCGGATCGGGCTGTTCTGGTACGGACGGAATGCGGCCCGGCGATGCGCCAGGAGAGGCCAGTAATCGGCAGGCACGATCGAGGCTTCATGCGCCCACTGTTCGGTGAACTCCCCGCGCCCGTAAACCAGCCGGTCGAAACGCTGTCGCTCGTACGGTCCAAGCCGCGAATACACCACCAGGTAATGCGCGGGCACCAGCACATTGACGAAGTCCAGTTGCAGGACACCGAGTTCGTTTATAACGCGTCGGATGTGGCGGATATCCGCTGCGCCGTCCGGGCGCGGACGGTCCAGGCTCTGGGCCGCCAGCGCAATGCGTCGCGCTTCCGTAATGGATAACTGCCGTCTTGGCATGCCGTCTTGCGCGCCGCTCGTTGTTACTGCTCGATCGACAGGCGGTCAGCCATGCAGACCGTCAGCCACTCTCCCGGCGGCAACCCAGACTGACCTTGCCAAGTCGCTGCGATATTCACGGTCGTGCACAGTGCTGAGAAAGTACCACTCTCCGGTGCATCGCTCCGGCGTTACGGTCAGGCACAGCCAGCCGCGATGGCGAATATCCAGGAAGCGAATGTCGGGATTTTGCTCCAGTGTGGCATCGCGAACCGAGTCGGGGGTTTTTTCGGGCAGATAAGCGGCAATGCCCGGCGACGAGACCGACGTCGTCATGAACTCGACAGCGACGGGTCTCTCGGCACCGGCAGGCTTCAATTCCGCGGCCAGTGCCGTATGTAAATCCCCGCTGAGGACAAGAGGATTCCTGGCGTGTTGTGCCAGATCCCCCAGCAGGTCCTCTCGTGCATGCGGATAGCCATTCCAGGTGTCGAGAAAGCTGGGTGGATTGCCCTTGCTCTGGGCGACGACGGTCTCGAGCGCGTCGCGCGAAAAATACGATGGCCCATCGAGATTCACAACGGGTTCGAGGTCGGGTGAGCGCATGTTCGCGACCATGACCTGCTGGCCGATGATTTGCCAGACCGTGTCCGCGGATGCCTGCAGCCGCTTGCGTAACCAGCGCTCCTGGCGAGTGCCCAGCATGCGCCGCGCCGGATCGTGCATCGCTTCCGTAACTGTCTGCTCGGTTACTGTTCCAATCATGTTGGGTTGTGCATCGCGGCCGTACAGGCGCGTGTCGAGCATAATGACAGAGGCCAGGTTGCCGTAACGAAAGTCGCGGAAGATCGGGCTCACGCCCCTTCGGCGGCGCTCGTTGCGCCGATTATTGCGAATCGGCATCCATTCGAACCAGGCCTGCAAAGCGGCGTCTCGCCGCGTCGACCACTTGCCTTCGTCGGGCTGGTGATTCTCTGCACCGTCCCGCCAGGCGTCGTTCGCGATTTCATGATCATCCCAGACTGCGATGAGTGGATGCGCCGCGTGCATTGCCCGCGAATCGTCGTCCTGCTTGTATTGCGCGTGACGGCGCCGGTAGTCCGCGAGAGAAAGACACTCTGTCGGCGGATCCGGAATGCGGCCGAGTGCCTCGGCCCTGTCGGTTGCATACCCGCCCATTGGGTATTCGTAAATGTAGTCTCCGAGATGCAGCACGGCGTCGATATCGTCGCGCTGTGCAACTTCGCGGTAGGCGTGGAAATAGCCGGCAGGATGATTGGAGCAGGATACGACCGCAAATTTTGCAAGTTGCAGATCACCTGTCGGCAAAGTACGAGTGCGTCCTACCGGGGAGAAGTGACCGTCGATGTCGAAGCGATAATAAACGGTCCGCCCGGAGGGCAAACCGGTGACATCGACTTTGACGGTAAAATCGCGGGTTGCCTCGGTGCGCGAAGTGCCTGCCGCAATAACGTCGGTCATGGCGTCGTCGGTTGCGACCTGCCAGCGAATACTCTTCTGCCCGGTGCTCCCGAGGGCGCTGATGCGCGTCCAGATAACGACCGCATCGGCAGTCGGATCGCCGCTGGCAATGCCACAGGCAAAAATATCCTTGGCGAGGCCGGATTCTGCAGAAGCAATCCGCCGGCCAAAACCGGCCAAGAGAAACGCAGCGGCGGACCCGAGCGCTTGTAGAAATGTTCGTCGTTGCACCGTCCACCAACCGCTGTGACACAAAGCCCAACATGGTACCGAAGCAGGACGCGAAAGCCAGCCTCACGGTGGGCCAGTGGCAACCCCATTTGATTAGGCTAAGCTTGCGTCTTTTCCGACCCGGACGCTTACCTTGTCCCTGTACGCTGACCTGAACATTCTCAAGGATGCCCTCGACACGCTCGCGGAGGGATTTTCCGACCTGCCCGACTTCACTGCGCAATACGATACGGCGGCGGTCGGTGCGGTCCTGCAGGAAGTTGCAACGCGTATGCAGGACAATTACCCGTATCACCATCCGCGCTATGCCGGTCAGATGCTGAAACCACCGCACCCGGTAGCGCGCCTCGCTTACGCACTGTCGCTTTGGCTGAATCCGAATAACCATGCCCTGGACGGCGGGCGGGCCAGCTCGGCGATGGAGAAAGAGTGCATCGAGGCATTGGGACAAATGTTCCGCATGCCTCAAGTGCTGGGGCACCTGTGCGGCGGTGGCACGATGGCCAACCTGGAAGCGCTGTGGGTGGCAGGACAGTTGCACCCCGGCAAAGCTATCGCGGCATCGGACCAGGCCCATTACACGCACAGCCGTATCAGCCAGGTGCTGGGGCTCGATTTCGTCAAGATTGATTCGACCCAGGCCGGTCGTCTGGATACGTCGGCGCTGCGCGAGGCCTTGCAAGCCGGGGGTATCGGGACGGTCGTCGTCACACTCGGCACCACCGGTCTTGGCGCCGTCGATCCGCTCGATGGGATTCTCGACCTGCGAGGTGAGTTTGATTTTCGAGTGCACGTGGATGCTGCCTATGGCGGCTATTTCACGCTTGCGTCAGCCCTGGACGAGCAGACGCGGCGACATTTCACGCGCGTTAACGAAGCAAATTCCATCGTCATCGATCCGCACAAGCACGGCTATCAACCGTATGGCTGTGGTTGTGTACTGTTCAGCGAACCGAAAGTCGGCGCGCTCTACCGGCACGACTCACCGTACACGTATTTTTCGTCGGCGGACCTGCACCTTGGCGAGATAAGCCTCGAGTGCTCCCGGCCGGGGGCAGCGGCGGTTGCGCTGTGGGCTACACAGCGCTTGTTGCCAATGACGCACGGCGGCGAGTTTGCAGGCAACCTTGACAAGTCACTGCGCGCTGCACGAATTTTGTGGCAGCGAGTGCGCCAGTCCGATCGCTACGTCGCCCTGATGCCGCCGGAACTCGATATCGTTGTTTTCGGCGTGCAATCACGCGATGCCCGGTCCGCCAGTCGCCGCGCCCGTGAAATTTTCGCGCGAGCCGCCGACGCGCGGCTGCATCTTGCGCTGATCGATCTGCCCGTATCGCTGGTGAGCGCCTGGTGGCCCGATCTCGAAGAAAACGCGGCGACGGTGACCTGTCTGCGCTCCTGCCTGATGAAGCCGGAACACCTCGACTGGATCGACGATTTGTGGAGCGTACTGGCCATTCTTTGATCCACGGCTAGCGCGTCGACGCCAGCGTGTAGCCTGCCCAGACGAGGAACAGTCCCGCAACCACCTGCAGTCCGATATTGGCCGCGGCGCTCAAATACTGCTCGCTGCGAAATAATGCGAAGGTCTCGATACCAAACGTCGAAAAGGTCGTAAATCCGCCCAATAATCCGACCAGCAGGAACAAGCGCATTTCGATACTGAAAAATTGTCGTGATTCGATAAGTCCCACGACGATGCCGATCATCAGGCAACCCAGCAGGTTTACCGCCATTGTCCCGAGCGGAAAAGTGGTCAGGGGAAACTGTCTAAGTAGCAGGCCGTTCAATCCATAACGGAGCAACGCACCGCCAAAGCCGCCAACGCCTACAAGGAATGCGTGCAGGAGCGGCATTTTCATAGGCGCTCAACTCGTTCAGGATCTTTGCCAAGAGACGTGCGCGCCTCGTTGTACTCTGCCTCCAGCCGGTCAACCAGTTCAGCAACGGCAGGGACATCGTGCATGCTGCCCACGCCCTGCCCCGCGCCCCAGATATCGCGCCAGGCTTTGGCCTCCGTGTTGCCGCCACTGCCGAAGTTCATTTTATGCGCTTCACCGTCAGGCAACTTGTCGGGATCCATACCGGCATTCAAGATACTTCCCTTGAGATAGCTGCCATACACGCCGGTAAACAACGACGTATAGACGATATCCGCCGCGTGACTTTCCACAATCATCTTCTTGTAAGCGGGCGGAGCGTTTGCCTCTTTTGTGGCGATGAAGCGTGTCCCGAAATAGGCGAGATCGGCGCCGATGG